>NZ_JACEQV010000014.1:0-164064 GCF_015356275.1 Pseudoalteromonas sp. PPB1 | reverse complement strand
ACTTTCTTTCTTGGATCTTTAGTTTGTTTGGAGAGCTTAATAAATTCAGAAGGCTGCAAAATCACTATCACATAGATGGAAATTGGATTTTGACATTAGATCATAAATTTAATCAATTTGGTATAACTGCCCGCTCACAAAGCCCACACCACCGTCATCCCACACTTGATGCGGGAACTGCCAACAGGCCACACGATTAATATGAATTGTCCTTCCACCTTGCAATCATGATCAGGTATTAATACCAATTTCACTTAATACCTGGTCTATTTGAAGGAGCAAATAGGACGCTAACAGCGTTAAAAATTTCTCATTTAGAACAACTAAATAGCAAAATTTTTGCCTTGTTATCGACCCTATTTTCTCGCCTCAAAATAGATCACTTAATTAAGCAAATTGGTATAAGTGAACCTGGTATAAATATGTCTCTTTGCAAAGAGCGAACAATCACTGGGTACTAATCGCAGAGCAATTTTCTTGATATTGCGCCAGATAAGGTTTGTTTGAAATAAGCGTTTGGAGTGCGTTATTAAAAAGCGCCACATATTTTTCGTTATGTTGGTTAATCAGTAAAAAACCCTGATTAACGAATGCTGGTTTAGGCTGTCGTACCAGGCGTTTTACCTCAGAGTTAGACAGGGCTTTTGCGTATTCCCTTTCTGTTTGCTCATCCAGAACGACAATATCCGCGCGTTGACGCAGCAGAAATTGCAAGTTCTTGGTCGTGTAGGTCGCCTCCATCACCTCTATTTCATATTCTTTTATCGCTTGCCATAGTGTTTTCGGATACGTTAAACCTTTATTAATCAAAAGTCTGAATGGTTTTAAATCAGCGTAGGAGTTAAACTTAAAGGGGATGCTATCCAGGTGGTAAAAGTGGGAAACTTCTGAAGTGAGCGGGTACGATGTATACAGGTACTCGGTTGCTCTTTTTTCATTGTAATACCAATAAGCGCTGCCAATAAATTCCGTTTTTTTTCCTTCTTCGTATGCGCGTTGCCAGGGCATAAATACAAACCGAACACGGATCCCGTGCAAAGCAAAGGCATCTCGGATAAGCTGAGCGGTACACCCTTGATCCTCACGATGCCTGTCTACGTATGGAGGCCATTGACCAGTCGTAATATGCACTGTTTCAGCACTTAACGTAAAACTATAAAATAAAGCAAAAATAAAGTATTTCACTGACAAGGCTCTGAAAATCGGGCTAAACAAAACTATAGCGCTTATTGTTGAATAAAACGAATCGGCTAACAAAAGCGTCTATCCCATTGATCAAAAATAAAAGGCTAAGCTGTGGAGAGTTTTTTAGATATTTATGAACGAGCATGCGAGCGTAAAGGTTCGAAAGACATACTGGAATCATTACTCAGCGAACCCGTATCAAATACGCAACTTGCAATGCTTCCTGATGATGTTTGGCTGGAAGAGTTCACTCGAAAAATATTCCAAAGTGGTTTTTATTGGTCGGTGATTAACGCCAAGTGGTCAGGTTTTCGTGACGTGTTCTGGGACTTTTCGATTGAGAAGTTGCTTTACATGTCGCCTGAAATGTTTGAACAGCGCGCTCAGGATGAACGTATTGTACGTAACTATAAAAAAGTACAGAGCATTGCACATAACTGCCTTATGCTCCATGAGTTGGCATTAGAGCACGGCACTTTTAGTAAGCTTGTTGCAAATTGGCCTGAGGATAACATTATTGAACTATGGTTGTTACTTAAAAAGCAAGGGAGTCGATTAGGGGGCAATACAGGTCCTTATGCACTGAGGGCTGTCGGCAAAGATACGTTTATTCTAAGCCGGGATGTAGAAGCCTATTTGCGCGCGCATGAGGTGATCTCAGGCGGTTTGCATAGCCAGAAATCACTTCGCTCTGCGCAAGCCTTCTTCAATGAGTTACGTAGACAAAGTGGTTATTCATTGCAAAAATTAAGTCAGCTTGTCGCTTATAGTGTGGGTGACAATGAGGTAGGAGTAACATCATGAGCCAGTTTTTTACCCGCTACACCGAGTTGGGAGAGACTTACCTGGTCCCACAACAGCCTTATCAGTTTGAGCAGGCTCAATTACTACTTACTAATCAGGCATTGTTATCTGAATTAGGTATTGAGATCGATCAGCAAACGCTGCGTAACTACCTTGCGGGGGTGTCTCAGGTCGAGCACATTCAGCCGGTTGCAATGGCGTATTGCGGCCATCAGTTTGGTCATTTTAATCCGCAACTTGGTGATGGACGAGCACACCTCATTGCGTCAATCACCGCAGCGGATGGTCTCAGCTATGACATGCACCTCAAAGGCTCTGGTGCGACAGTCTTCTCGCGTGGGGGGGATGGCTTGTGTGCACTGGGTCCGGCTATCCGGGAATACATCATGAGCCATGCAATGCAAGCACTGGGTGTACCAACGACACACTGTCTGGCAGTCTTGACCACTGGTCAACAGGTGATGCGCCAGACGCCAGAGCCCGGCGCTGTTGTATGTCGCATTGCCCGAAGCCATATTCGGGTTGGCACCTTTCAGTTGATGGCAATGAACAAAGATGTGGCGGCGATGAGCAAGCTTGTCGAGTTATGTATCCGTGAATACTTCAGCGACATTACGTCCAGTGGTGAGGCACGTATCTTTGATTTCTTTACGCGGGTATGTCAGCGCCAGTGTGCACTTATTTTAAAGTGGATGCAGGTAGGCTTCATTCATGGGGTTATGAATACAGATAATACCCTGATAAATGGTGAGACGATTGACTATGGCCCTTGTGCGATGATGGAGTCTTTCTCGTTCGATACTGTGTTTAGCTCCATTGATCGTCAAGGACGCTATGCTTTTGGTCAGCAACCTAACATTGCCAGCTGGAATTGTGGCCGTCTGGCAGAGTCTTTGATGGTGTTGATTGAGGATAAAGACGCGGCGCTTGAGCGTTTTTCAGAGATTTTAAGTCAGTTTGCAGAGAGCTTTCATGAGGGCTACCAAGTAATGTGGTCTAAAAAGCTTGGGATAGGTACCTGGGAGGAATCAGATCAGGCATTATTGAGTGAACTGTTATCGCTGATGCAGCAAAATAAACTGGATTACACCAACACGTTTGCTGCTCTGACAAACGCACTCCACGCCAGTCCGCTACCAACCTACCCTTTACCTGAAGTGTTAGCTGACTGGGTCAGTAAGTGGCGAAAGCGGATTAGCGGACACAGTGCAGCTGAGGCTCTGGCGCTGATGCAATCTGTAAATCCGGCTATTATTCCGCGTAATGATCTGGTGGAGCGATTTATTGCCCTGTTTAATGAAGGCACTCTGAGTGATGAGTTTACTGACTGGCTAACTGCTTTGAAGAGCCCCTATACCTATCAAGCCTATCCTGCTCAATGGACGGCGACTATGGCACATGAACAGGCCTACCAGACGTTTTGTGGAACGTAAGCTATGAGTGAGCAGAGTAACCAGGCATTGACCTGGCAGGAAATCAAGCGACAGATCCTGACGCATAAAACTCCCTTGATTTACGCTCATCTGATTGCTTTTTGTGCCGCTCTGGTGAGCGTGCCCATTCCACTCATGATGCCTTTATTAGTGGATGAAGTGTTATTGGCACGCCCAGGTACTGCAGTGGAAACCCTTAATCATGTATTACCTGCTCAGTGGCACGGAGCGACGGGCTACATTATCTCTATCCTGATAGCTGTGGTGTGTATGCGCTTGGGGGCATTGGTGTTGGGTGTTGCGCAGTCACGTCAGTTCACTATCATAGGCAAGGATATTTCTTATCGGATCCGGGAAAGACTGCTTGGCCATCTGGCAAAGGTGCAGCTCAAGGAGTACGAAACCCAGGGCGCTGCGGCGATCAGTTCACGGTGTATCACAGATATTGAGACGCTGGATGGTTTTATCAGCCAAACCTTGTCTCGTTTCTTGATAGGCATTTTGACGATTGTAGGGACGGCCGTAGTACTGCTCTGGATCGACTGGCTGTTGGGTTTGATTATTTTGACACTTAATCCTGCTGTGATTTATTTTTCCCGGCAATTCGGTAAGCGCGTGAAGGACTTAAAGAAGCGTCAGAATAACGCGTTTGAAGCATTTCAGAGTGCGCTGGTCGATACGTTAGATGCCATCGCTCAGCTCAAGGCAATGCGACGCGAGCAAAGTTATTTCGATACGGTTGTAGGGGCGGCTAAATCGCTTCGTCACCACTCTGTACAGTCACAGTGGAAAACAGATGCAGTCAATCGACTTAGCTTCACCGTTTTCTTGTTGGGATTTGAAGTCTTTCGTGCCATCGCTATGCTGATGGTGGTTTTCTCTGACTTAACCGTAGGTCAGATATTCGCCGTATTTGGCTACTTGTGGTTTATGATGGGACCTGTGCAGGAGATACTGAGTATTCAGTATGCTTATTATGGCGCGACCGCTGCACTTCAGCGTCTGAATCAAGTGCTGGCATTCAGTACTGAGCCTCATCAGCCTGCTAACAGCGAGGTATTCAAACAACCCATGATCCGCATCGATTTTCGTCACGTTAGTTTTGCCTATCAAGATGGCATGCCGGTACTCAATGATGTGTCTTTGAGCTTGCCCAGCGGTAAGAAAACAGCGTTAGTTGCGGTATCGGGCGGTGGTAAGTCGACCCTTGTGCAATTACTGCTGGGGTTATATCAGAAGCAGTCAGGAGATATTTTAATTAATGACATGCCTGCCGAAGAGGTTGGTTTCCATGCCATTCGGGAGCATGTCGTGACTGTGCTACAGCAACCCATTCTATTTAATGCCAGTATTCGGGAGAATCTGGCCATGGGTAAAACCTGTGATGATGAGCTGCTATGGCATGCGTTAAAGGTGGCTGAACTGGCTGACACTGTCACAGACATGCCCCAACAGCTCGATACTGTGGTGGGTCGCAATGGGGTGCGACTGTCGGGCGGACAAAAGCAACGCCTGGCCATTGCCCGTATGGTTGCCGCGGATCCTAAAGTGGTGGTTCTGGATGAAGCAACGTCTGCGCTGGATGTGGAAACTGAGGCCAAAATACATCGCAATTTGAATACTTTTCTGTCAGGCAGGACGACCCTGATCATTGCCCATCGACTGAGTGCAATCCGTCAGGCAGACCAAATATATGTTCTGGATGATGGCGTCGTGAGCCAGGCTGGAGATCATCATAGCTTGGTTGCGGAACAGGGCTTGTACCGAGTGTTATTTGGTCATCAGAGCTGAATGTAAAATTAACAAAAAATTCCTAATTTGTGTTAAGTAAATATTAAGACATCATCTACTATTATTACTGCAAATATCAGATTGCATTATTATTTTAGAGAGGGAAGGATGATGAAACTACGAATGCTAAGCGTTGTTGTAACAGCTTTGATGGCAACCAGTGCGTATGCGGATGACCACCAAGAAGGCGTTTATTTGGGCGTCTTTGGTGACTACTATAATGCTGAGTGGGAAAATAGTCGGGATGCAGCTGGCGTCACCGTTGATGATTCAATGGGGTGGGGTGCCGAGCTGGGCTATCGCTTTAGCAAATACTGGAGTGCTCGTCTTGAGTATGCTGATATGGATTTTGATTTGTCAGGATTACGCAGTGACTCTGTAGACGGTGATAGAATTGGTATTGACGGCCTTTATCACTTTAATGGTGGCCCTTTCTATGCACTATTTGGTCTGAAATCAATCGATGTGTTTGACAATAACACCTTTGCCAATGTGGGCGCGGGTTATCGTCATCACTTCAGCGACAACTTTGCTGCTAACTTTGAAACGGCTATTTATCAGGGCATTGATCGGGGTTACACCGATGTGGGCGCAAAGCTCGGTATTAACTACTTCTTTGGCGGCGCGAGCAGCAGTAAACCTGTTGAACCTGCACCAGCTCCGCAGCCAGAGCCAGAGCCTGTTGTCGCAGCGCCTGTCGATACGGACAAAGATGGCATTTATGACATGGATGACCAGTGTGCCAATACAGCAATGAGTGATGCAGTTGATGCGCAAGGGTGTACTTTGTATGAAGACAAAGAGGTAACTGTCAGCTTGCTGGTGCGTTTCCCGAACAATAACTCAAGCGTGTCACAACAGTATCTTAATGATATTCAAGCTGTTGTAAGCTTCCTGAATGAGCACCCAGAAACCACAGTGGTACTTGAAGGGCACACTTCCGCTGTGGGTAAAGCGGATTACAACAAATGGTTGTCTAAGAAGCGTGCTGATGCTGTTGCGAAGCAGCTAATAGAGAAAGGCATTGATGAAATGCGTATCACAACGGTGGGTTACGGTGAAGAACGTCTGAAAAATACCGATGATTCCGCACAAGCCCATGCTGAAAACCGCCGTGTTGAAGCAAAAGTGAAATCTGTAGAGCGTGTCAAAGTTAAGCGCTAACCCTTGTTTATTCTACTCTGGCCCGGCATTGTCCGGGCCTTTTTGTCTCTTTTTCTTACTTCAAGCCATTCATATAAACATTGTTTTTAACTCAGTGTATTCACAGGGTTTATAGTCAATATAAGACGGCAAAGTGGCCGTTTGATTTTCATCTATACTCTAAGACCTTATAATAAATCATCATATTTTACATATAAGCAAATTTATTAGGGTTTTTAACCCTAAAAATTAATTACCTGTTCACGTCACCAAGAGGGCATAACTGTGCTTCAAGAATATCGTAACCATGTTGAGGAGCGCGCAGCGCAAGGGATTGTTCCCAAACCGCTGGATGCGCAGCAAACCGCAGAACTGATCGAGTTATTGAAAACGCCACCAGCAGGTGAAGAAGAGTTCATAGTTGATCTGTTTATCAATCGTGTACCACCCGGTGTGGATGACGCAGCCTACGTCAAAGCGGGCTTTTTAGCGGCTGTAACAAAAGGCGAAGCGACTTCTCCCCTCATCTCTAAAGCTTATGCGGCAGAGTTACTGGGCACTATGTTGGGTGGGTACAACATTGCGCCGATGATCGAATTGTTGGATGACGCAGCATTAGCGCCGATAGCGGTGAAAGGCTTATCACACACCCTGCTCATGTTTGATGCCTTCTATGATGTTGAGGAAAAAGCCAAAGCAGGTAATGTATTTGCTAAACAAGTGATTGAATCCTGGGCAAATGCTGAGTGGTTCCTGGATAAGCCCGCAGTCGCAGATAAAATCTCAGTAACGGTCTTTAAGGTGACGGGCGAAACCAATACGGATGATCTGTCTCCGGCACCGGATGCCTGGTCACGACCCGATATTCCGCTGCATGCGCTGGCTATGTTAAAAAATGAGCGGGATGGCATTACGCCGGACAGAGCTGGCGAAATTGGTCCGGTTACCCAATTAGAAGCGCTGAAGCAAAAAGGGTTGCCCTTAGCGTATGTCGGTGATGTTGTAGGTACCGGCTCTTCACGTAAGTCAGCAACTAACTCTGTTCTATGGTTTATGGGTGACGATATTCCGTTTGTGCCAAATAAGCGAGTGGGTGGTGTGTGCCTCGGTGGCAAGATTGCGCCTATTTTCTTCAATACAATGGAAGATTCGGGTGCTTTACCCATTGAGCTACCGGTTGATGACCTGAATATGGGTGACCAGATTGATATCTACCCATACGAAGGGGTCGTTAAGCGCCATGGTAGCGATGAAGTGGTCACCACATTTAGTTTGAAGTCAGATGTTATCCTGGATGAAGTACGAGCCGGCGGTCGTATTCCTTTGATCATTGGCCGGGGGCTGACTGATAAAGCACGGCATGCGCTGGGGTTGGAGCAGGAAGATATTTTCTGCAAACCTAAACTGATAGAGGACTCAGGTAAAGGGTTCACATTGGCACAGAAAATGGTTGGTCGTGCCTGTAATATGCCAGGGGTTCGCCCGGGTCAGTACTGTGAGCCAACGATGACCACAGTGGGCTCGCAGGATACCACAGGCCCAATGACTCGGGATGAATTAAAAGATCTGGCATGTTTGGGCTTTTCAGCCGATCTAACGATGCAGTCATTCTGTCATACATCGGCTTACCCTAAGCCGATTGATGTAAATACCCACCACACTTTGCCGGATTTCATCATGAATCGCGGTGGCGTATCATTGCGTCCTGGCGATGGCGTGATCCACTCCTGGCTGAACCGCATGTTGCTGCCAGATACCGTGGGGACAGGTGGTGACTCTCATACCCGCTTCCCATTGGGGATTTCATTCCCGGCCGGGTCGGGTGCTGTGGCATTTGCAGCAGCAACCGGTGTGATGCCACTGGATATGCCAGAATCCGTACTGGTGCGGTTTAAAGGTGAGATGCAACCCGGGATCACGCTACGCGATCTGGTTCATGCGATCCCCTACTATGCGATTAAGCAAGGCTTACTCACGGTTGAAAAGAAAGGTAAGATCAATGAGTTCTCTGGCCGTATTCTTGAAATTGAAGGGGTTGAGCATCTGACTGTTGAGCAGGCATTTGAATTGTCCGACGCATCGGCTGAGCGCTCAGCTGCGGGCTGTACCGTTAAATTGTCCCAGGAATCGATTGAAGAGTACTTAAATTCAAATATCGTCATGCTGAAGTGGATGATTGCTGAGGGTTATGGCGATGTTCGCACTATCGAGCGTCGTATCACCAAGATGGAAGAGTGGTTGGCGACCCCTGAACTGATGACTGCGGATCCCGACGCAGAATATGCTCACACGATTGAAATTGATCTCGCTGAAATTAAAGAGCCTATTCTATGTGCGCCAAACGATCCGGATGATGCGCGTCTGTTGTCCGAGGTAACTGGTGAAACAATTGATGAGGTGTTTATTGGCTCTTGTATGACCAACATAGGTCATTTCAGGGCTGCGGGCAAACTGCTCGACAACTTTGGTGCTCGGCTACCAACACAGTTATGGGTTGCGCCGCCTACTAAGATGGACAGAGATCAACTAACAGATGAAGGGTATTACGGTATTTACGGCCGTGTTGGTGCGCGTATTGAAACGCCTGGCTGTTCGTTGTGTATGGGTAACCAGGCCCGGGTCGCGGACAAGGCAACTGTGGTGTCAACTTCTACACGTAATTTCCCCAACCGTCTGGGAACTGGTGCCAATGTCTACCTGGCCTCGGCAGAGCTTGCTGCTGTTGCAGCTATCCTGGGTAAGCTGCCAACGCCGGCGGAGTATCAACAATATGCAGAGCGGATCAATGCCACCGCTGCAGATACCTATCGTTATCTGAATTTCCACAAAATGCCTCAGTACACTAAAAAAGCGGATGATGTGATTATTCAGCAAGCTGTTTAAGTCACTAAGTTCGTATTCAGCCAGAGCCAGCTTCAAGCTGGCTCAGTCATACTTAATGTATATCAAAAGTCAGCTAAGTGTTTGTTTATATTTTATTTCAAATGCTGCCTCATTGGCTTTCGTGGTCCCTAAGGCGAGGTGAGTTTCTTGACTATCTGACGGCTTGACTTATTATTATTCAATAATGTAAGAATCTGTAACCAGGGAGTGGTGCGTTGGTCCTTGTGTTACTTTCCAGTCTACTCTGCGCAAGGTCTAACGTTATGAATAAATCGCTTATTATGGCGTGTTGTCTGGTCACAGGCACCGCTGCGGCTGCACCTAACCCTTCTTATAGTGAAATTCGCCTCGGTTTTGAATCCATTGAATACAGTGAAGCGCTTAATGATTTAAGCGGATTGGGCCGTTTGACTCAGGACGCAAAAGTGCGTAATCCCACAATCAGACAGCTGTCTTATTCTGGCATTAACGACGACTGGGGTGTGTATATTGGCACTGCGGCAACCATTTATCCGGGCCTGGATACAGAAACCTGGTATGTCAATGATTTTCAGGACCCTAACGACAGCTCTGTGACCCACCAGTTTGGCGCAGTGCAATATAACGATTTCAAAGCAAAGTCTAACGAAATAGCAATGAGTGCCGCCTATAACCTAACACGTGCATTGCAAGTCACTATGGGTGGGCGGATTTTTACAACCAGCTTTACCCGGTCGGACTTTCGATTCGCTCAGCCTGGGGCTGGCCAGTTTGATCAGGTCTTACAGTCCGCACCGCGTGGTGATGGCGATCCCGTAGCACGTTTTAATTTACCCGGGCAAAATAACACAGGTACAGGGGATCTGGAGGGCTTACCTGGAAATCTACAGCCCGTCGTTTCTACCACGGAAGATCAATTGAGCATTATTGCTGCGGCCGGGTTAAGATATGACAGCAAACTACAAGATACGTCTAATAAATTTAGCTGGTATGCAGATGCCGAAGTGACACTCCCTGTTTATACCCGAGTACAGAATACCCGGACCATTGAGAGAACACTCAGTGAAACCTTTAATGGTTGGGGCATACAGGGGCGTGCGGGTGTCCGTTATCAGGTTTTTGAGAGCATCGCTGTGATGGCGGGGCTGGATGTATCTTACAAAGAACGTGATGCAATCTCTGAGTCAGATGGCAATCGTCGTACTGTCCCAGACATAGAGTATACCAATATATCCCTGTCAGCCGGGATCCAATGGAGTTATTAATGTACAAACAAAGCAGTATCGCCTTATTACTGGCAGTAACATTATTAGGCGGGTGTAAAACGCTGGATTCAGTGAGCAATATTGTTAGCAGTGATAAGGCAACCCCAGAGCAGATCCAGGCTGCCTATCATAAAGCTGAGGCAGCCTATCAGGAGGCACAACAAGCGATTGGTTTGTCCGCAGAGGCAGAACTGAGTGAGTACGACAGCGAACGGACCTCAAAGGCCAGTAAACTTTGGCAATCATTGCAAGATGACTTCGCTGAGCTCAGTGCAAACCCGGCGGAATCACTCGAAAGCGCCTCTTTGTTTTCCTCGGACACCAAAGCCGATGAGGTGATGGCAGTTAGTCAGGAAATTGTCAGCTTGATTGCGGCAGCACAAAGCGCAAAGCAAGCTATTGTTAGTGTACTGGAACCGGTTCGCGCTCATTTTGTGGTACTCGATAAACTGGAAGCTGGGCAGCAGTTTGCGCGTCGTTATGCTCGGCTTGCGGCGCGCCACGATGACTTCAAAGAGATGCTGGTTGCTGGTAAACGCATTGAGGTTGAGGGAGCGTTGCCTGAACTACAGTCTCAGCTACATGTGCTGGAGCAGGACGCAGCGGAGCACTTTTTTCTGGGTAAAGTGCTGAGTGAGGTACGAACGCTGGCAACCTCAGATAAGGCTGACATTTTGCCGACCGTATATCAGGATGTCAAAGTCACGGCAGAGTCTGCGCAAAGCTATATTCGCCAAAATGTGCGCGCTTATGAAGACATCAAGCACAAGGTGAAACTGGCTGAGTTACAGATAAAAAGAATGGAGCAGCTTTTTTCTGAGCATATGCGCAGGCAGGCTGCCATTGACGATAAGCGCGCAGAAGCCCCGTTACTGGCGCTGGAAGCACAGCTCTTAGAAATGACAAACAAGGCTGGTTTGGGGGATCTGCGTCACCTGAGTTTCAGCGAACAGTTGGAGGCGATTAACAATAAGCTGTAGTGGTGCACTCAGCGACTGTGACACATGGGCAGTCATGTAAATGCTTACTATAAACAAGTTCTTGGATAGAAAAGTTTATGGGGGGCTGTGAATGTCTGGTGGTCGCTTATTGCAATCAACACTTGCTAGTTGGCCAGTTGCAGAGGTGGTTACGACAAATTAATCCCATTTCTGAATTTCCACTCAAAGTACCCATTAAAAGGCTGGGCTTTGTACGTAAAGCCTTGCTTTTTGCATCAACTCCTTTCCATCGCCACAGTATTATACCAATGTCACTTAATACCTAGCCTATTTGAAGGAGCAAATAGGGCGCTAACAGCGTTAAAAATTTCTCAGTTAGAACAACCAAAGAGTAAAACTTGTTCCTCGTCTATATGAATGTAGGTGTCTCAGCGATAGCAGGACGCGGGTACGGTGTGATCGACCCCATTTTCTCGCCTCCAAATAGAATATTGAATTAAGCAAGCTAGTATTATCAATAAGTTACATTGTTAATGACCCGCAATAAAAAATAATTGTATTTTATGCACCTGTTGAAGAAATAGAAACAATGTTAGAATAGGCGTTTAAAACTGCGCTACAAAAGCGATTAGACACAACACAATACTACGAGGATGGATAACCTTGATGCAGGAAGTACAATAATGACTAAAATTAAGGGGTTAATTGTTTCAGGTCAGAGTAAGTGGCCACTTACCGCTGCCTTGGCGTTCGCATTGAGCGGATGTGGAGGGGGAAGTGACAGCACGGGAGCTGACTCAGGTCAGGGCGCTGTTACACCTAAACAGAACCAGGCGCCGGTGGTGAGCATAGCAGCCTTGCCTGAGCAACAGGAGCGCCTCGCATTTACACTGACAGCCAGTGCTAGCGATTCTGATGGCAAAGTGGCCAGTTACGCCTGGTCTCACAGTTCGTCGCTTTCTTTGACGGAAGCAGATACGGATACGGCAATGCCAACCTATACGGTACCGGATATCCAAGAAGATACGACTATTACCTTTACGGTGATGGTAACCGACGATCAGGGAGCGACTCAGCAATCCAGCCAAAGTGTGCTGATCAAACGCAATACAGTTTCAGTTACCCTGAATGGACGCGTGACAGATGAGCCTATTGCCAATGCGGATGTTGTATTGTCTGCGGGCGGATCTGAGGTACAGGTCAAGGCAAACGGAGAAGGCTTGTATTCTGCGACATTGGTTGTAGATGAAAGTGAGGCAGACTACCCGGTCATGATTTCAGCAACCGGCGTGGATGCACAGAGTCAGGTTGAATTTGTTTCTGTGCTGAATTCCATGGCACAGTTGGTACAACAAGCCGGTGAAGATGGTCAGCTCGATAAGACTGAAAACTTTGGCGTTAATGTTACGAACGTTTCGACTGCGGAATATGCGTTGATGACACGCGCAGGCGCTATGCTAACCAGTGATGCTGAATTAAACCAGGCGTTATTAAATGTTGATGCCGACGAAAAAATGTCGCTGGCTTCGTTGATTAAGATTGTTGTTGATAATAGTGATTATAGCCTCCCTGAAGGCGTGAAGACGACATTGGATTTAGTCGACGATGCGCACACTGCTCAACAATTTGAGAATGACGTCAATGCTGCAGATCCCGCGTTGATTGAGTCGACGAAGGCTGCAATAAAGCAAGATGTTGACTTGATTGACGATACTACAGCCCCTGTTGAGGGCGAGTTCATTCTGCAAGCGGTGAAACACTTCAATGCTGCTGCATATCATGTCAGCTTGAGTGGTTCTGGAAAAGGTACTATTTCCGCAATCAATACTGTGGAGATCAAAAGCTGGAAACAAGACAACAACACAGTCCAGATCACCCTGGCGGAGCCGTTACACATCTCAACCCGGGAGAGTGATCCAGAGCGCTCTGTCTACATTGATTCATTGGAAATGACGATCCTGGCGGAAAATGCCGTGTTCAGAACAGTCGACATTGTTGAACAGGGCATCGCTGTGTTCGGCGGGAATGACCCAGAGACAGAACCATATGAAAAAGCTTATACCAGTAATTTGCTGGATAAAGGGATGACCCTGGCCCTGCCGGGTGACGAAGAGATGCAGGGGTTGTGGCATATTGAGGTGCGCGAAAGCGATGGTCAAACTGGCCGTGGTTTCCCGGATCAGTATCAGCTGGAGCAGAACGGAGAAATCTCTACCCCCATTGTGGATCCCAAGCGAGAGGTACTAGCCTGGCGGGTAAATGGCAATACGCTTGAGGTTGACTATCGAGCGGGCGAGCACACTGTGACTGAGGTGTTCTGGATAACCAAAAAACTCGGCGCTGCTTATCAATATGTGAGCCTGGCCAAAGGTGAGGCTGGTATGGCCGATACGCGCTATGGGATCCTGGTTAAACAGCAGCCGGAGGCGGTATTCACCGACAGCAACGTGGTTGGCCGTTGGCAGGGGTTCATTGGCATGAGCCAGACCCCTTTCGATATGGATCTATTTAGCAGTGGTGAGCTGTATATTGATACTTTTGATTGGCAATATGCCTGGTATGTCGACAAGGGTGAGTTAATACGAGAGCGTTACAGATATGGCAGCTATAGCAACACACGCACCCCAGAGTGTAAGCCAAATATGCCAGACTGCACCTTGCAGGCTAAAGTTACACACCAGTTAGTAGCACAATCTGATGATTATTATTATGTAAGTCGTCAGTTTGAGCAGTTTGATAGTGAGGGTAACACAACCTCTTTGTATCATAGTCTGCTGATCTATCACTATACCCCTGAAATAGTACAAACAGAGTTTTTGCCAAGTAACCTGGAAGATATTCACGATATGTGGGCAAAAGACGAAGATTTGGGTTGGTACAAAGTCATGTTTGGACCTATGTTTTGGAGCATAGAACATCCAGACAGTGTTAAAAACCAGTTAATTATCAATGGCGTTGTGCATCAGTACGAATTAGAAGATGGCAAGTTAGCGTTCATGCTCGATGAGCAACCGCATTATGTGGAGCTCCTGAATTATGACGTTAGGGGTATGCAGATCTGTCTTTATGCTGCCAGCCAGGGGTGTCAGGAGTCTGATAAGCAACAGTGGTATTACGATTTTGATGGTTACGAGATCACGACTCAGACAATAGGGCAGGGCAATTTTTATCCCGCCTATCAGGAAATCCCTGAAGGACACTCTGCGCATGTCTATGTTGAGTCCGAGGCAGGTTATATGCTGCAGAGCATCACTGGCTGTGGTGGTGAGCTATCCGAGCCGAATTATTACATTCCAGCACGTGATACGGATTGTGAAATTACCGCCACTTTTGTTGAAAAGGCCAATCTGGCAGAGCTGGCCGGTATCACGGATCCCCGCCTTGCTGAGTGCGTAAACCAGATGTCGGTGCAGTCTCCGCAGGCAATTACCTCACTGTCTTGCACATCGAGTGAAGCAATCCAGTCACTGAACGGATTGAATAATTTGACTGGGTTACAAGAGCTGACACTTGGTCCTGTGGCCGTCAGCGAGTTCGATTTGTCTGGTTTGAGTCAACTGACATCTCTCAGCATTGAGGGGAGCGAACACGGTATTTCTGCCTTGACTGTGCCCGATCCTGAACAGCTACTGGAGCTGAAATTGTATGGTGTCGGACTCAATGATGAGACTCTGGCATCGTTAGGTTTAGCACGTTTTACCGCACTGCATCAACTGGATTTATCCGGCAATGCGCTAAGCACGTTCGACGCACAAAGCTGGCCCAATTTGACAACCCTGATATTGTCAGGCAACCGACTTGAAGAACTTAACCTTGAGCATAACCTTCAGTTACATGACCTGGATGTCAGCATAAATTCGCTGAGTGCGCTGAGTATTGAAAACAATTTGCAGCTGCGTTATTTGGACGCCAGTTGGAACGCGTTAGCGCAGTTGGATATGACTGAGAATACCGCACTGTACAGTGTGGAGCTTTCTGAAAATCATTTAACGCAAGTGTTGACAGGTGAGCACCCCATGCTGACCAGGTTCCGCGCTGAGTTTAATAACCTGACTGCAATGCAGTTGAGTGGGATGCCACGATTAAATGAGCTAGAGCTAGCTTTTAATAATCTGGCACAGCTGGAGCTCATTCATAACCTTGAGCTGGAAACGCTAAACATTAGCAATACACCGCTTGAACAGTTGGAGTTGTCCGCTAATCGTATGCTGAAAGTTCTTCACGCAAGCCGCATTTCGTTGCTGAGTGCGCTGGATTTGAGGAATAATTCGCAGCTTAAAAGCCTATACATTAACGAAAATACCCACTTGCAGTCTGTTATGCTGGCTGACGGGTTACAGCTTGAACATCTGGGCATATCGGATAGCCCTTTACTCGTGAGTCAGCTTGAGCAGTTTGATGGTGAGCGTCTCTCCTTCTTGAGTATCGGTGGGGTGGACTCGCGTTGGGTCGATTTGGCGCAGTATCCAAATCTGATATCATTGGCCTGGCAGGGGGCTGCACTGGAGCAGGTTGATTTGTCCAGTCTGACCAAACTCCGACGGTTGAATCTAAGCCGAAATCCGCTTACGCAAATTGACCTGAGCCACAATACTTTATTGGAGGAGCTGATTTTTTCCTACACGTCCATTACCGAATTAGATTTACAGCATAATCCGCATCTACAATATGTCTACGTGTATGCCAATGCACTGAACTCAGTCTCCGGGGTTGAGGCGATACAAAATAGAAATGTACGACTGGAGTTTGACTTAAACCCGCTCAGTGATGACACGGTCTCTTACCTGTTACAGGTTCAGAACAATGGGTATGATAACCTGACTTACAGTCAGTCCTCTCTGGCAGAGATTGTTATCACAGGGCAGGGCAGCGTCGATGGAACAGTTGTAGAGCTTGGCAACAATCAGTCTCTGGAACTTACCTTGTATCCATATGTCGGTCAGCAGGTTGGTCGTGTCACAGGTTGTCCGGGCGAGTTACTGGACACGGTATACCGACTCGGTCCACTGCAAGGCTACTGTGTGTTGCAGGTGGAGTTCGTGCCGCTACCATAACTCTGTACTCACCCAGCGTTTTGCAATGTAACCAAGATTGCCACAACGCTGACGCTAAAACAGGACTTTGCATGCAAAGTCCTGTTTTTGTATGCAGTAAACACTGAACTTGCAACTTGTGTATTTTTGATTTAAAAAATTGCAAAAAACAGGCTAATTATTCTTTTAAACCGACTAAATAAACAGATTCAAAATCACAATTCCCCTTTAAATGGATTAAGATCTCCGCCAAATTGTCATCCCTAGGCGAGAGCAAAATGACCGCAGTAAACAACCAGAATTTGCTACAACTTCGTTTTATTCAACAAACGCACATCGATGCGGTTAAACCTTCGTTTAACCGTCTGCCAGATAACCCTTATGCGGATGGTGCATTCCGTAAACGTCGTTATTCCGTATTGAAATTCGCCAATGGTGAAGTGGCTTTACAGCCGACTAAAGCCTTTGTGCAGGACGACTCAATCAACACCTTTCAGGGCAATATTGAGCGTGTTTATGAAAATCTGGAAGCAGACCTGATCCACAGCGAAGGTTTCAAGCACCTGCTGAATGAATTTAAAGTAATGACAGGTATCAGCGATGAGCGTGACATCGAAGTCCATCAGTTCCGCATGCTGGCCATTGAGAGTGATACACCGCCAGCACCAGAAGGCGTGCATCAGGATGGTTTTGATCATGTGTGCGTATGTGGTGTGTCGCATGAGAACATCGCGGGTGGTGAGCTGCTGGTATACGAGCACAAAGACGCTGAGCCATGCTTTAAGATGGAGATCAAAGATGGTCTGTTTGCTCTGGTCAATGACCGTGAGGTTTGGCACAACGCGACGCCAATGAACAAGCTAGATGCCACGCAAACGGGGTATCTGGACTGTTTTGTATTTACCGCGTAAGAGGCCATTATGAATCTGAATCAAGTGCGTCGTCAGTTTCCTGCCCTGATGCAACAAGTGGCAGGCCGTTCCCCTATTTTCCTGGATGGCCCGGGTGGCTCGCAAGTGCCGCAGTCTGTGCTCAGTGCTATGTCTGCGTATCTGGGTTACTTTAACTCCAACCTGGGTGGAGCCTTTTTCTCCAGTGATAAAACCGTCGAGCTAATGGACAATGCGCGTCAGGCGGTGGCGGACTTGCTCAATGCGCCAGCCAAAGAGCAGATTGTTTTTGGTGCCAACATGACCAGCCTGACGTTCAGCTTTAGTCGCGCGATTTCACGCGACTGGCAGGCTGGTGATGAGATCATTGTAACCAATGCAGATCATTACTCCAATGTCTCGTCATGGCGTCAGGCTGCTGAGGATAAAGGGGCGAGTGTACATGCAGTGAAGGTGAATGAAGCCGATTGCACGCTGGATATGGACCATTTCCGTAGCCTGCTCAATAGTAAGACTAAGCTGGTGGCCGTGACTTATGCGTCTAATACCACCGGCTCTATCAATGACATCAAACAGATAGTCGAACTGGCGCACCAGGTTGGTGCACTGGTATACGTTGATGCCGTGCACTATGCACCCCATGAGCTGATCGATGTTCAGGCGCTGGACTGTGATTTCCTGGCCTGCTCTGTCTATAAGTTCTTTGGTCCACACGTTGGTGTGGTATACGGTAAAATGGCCCACCTGGCTGGCTTTACGCCGTATAAAGTCGAACCTGCAAAAGACGTGGTGCCGGGCCGTTGGGAAACGGGCACCCAAAGTTTTGAAGGGCTGGCTGGGGTTGTGGCAGCCATTGACTATATTGCCTCGCTGAGTGGATTACCTGAAGATACCCCGCGACGGGAACGTCTGGGTGTGGCTTTTGCCAATACCAAAGCTCATGAAATGGCGTTAAGTGAATACTTCTTGTCACGCCTGCAGGCATTTCCGCAAATCCGTTTGTATGGAATCAAAGACACGGCGCGCTTGGCGAGCGCACCCCCACGTTTGCATTAACCTTTGATGGCATTGCACCACGCACCGTGTCTGAATACCTGGGTAAACAGCATATTTGTGTGTGGGATGGTAACTTCTATGCACAGGGCTTATGTGAACAGCTGGGTGTGATGCAAAGCGGTGGAGTTGTGCGTATCGGTTGTATGCACTACAACACAATTGAAGAGCTGGACACCTTGTTCGGACACTTCGAAGCATTACTGGCACAGTAATACCAAAAAGGCGCCTGAGGGCGCCTTTTTTGAGTGTTCATAAATGGTCTTCAATATAATGGTTGAGTTGACTGATCCGTGCACTCATCCCTTCAATGATCTTATCTTTGATTTTCTCTCTGATCACATTAGGTAAACGTGTCAATGCATCGGGCGTAATAGCCAGCAGGATGGTGTCTTTGCATGCCAGTGCGCTGGTGCTGCGTTCCCGGTGAGAAATAAAAGCGCCTTCGCCGAGAAATTCACCTGGGCCGACCCGGCCAATGGCATGATGTTGATCCTGGTTGTAGATAGACAGCTCACCACTGAGCACAATGTACAGTCGATTGTCTTTATCAAAACGCCGAAATGCGTGCCTGTCTTTGCTGACCAGGTACAGATGGCTAAAGGACTCAAGCAGCACCTGACGTTCGGACAGCGTAAACTCTTTGAAAAAGGTGAGTCTGTTGAGAATTTCCAACTGTTTGATCAGTGGGATATGCTCCAGTAGTTTCATGATATAAAGCAAGTTCGGATCGATATGACAGCATAGTGCTTGCTTTTTACAATGGGGTCAAGGCAGAAGCCAGTTCGAAAACTGCCGGGCTTTCACTCGGCAGTCAGGTGTATAATTAGCAGCCTGGATCATACGGAGAGGTTGGGCAAGTTAGTCCTTGATAGGTCATACATCCCTTGTTATAGGGTGAGCTGGCATACATACCACCTGCAGCTTGTGGTGTTAGCTCCTGAGCTAATGGCGTTTTGTTGTTCAAGCGTTTGAGCGATTTTTTCTGTAAGCTGATTTTCATAGTCGTTCCTTAAATGTTGTAGTTTTAGTGTGCAAAGTGCACTTATTAAAAGTACGAGTTCAAGCTTTTAGGAACAAGTGATGTTTTTTCATACAGGCAACGCTTTTCTCAGGTAAAGTTTCGTTCCTTCAATTTGCGGGTCAGGGTATTACGGCCCCAGCCAATTTTCAGCGCCGCTTCCTGCTTGTGACCATGGCATACGGCCAGCGCAGTTTTGATCAGGCGGGTCTCCAGCTGGGCCTGTACCTGAGGCCAGATGTCTTCTTTGCCCTGATGGAGCTCTTGTTCCAGCCAGTTTTGAAAGGCATCCAGCCAGTCACCTTCAATGGCATCCACAGCGGTAGCTTTGATTGGCTGGTTCAGCTCTTCTGGCAGGTCAGCGACATTGATGACATCACCAGGTGCCATCACCGTTAACCAGCGACAGCTGTTTTCAAGCTGACGCACGTTACCTGGCCAGTGAAATGCCTGCATAACCTTGAGCGCTTCGGTTGTTAGTATCTTGCAAGGGACTTTTAACTCTTTGGCACTGCGTACGAGAAAGTTCTCACTCAGTTTGGCAATGTCTTCTCGGCGCTCACGCAGCGGCGGCAGCTTAAGCCGAACGACATTCAGGCGGTGGAATAAGTCTTCGCGAAACTCCCCCTGTTCTACCAGGCGCTCCAGGTCCTGATGGGTGGCCGCAATGATCCGCACGTCGACCTTAACGCTGTGATGGCCGCCTACCCGGTAAAACTCGCCATCTGCCAGCACTCTGAGCAGGCGGGTTTGCACATCCAGTGGCATGTCGCCGATTTCATCCAGAAACAGCGTACCACCATTAGCCTGTTCAAACCGTCCCCGACGTATGCTGTCTGCACCGGTAAAGGCGCCTTTTTCGTGGCCAAAGAGTTCAGATTCAACGAGGTCTTTGGGAATGGCTGCCATATTCAGTGCGATAAACGGCTGCTCCCGGCGCGGACTGTGGTTGTGCAAAGCGCCAGCCACCAGTTCTTTACCTGTGCCCGACTCTCCGTTGATCAATACGCTCATGCTGGAGACCGAGAGTTTACCGATGGCCCGGAAAACCTCCTGCATGGCCGGCGCTTCACCAATGATATCGGGCTGTTTGGCATTGTTGCTGGGGCGCTTCGCTTTGTTATTTTGTGAGCTGGCCTGATAAGCGCGCTCCACCAGAGAGACGGCTTCGTCCAGATCAAACGGCTTGGCGAGATATTCAAACGCCCCCTTTTGAAAGGCATTGACCGCCGAATCCAGATCGGAATGGGCAGTCATGATGATGACTGGCAGGTTGGGGTGTTGCTCTGCGATTTCTTCCAGCAAGGCCATACCATCTATGCCGGGCATTCTGACATCTGAGATCAATACTGCGGGTTGATCATAGGTCAGCGCGGTGAGTACATCCTGGCCATTAGAGAAACTCTCAGTTTGAAAGTCTGCACGCGCCAGCGCTTTTTCCAGAACAAAGCGAATAGATGCATCATCATCGACAAGCCAAACATTTTTCATGGTGTGATCCCACTTCTCAAAATAGGTTATGAACGCACGTCACAAGACGCGTTTATGCTTCAAAGGGCAGGTAGATGGCAAACTCAGTATGGCCAGGCCAGCTGTCGCAATCGATGAAACCATGGTGTTGCTCGACCAGTGTTTGGGCAATAGACAAGCCTAATCCAGAACCACCTTCCTTGTTGGTTACCATAGGGTAAAACAAGGTGGCCTGCATTTCCTGGGCAATGCCGGGGCCGTTATCTGTGACCCTGATCTGCAACGCTTTTTTCATCAGTTGCTTACCGCGTCTGATACGATGACGGATCCGGGTTGACACTTTTATCTCGCCTTGCTCACCCAGCGCCTGTTGTGCGTTGCGGATAATGTTTAACACCACCTGCTGGATTTTGGCTTCATCCATAACCACATCCGGAATGCTCGGGTCATAGTCTTTGACCAGGCGGATCCCAGCGGCCCCATCGAGTTCACTGAGCCGGATCACCGACTCCAACATACGATGGACATTACAAGGCTCTTTGCGAGGCAATTCGTTAGGGCCCAGTAGCCGGTCTACCAACTCGGTCAGGCGATCCGCTTGCTCAATAATTAACTCTGCGCATTCGTCCCGCTCTTCCTGCTGCACTTCATACTGCAATAATTGCGCCGCTCCTCGGATCCCACCCAACGGATTTTTGATTTCGTGTGCCAGGCCGCGGATCAAGTTGCGGGCAGCCTGATATTGGTGGGCCTGATTAAAGGCCTGATCGAATCGCAGTTCTTCATCGATACGGCGACATTCTAGTTGGATAAATGCCCGGTTTTGGAACATAAAACGACGTGCAAACAGGTTTAGTGTGCTGGCGCGATTATCGATGAAGACCACGTCAACCTTGTGTTGCTGGCAATCGACACCGTCTTCCAGTACGTAACGCTGAAGCCGCTTCATGTCGATCATATGGTGATGAAAAATCGCTTCGAATGGCTGATTTAGTAAGCGTTTACTGCCCAGGCCAAGGAGTTCGCTGGCGCTGTTGTTGGCAAAATAGATGGTGAGGTCTTCGGTCAGTAAGATCACTGCAGTGGATAGATTTTGCCATAATTCATGTATTAATTCTGAGGAGGGTTGTGCCATATTGGATCGCCTTGCACCAAGTTGGTGCACAGCAGATTAGCACACCTATTATTATAATCAACGGTTGAGCACGCTGGCGCGGTGCAGAAAAAAGGTGGTTACTGCACTTTGGGCAACCAGCTTGCCTTTGTCATTAAATACTTTCATTTGCAATTTGTGTTCCCCTCTGGGCACATCGCGTAACGCAAAAGATGCTGTGGTTTGTTTGGGCCCGGTCGCTTTGCCATCAAGAAACAGCTGAACCTGAAAACCATTTGCAAAGCGCGGTGTCACCAGGCCATTCACATACACGCTACCGCTGTTTTCACGTAGCGTTTGCTGATCGCTTGGGGCTGTAATTTTTGCCTGATAAGAAACGGTGGGCGTGGACTGTGTGGGCGTTAAAATACTGGTGTCAGTCGCTGGCATGGTGAGCATATTGGTGCTCAATTTGACCTTCTCAGAGCCTTTTTTTGGCACATCCGAATAGACCCAGTTACCATTTTCGTCTTTCCAGCGGTAGACTTTTTGATCTGACACAGCACTTGCGCTGTACACCAAACAGAGAATCACCCAATAAAGCCGCAACACGATTTCACCTTGCTTAAAAGACACACATTACCAGCTATAACTTTAGTGCTTTTAGCGCAAGTTTACCATTGCACCGGCATGAAAAAAGCCCGCATTGCGGGCTTGAGAACACATATGATTTAAGAGCGCAGAGTCAGCCTGTTCTTTCACGACCAGCGGACTGATCAGTGAGTGAATGCAGCTGAAATAAGCATTCCGGATCGCGCAGTGTGTCAGCTGTAACAGCTCACACACACCAGAACACTGAAAACCAGCTTATACGCTGTAGTACATTTCGAACTCAACCGGGTGAGTTGTCATGTTCAGCTTTTCAACTTCCTGAGATTTCAATGCGATGTACGCGTCGATCAGGTCGTTAGTGAATACGCCACCTTGGATTAGGAATTCACGGTCTGCGTCCAGAGAGTCCAGTGCTTCTTGCAGTGAAGAGGCAACGGTAGGGATCTCTGCAGCTTCTTCAGCTGGCAGGTCGTATAGGTCTTTGTCCATTGCATCGCCAGGGTGGATCTTGTTTTTGATACCATCAAGGCCTGCCATCAGCATGGCAGAGAATGCCAGGTAAGGGTTGGCAGTTGGATCCGGGAAGCGGACTTCAATACGACGTGCTTTTTCAGACGGGACAACCGGAATACGGATTGACGCAGAACGGTTACGTGCAGAGTACGCCAGCATAACAGGTGCTTCAAAGCCAGGTACCAAACGCTTGTAAGAGTTAGTTGAAGCATTGGCAAACGCGTTGATGGCTTTAGCGTGCTTGATGATACCACCGATGTAGTAAAGCGCGTCTTCAGACAGGCCGCCGTACTTGTCGCCAGCAAAGATGTTTTTACCATCTTTACCTAGTGACTGGTGACAGTGCATACCTGAACCGTTGTCGCCAACCACAGGCTTAGGCATGAAGGTCGCCGTTTTGCCATACAGGTGTGCCATGTTGTGGATAACGTACTTCATTTCCTGAATTTCGTCAGCCTTGATAACCATCGTATTGAAGCGCGTTGCGATCTCGTTCTGACCCGCTGTTGCTACTTCATGGTGGTGTGCTTCTACAACCTGACCCATTTCTTCCAGAACAAGACAGGTTGCACTACGCCAGTCACCTGACGAATCAACGGGTGCAACCGGGAAGTAACCGCCTTTGACGCCAGGACGGTGGCCCATGTTGCCTTCTTCGTAGCTTTTATCTGAGTTCCAGCTCGCTTCTTGCGCATCAATCTTGTACATAGAGCCAGACATATCTGTTTTGAACTTGACGTCGTCAAACAGGAAGAATTCAGGCTCAGGACCGAACAATACTGTGTCAGCAATGCCGGTAGAACGCATGTAGTCTTCAGCACGTTTTGCAACAGAACGCGGGTCACGCTCATACCCTTGCATAGTTGAAGGCTCAAGCACGTCACAACGTACAATCAGAGTGGTCTCTTCTGAGAAAGGGTCTAGCTTAGCAGTCGTTGCATCTGGCATCAGTACCATGTCTGATTCGTTGATGCCTTTCCAACCTGCGATAGATGAGCCGTCGAACATTTTGCCATCTTCAAAGAAGTCTTCATCGGCCTGGTGATGAGGAATAGAAACGTGTTGCTCTTTACCTTTAGTATCCGTGAAACGTAAATCAACAAATTTAACGTCATGTTCTTTAATAAGATCTAAAACCGATTGTGACATGTGTCCTCCGACTCGTAGGGTTATATTTTGTTGCAGTGCTCTGCATTTGCGCACTACTAAGCGTTATTCGTGCCAATTTTTTAACTACATGTTTATAAAGGGTTTAGTTTATATCTAAACAAATAAAAAACAGTTTTGCACTAATTTGGTGCGTTAAGAATACTGTTGATGCACCATGTGGGTGCGTTATGCACGGTTTTAATCTAGCACAGTTGAAACCGTATCCTGCGGGTCAGAGCGTATTTTATTTCTCGTTGCGGTGGCAAGCTAGATGGACAGGATAAAAGTGCCTGCATGCAAGTGCACAGACCCGATGAGTCGTATCTTGTAAGTGCATAGTGCCGGAGCTTGCTGTGATATGTCAGAGTGCGACCAGTATGAGCAAAGGCGGTGAGCAAGGTTTCAGAGTCGCTTGGCCTGAGCGGCGTTGTCGTCTCAATAGTCACCTTTTTTCAGGATGACGCGAGCCGTCATACTGACTTCACGCTTGTCTGTCAGGATTAAAAGTTGTGGCCGGATCAGGGGGTTGGTGCTCTGGTGCAAACTTGTTGCCTTAATGACAGTCCTTACTGTTTGTTCTCTTCTGAGTCGGTTCATTGGGCGCAGACAATTGCGTGTTTAGGCATACTGAGCAGAAAAAAACGCTGGATAAACTTTCATCTGTCACATTATTAGGGGATAATACGCGACCTTTAATTGTGGATCGGCATCTTAGGTGCGCATTTTTGCGCGATTCGACTAGGATCACTGAGGGCCAACTTCTCTGAGTAAAAATATGAGCATTGAAAAGTTAAGAAATATCGCGATCATCGCGCACGTTGACCATGGTAAAACTACCCTAGTCGATAAGCTGCTGGAACAATCTGGCACATTAGAGACACGCGGTGGCAACGAAGAGCGTGTCATGGACTCGAATGATATTGAAAAAGAGCGTGGCATCACCATCCTGGCGAAAAACACGGCCATCGAGTGGAATGACTACCACATCAATATCGTAGACACCCCGGGACACGCCGACTTTGGTGGTGAGGTAGAACGTGTACTTTCAATGGTTGACTCAGTATTGCTACTGGTTGATGCCCAAGAAGGTCCAATGCCACAAACGCGTTTCGTAACGCAAAAAGCATTCGCGCTGGGTCTGAAACCTATCGTTGTTATCAACAAGATCGACAAGCCAGGCGCACGTCCTGATTGGGTTATGGATCAGGTATTTGACCTGTTCGATAACTTAGGCGCGACTGACGAGCAGCTGGACTTCCAGGTTATCTACGCATCAGCGATTAACGGTTGGGCGACATTAGACCTGGACGAACCGTCTGACAACATGCAGCCTATGTTCGAAGCTATCGTAGAGCAAGTTGGCCAGCCGGATGCAGATCCAGAGGGTGACTTCCAGATGCAGATCTCTCAGCTGGACTATAACTCATACATTGGTGTAATCGGTGTAGGTCGTATCAAGCGTGGTACCGTTAAAGTCAACCAGCAGGTGACTATCGTTGGTGCTGATGGCACGACACGTAACGGTAAAGTCGGTCAGGTTCTGACGTATCTTGGTCTTGATCGCCACGAAGCGCAAGAAGCACAGGCGGGTGACATCATCGCTATCACAGGTCTGGGTGAGCTGAAAATCTCTGACACTGTGTGTGATGTAAACGCAGTAGAAGCGCTACCTGCGCTATCTGTTGACGAGCCGACAGTAACCATGACCTTCTCTGTAAACACGTCACCGTTCTCTGGTCAGGAAGGTAAATTCGTTACTTCACGTAACATTCTTGAGCGTCTTCAGGCGGAACTGGTACACAACGTTGCATTGCGCGTTGAAGAAACTGATAACCCGGATAGCTTCCGCGTATCTGGCCGTGGTGAATTGCACTTAGGCATCCTGATTGAAAACATGCGTCGTGAAGGTTACGAGCTGGCAGTATCTCGTCCAGAGGTAATCCTGCGCGAAGTAGACGGCCAACTGGAAGAACCGTATGAGACCGTGACGGTTGACGTTCAGGAAGAGCACCAGGGCTCAATTATGGAGCAACTGGGTCTGCGTAAAGCAGAAATGACGGACATGGCACCAGATGGTAAAGGCCGTATCCGTATGGACTTCGTGATGCCTTCTCGTGGCCTGATCGGTTTTCAGACTGACTTCATGACGCTGACTTCAGGTTCTGGTCTGATGTACCACACGTTTGATCACTATGGTCCACACAAAGGTGGTAACATTGGTCAACGTAAGAACGGTGTACTGATTGCAAACGCGGCTGGTAAAGCGCTGACTAACGCCCTGTTCAACCTGCAAGACCGTGGTAAGTTGTTCATTGGTCACGGTGTAGAAGTGTACGAAGGGATGATCATCGGTATTCACGCACGTGATAACGACCTGACTGTTAATGCCCTGAAAGGTAAGCAGCTAACCAACGTACGTGCATCTGGTACTGATGAAGCGCAGAACCTGGTTCCGCCAATCATCATGACGCTTGAGCAGGCACTTGAATTCATCGATGACGATGAGCTGGTAGAAGTA
Organism: Pseudoalteromonas sp. PPB1; assembly: GCF_015356275.1. Lineage (NCBI taxonomy): Bacteria > Pseudomonadati > Pseudomonadota > Gammaproteobacteria > Alteromonadales > Pseudoalteromonadaceae > Pseudoalteromonas > Pseudoalteromonas sp. PPB1. The sequence continues at coordinate 137,288 of NZ_JACEQV010000014.1, read as the reverse complement.
ACACCAGAAAGCATCCGTATTCGTAAGAAGCTACTGACAGAGAGCGAGCGTAAGCGCGCGAGCCGTCAGGCCAAGTAAGCAATTACTTGTCGAATACTAGAAAACGCCGCATTCGCGGCGTTTTTTTGTTGCTGCTCTCGGCAAGAGGGCTTTTATTTCTTCCGGTTCATCGTCATTGCAAATGACCTGAGTAGAAAATAGCGCTGGGATCCAGCACCAGGCTCAGGTGTTTTTCTTGTTTTATCTGCCCTTTATTCACCGTGCGGATTAATCTCTGTTGCTGCAGTTGGCAAGATCAGAATAACCCATAGGCTTCTGTTTCTTCCGGTTCATAGTCTTGTAAGTGATCCGGACGGAAGATGGCGCTGGGGTCCAGCACCAGGCTGTGATGCTCTCCTTGTTTAATCAGCCCTTTCATCATCTTGCGCGTTTGAGGGTCAATTTCAAATCCCATACTGGTCATTTCGTGTAGGGATTTGATGTCTGATTCATCGCAGTGAATATTGTCTTCTACCTGGTCAACTAACAAACCAATATGTGGGCGCTGACCATCTTGCGTGGTGAAGACAATGATGGGCTTATGGTCGAGAATGATTTGGTCGCGAGCCGATTCAAACAGCCGGATCAGCTTCATAAAGGTGGTGGATTTTTCTTTTTCCAGTAATCTCAGAGCCTCGGTTTTATCGCCCTTGGCATTGATGGTGAGCAGTTTGTCAGCCAGTGCATGGAGCTTATTATGTGGCTCTTCAAAGCGCGCCAATAGCGTACGCAGGTCATCGTTGTCGGTTTTAAAACTGTAGTACCACTTACCAAAAGCGGATTGCTTTGGGTCCTTGGCCTGGGTAAAAGGCTGATCGTTGTATATGCAGCGCTCCAGCTCTGCCAGCCAGGCTTTTTGATCTTGCTCTCGCTCCTGCAACATAGTGACCAGAGACTTGTTAATGTCGTAGGAAGACTGGTTATTTAAGATTAAACCTAAGTCAAAGATGGGGGTGGGTGTGCCCATGTAGTCTTTGACGCCCATAAAGCTGGGATTATCATTGGGCAGAGAGGTGAGGTTACCTTCGTAGCGCTCGGTCAGCAGGATATCCAATATTTTTAATGAAATGGTTTTTTTCCCTACCCGAAAATTGATTAAGTCCATGTCTGCCTCTGTACGTTAACTTGATGTCCTAAGCATAGACATTATTGAAAGTAAGATCGATACACGCGGGGTTTATTCTCAGTGTCAGAGAGGCCAAAAATCGTGCGTATCGCCGGGTCTTTTTCCAATACCTGCTGCATTGCGTTGGCCAGGCACGCGCGCGTGACCGGCCTGGGGCAGTAGTCGAGCGCTGAAATAAAAATGGCGGCGTTGAGAAACCCTTCAAAAATCTGCGGACTGGTTGCTAAGTGTTGTTTGTGAATCAAAGAGCGAAATAACGCACATAATTGCGCCTGGCACTTGCTTGGGTCGGGTACCACTTCGCTGATCATCAGCGCTGGTTTGCTGGTCAGCTGGGCAAACAGCGCGGTGGAAGAAGTGAAAGAGACACCGGTAAAGGTGCCTTTAAAACCCCGGTGCATCGCTTTATCAATAAAAAGCGAGAGGGGCTGATAAGTGCCTATCATCGCCACGGCTGTGACTTCATTGCGCATGATCACCTTTAGGGCTTTGTTGATATCGGCACTGTTGCGCCGAAAGCGGGCCGTTACTTTGGGTTTGAGGCCCCTGGCGGTCAGTGCCTGACGAAAGCTTTTTTCCAGCGTCAGGCCAAACTCGTCGGCCTGGATCAACAGGGCAATGGCTTTATGTCCTTGTTCATCCACCAGGTAGCGAACCTGCTCATTGGCTTCATCCAGATAGCTGGCTCGCCAGTTAAACACCGGGTAGGGGGTGTTGAAGCGCAGAAAGTCTGCTCCGGTAAAGGGCACCAGGAAAGGGAGCTGATGATGCGTCAGGATTGCCTGAATAGCGTGTGCCGTAGGTGTGCCCATGTTGCCAAAGAGCGCCATGACTTTATGCTGATCAATCAGGTAACGGGTATTTACGACGGTGCGGGCGGGCTCATAGCCATCATCCAGTACCATCAGTGACACTTTGGGGTGGGACCTGTCTGGCAGGCCATTGGCATACTCAAAATACAGCTGGGCGCCTTGTTTGAGTTGCTGGCCAATGTCTTTGGCCGGTCCGCTCAGGGCAACCGACATGCCAAGCTTGAGCACCTCGTCAGCGATAAGCTTAGGGCTGCTCAGCAGAGCGATGCAACAACTCAGGATTGAGATTAATTTCAGCATGTACTTCCGTCACTATTGACCGCAAAGCGGCTTGTCGTTGTTTTTTTGTAGCCAGGTCCAAAGCATCATCTAATACTTTTGGTGGGTGACGTTGTAATAATAGCCGAATCGTTGTGACTTGGGAACTGGCTGATAATCGGTCCAACAGCACAGGATGATTGCGACACAGTGTGCTGATCAGGGCCGCGATTTGTTGCTCTCCTGCTGTGGTGTGTGCAAAGTAGTTTAGCTGTTGCACCAGCACAGGGTCGGGCTCGTTTTGTGGCAGGGTTTTACATAGCTCGATAACCAAAGCACAGGAAAAGTCACGATATAACTCACTGAGTTGATTGAACAGCAGATGCTTAAACCACTGTTGTAGCGGCTCAAGCGCAACGTTCTCAGTACAGGGTTTGATCACCAGGACAGCAAACTCACCGCTGGCTTTATCTTGTTTAAAGCCCAGTTTGACGGGCCGATACTGGTGGTGCTGCCAGAATCGGAGTAATTGCGTGTTACAGCCAAAACTGCTGCCGAAATAGTCAACCTGGCCACTCAGTTGCTGCTCGGCAAAGCGCAATAACTGGCTGCCAATCTGTTGTCCCTGTTGGTGTGGTGACACGGCGATCCGTACCACCCGCGCCCCGCGTTTTTGTGCCAGTTGTGCATTACCGGTTAGTTGCGCAAGTTGCTGTGCCATTAAATGCCCGGCAGGACGCCGCGTTGCTGCCGCAATATCCACACTGAGTGCGGCATCAAAGTCACCTTCCAGTTTTAGCAGACACACCGCCACCACTGTCCCTTGCTGCCGGGCAAGGTATAAACGGTTATGCGGGCTGTCGAGCAGCTGGCGCAGATCGTTCACAGATGTTTGATAATGTGCCAGGACCAATAAGGCAAACACCTGAGACAGAGTATCCTCATCCTCTGCTAACTGTGCGCCCGAACAAGCGCTGAATGCTAAGGGAGCTGTTGCTGTGTACGAACGTTGATAGTCACAATCCAGTGCAAATAGCTGACGTAACAGGGCTTCGAGCGGATCCCGTTCGGCATAGCGGATCGGCTGACTGAGGGATAAGCTCAGGTGCTGTGGGTGGGTGTGTGTAAGCTGCCTGGCAAAGCGCAGCGTATAGCCCCGGCCATTGCCTTCATAGCCAATCAGAGTACTGGAAAACACCACTTTGGGGTAGGCTTTAAGTAATGCCATGAGTACCGGTACTGGGATTGCGGCGGCCTCGTCAACCAGCAGCACATCACAGCTAGGGCGTTGTGCAAGCAGTTGATCAGGAGGCATAAAACGCAGGTTGGCAAGCTGATTAAGTTTGTCGGTAACCGATTTATCCAGCGCGGCACCGAGATGGACAAAACTGTTGTGAACGGCGCGGCGTTGCTGCGCGCATAACACAAAACTCAGCTCGGGCAAGCCAGCTGCCAGTCTGCCAAGCAGCGAGGACTTTCCACGGCCACGATCGGCACTCAGTAATACGGGCCCGGGAGTCGGTTGCTGTAAGTGAGCGGTCAGCTGCGTGAGGGCACGGTGTTGCTCACTGAAATCCAAAGTGGCATACGGTGCATCATAGTGTGGTGGCAGTAAGTCACCCTGTGATTGACTGATCTGCCATACAGAAGTTCTGTTTAGCAGTGTTTGCCAACGTTGCAGGTAGGGGCTGGACTGCGCGGTTTCGTTATAGGACAGCCAGCGCTCAAGTGCCGGATCGCACCAGCTTTGCCACTTTGATAACTCCGGGGAGAGCACAATCAGCACGCCACCGGCTTGTACTGTGCCTGCGGCGGCGGCGAGAGTATTCGGTACTAGCCCGCTGAACAGGTCATAGATGACAAAAGGGTATTCCTGGCCCAGTACCTGATGCAAATGCTCAGGCCAGCAAGCTCCGGGCAGCCTTGCGTGCTGGCTCAGCACTAATGCCGTATTTTGCATAGCAGGGAACAGGCGCTGTACTTCAGTGTAGCTCCAGTCTTGCTCGCCGCTGATCAGGAGTAGTTGGCGATGTCGGGCCTGCCCAAGCTGTGAGAGCAGGCTCGTTAGTTTAGAGTGCTTGCAATCTGGCATAGGCAGTGACCAGCCACTTGCTGCCGACATCGTCAAAATTGACCTGAATTCGTGACTGTGCGCCGTTGCCTTCATAGTTGAGTACCGTGCCGGCACCAAATTTAGCATGTAATACGCGCTGACCGAGGCTGAAACCGCTGTCTTCAAATGCTGCATGGCTCACCGAGCCGCTGAAACGACCACTAGGCGCTGGGCGTGAAACTTGCGTCTTGATGCGAATTTCTTCCAGGCAGTCTTCGGGGATTTCACGCAAAAAACGTGACGGGCTGTGGTATTTTTCCTGACCATACAGGCGGCGGCTTTCCGCATGACTGATGTAAAGTTTTTCCATGGCCCGGGTCATGCCTACATAACACAAGCGGCGTTCCTCTTCGAGACGGCCAGATTCTTCGTGGCTCTGCTGCGAAGGGAACATGCCTTCTTCTACGCCCACCATAAAAACCAGCGGGAACTCGAGGCCCTTGGCCGAGTGCAGTGTCATCATTTGCACGGCATCTTCGTGTTCATCGGCCTGACCTTCGCCAGATTCCAGTGAGGTATAGGCTAAGAAACCTTGTAGTGGCGAGGTGAACTCTTCTTCAGCGGGTAAATCAAACTGACCACAGGCGTTGATCAATTCCTCGAGGTTTTCTACCCGGGCACGGCCTTTTTCACCTTTCTCGGCCTGATACATGGCCAGAAGACCTGATTGCTCTATGGTGGTTTTGGCTTGATCGGCCAGTTCGAGCTCCATCAGTTTGTCGTCCAGCTGTTCAACCAGTTCAATGAAGCGACGAATGACGGTGGCGGCGCGGCCAGCCAGGTGGCCTTGCTCCAGCACAGCTTTGGCCGCGTACCACAGGGGGAGCGACTCGGCCCGGGCACAGTCTCGAATATGGCTCAGGGTTTTATCGCCGATACCGCGTGCCGGGGTATTAATCACCCGTTCAAACGCAGCGTCGTCATTGCGGTTGCTGATCAAACGCAAATAAGACAGGGCGTCTTTGATCTCCTGACGTTCGAAGAAGCGCATACCGCCGTAAATGCGATACTTCAGGCCTTCCTGTAGCAAGGCTTCTTCCAGCACCCGAGATTGGGCGTTACTACGGTAAAGCACGGCACAGTCGCTCAGCGCGTTACCGCCCTGAAGCCAGGACTTGACTTTACCAACCATAAAACGGGCTTCGTCCAGCTCGTTAAATGCGGCGTATACAGAGATAGGTTCGCCCTGATTGCCGTCGGTCCAGAGGCTTTTGCCCATACGCTCAGCATTATTCTGGATCAGCGCGTTAGACGCTTTCAATATGGTGCCGGTGGAGCGGTAGTTTTGCTCAAGGCGGATGGTTTGCGCGTCGAAGTCGGTTAAGAAGCGTTTGATGTTCTCAATCCGTGCGCCTCGCCAGCCGTAAATGCTTTGGTCGTCATCGCCCACTATCATGATGTTGCTGTCGCTGCCGGCGAGTAGTTTTAGCCATAAATACTGAATGCTGTTGGTATCCTGAAATTCGTCGACCAGCATATGGCGGAAGCGTTGCTGGTAATGGCGCAGCAGCGTCGGGTTTTGTTGCAGTACTTCGTAGCAACGCAGCAAAATTTCGGCAAAGTCGACCAGACCGGCACGATCACAGGCATCCTGATAGGCAGTATACACCTGCAACATCAATTGCTCGTTGACGTCATGAGCGGTGATGTCTTTTGGACGTTGGCCTTCGTCTTTGCGCGCGCTGATATACCAACTAAGTTGCTTAGGTGGCCACTTTTTGTCGTCGATGTTCATCGACTTCAGCAGACGTTTGATCATTCTCAGCTGGTCGTCGGAATCCAGGATCTGAAACGATTCTGGCAGCCTGGCTTCGCGGTGATGGGCGCGCAAAATACGATGCGCTAGGCCATGGAACGTGCCGATCCACATGCCACCGACCGGGTTTTGCAAGGTCTCTTCGACCCGGGTACGCATCTCTTTGGCGGCTTTGTTGGTAAAGGTCACGGCAAAAATGCTGTACGCGGAGGCCTGCTCAACCTGCATGAGCCAGGCGATGCGATGTACCAGCACCCGGGTTTTGCCCGAGCCTGCGCCCGCTAATACCAGCATATTTTGTAGCGGTGCGGCAACCGCCTCACGTTGTTTGTCGTTTAAGCCATCAAGTAATTCTGATACGTCCATCTTTGCGCCCATCGTCTTTATTCAGCGCAAAGTATACCTAGGGCAGGGCACAAAGCCCAGTTTGGTGCGGGTATTTTGCACATAGTTAAAATTAACCATTTGAAAAATATAAGGTTTAATTTTTACTTAACCTGTTTTTATATACAGTTATTGATTCAGTACGTCTTTCAGTCGACGTTGCATTTCATCAACCAGTCGGTCCGGCTGAAATTTAGATAAGAAAACATCACACCCCACCTTCTCTACCATGGCTTTGTTAAAGCTGCCACTGAGCGAGGTATTGAGCACGATATAGAGGTCTTTTAGGCGGCTATCGTTACGTATTTCATAGGTTAGTCGGTAGCCATCCATAACTGGCATTTCAGCATCGGTGATCACTGCCATGAGTTCTTTGTTCACGTCTATGCCCTCATCTGCCCAGTGTTGGAGCAGCTTAAGGGCTTCGTGGCCATCGGTTGCGGGTAGCACTTCGATGCCCAGCTGAGCCAGCGTATCGGAGACCTGACGACGTGCCGTGGGAGAGTCATCCACATGCAAAATCTTGCGGCCCTGAAACTCGTTGATGATAGTTTTGTCGAGGATATTTTCGGGGATCACCACGTCGTACGCAATGATCTCGGCCAGCACCTTCTCGACGTCAATGATCTCTACCAGTAACTCCTGGTCGCCGCGCTTGAGCTTGGTCAGTGCGGTGAGGTAATGGTTGCGACCCACTGAGCGCGGGGGCGGCATGATATCAGACCAGGTGGTGTTAACTATCTGGTCGACTTTGCCCACCAGAAATGCCTGAATGGTTCGGTTATATTCGGTGATCACCAGATTGCTGTCACTGTCGTATTCACAATGCGGCATGCAGATCGCCTGGCGTAAATCGATCACCGGGATAGACTCACCCCGAATGGTAGTAACACCGGCTATTTTCGGATGGGCATTGGGCATCTTGTTAAGATGTGGCAACTTAACGACTTCTTTGACTTTAAACACATTGAGTGCAAACAGATGTCGGCTGTGCAAATGAAACAACAGTAGCTCGAGGCGGTTTTCTCCCACCAGTTGTGTGCGTTGATCAACGGATGCTAATACTCCGGCCATAAAGCTACCCTAATATATGTACCTTCCCTCAGTATATACTTATTAGTAAATAAATTAATACTTTCTGTGCGCACAAATTGAGCCCAATCAGGCTGAGTCAAACAATGGCGTTCGGCAAGTGCCACACAGAGGGTTATCTCAGTTGCATAATCCTGATTATTCAGTATGGTAAATCAGAGACTTGCAATATAGGAATGACAATGCCTTTGCTATTTAAGCGTTTGTTGTTGGTATTACAGACGCACATTGATCAGGCCAGTTGGCCACTGATTGGACTGGCGACTGTGTTGCATATGTGCGTGACCTGGGCATTGCTCTGGCTGGCACAGGAGCACGCATTATTGCCTGTCAGCACCTATATCTATTATTACGTCGTGACCACATCGACAGTGGGTTATGGTGATTTTAGTGCCACGACCGACCTGGGACGCTGGGTTGTGGCCTTATTTCAAATCCCGTTGGGTCTGGCGTTGTTTGGCATTTTGCTGGGCAAAGTTGGGCAACTAATTACAATTTGGGTAAAAAGAGCAATGAAGGGCGACAAAGACTATTCACATCTGAGCGATCATATCATCATTTTTGGCTGGCATGCGACACGCACTGAGCGCATGATTGAGTATATTCTGGCCGACAATAAACGCATCGAGCGGCGTATTGTGTTGGCTGTGTGTGACGAAATGGAACACCCGTTGCTGCGTTTTTCCGAGGTGGATTTTGTGCGTTTGTTGAGCTTTACCGATGATCAGCAGTTGGTGCGCACTGGGTTAGCCTATGCGGATAAAATCATTGTTGATGGTCAGGACGATGATCAAACCTTTACGACTGCGCTAAAACTCAGTCCGATGGTGAAAACGGCTGCGCACATCAGTGCTCATTTTAATGATGAAACCAAGGCCCAGTTATTACGCCAGCATTGTCGCAATGTGGAGTGTTCGACGGCGATGTCAGCAGAGATTCTGGTGCGTTCGATGCAGGACCCGGGATCAAGTCGTATTCAGGAAGAGCTGCTCTCCACCCTGCATGGCGACACGCAATTTAGTTTGCAGCTGCCGAAGTCATTAACAGCGTTGACGTTTGGTCAGCTCTTTATGTATTTCAAAACGCATCATAATGCGATTTTACTGGGGGTGGCACGTGACCTCAGTGGTCGTGATATGGATCTAAACCCACCGTTGGATTACGCACTGCAGGGGGGCGATGTGTTGCATTATATTGCACCACAACGCGTACTTCACAGTGAAGTGAACTGGGAGCGAGTATGACAGATCAATTGTTGCTATTGATGGGGGCCTTGTGCTTGTATTTGCTGCCGATAGGACTGGTTGCTGGCAGCAAACGCACTCGGGGTCATGAGAAAAATGGCTGGCTGATCGGCACTTTGCTGTTTTCCTGGCTGGCGCTGATCTTGTACTTTTCTATGATCCCCAAAGGAGGAAAGCAGAAAAAGCGTTAATATATCTGTTTCCTCGTCCGGCACTGTTACTCAGTGCCACCGAGCTGGCAGATGTACGTCCACTCAGCGTCGGTCACAGGCATAATGGACAGACGACCGGCCTTTTTTAGCGCCAGCTCTGTGATGGCATCATCCGCTTTAATGGCTTTGAGTGTCACAGGTCGCGGCAAATGCTGTTGGTAGCATAAGGTGACGCCTACCCAGCGTGGGTTGTCTGTACTGGACTTGGCATCATAATAATCACTGCTCAGATCAAACTGATGGGGATCTGTCTCTGCCCCTTTGGTGATAGTGGCGATGCCGACTACAGCGGGGGTTTTGCAGCTTGAGTGGTAAATAAAGACTTGATCGCCCACTTGTACATCATCGCGCAGAAAGTTACGGGCCTGATAATTACGGATTCCTTCCCAAAACGTACTTTGCTGTGGTGCCTGATGTAAATCGTCGATGGAAAATGCGTCGGGTTCGGTTTTAAATAACCAGTATGCCATGTCAGTTACCTTGTCAGAAAAAGCCGATACACAGTGTATCGCACTCTTGTCCGGCCTGCTACGTGCCTGGGTTAAGCACCTGATTTAAAGAGCTATGCCTCTCTTTACTTGCACAATAGTGTATAATTACAGGATTAGCTATGCAGTGTAAGAGGTGTGCAATGAGTCAGGCATTACAGGGGTTGCTGGAGCTACTTCAGCTTGAAGAAATCGAACAAGGGATTTATCGGGGCCAGAGCCAGGATTTGGGCTTTCCGCAGGTGTTTGGCGGCCAGGTAATGGGCCAGGCACTCTCCGCTGCCAAATACACTTTGCCAGAAGGGCGCTACGTGCATTCGCTGCACTCGTACTTTTTACGCCCCGGCGACGCGGCTAAACCGATTGTGTACGATGTTGAGAATATCCGTGATGGCCGTAGTTTTAGTACCCGCAGGGTCAGTGCTATTCAGTACGGTAAACCCATTTTTTACATGACCGCGTCTTTTCAGGGGGATGAACCTGGTTTATCCCACCAGTCAGAGATGCCGGAAGTTCCGGGTCCGGAAGCATTGCGATCATCGCTGGAGTTTTATCAGGATAAAGCAGACTTAATTCCTGAGCCGCTACGCGCCAAATTTACGCAGCCTATGCCCATCGAAATGCGTCCGGTGGAGTTTCATAACCCGTTTCAGCCCGAGGTGATGGAACCCACACGCCATGTCTGGTTTAAGGCCAATGGGGCCATGCCTGACGATCGCCGCATTCACAACTACTTGCTGGCCTATGCGTCGGATTTTGAGTTCCTGCCCACGGCGTTGCAGCCGCATGGGGTGTCCTTTATGCAAAAAAACATGCAGGTCGCGACCATAGATCATGCGATGTGGTTCCATCGTCCATTTAGAATGGATGAGTGGTTGCTTTATAGCGTTGACAGCCCCAGTGCCAGCAATGGTCGTGGACTGGTCAGGGGCCAGTTCTTTAACCGTCAGGGCGAATTAGTGGCATCTACTATTCAGGAAGGAGTGATGCGTCAGCGCGAAGCGCGCTGACGCTATGATGGTACCTTTATAGTGTAACGTCTTCTATAAGGTATCGCGGATAGACTGCCAGATCCTCGCTGGCAGTAAATCATTGAGGTGATCAGACAAAGTACTGAGTGTTGGCATCGCAGTGATGGTCTGTTGTTCAGAAATACTGATAAAGCCTTGCGTCTGTAATACGCTGATCAGGTTAGTTTGTACCTTCTTATCAAAGAACTCTGGGCTCTTAATGCCGTGTAAGGTACCAAGCCGCTTAGCCAATACGTCACTTTCATTCTCCAGTGTGGTGCGGGCAATGCCTTGATCACGTAATAACAAGCTGACACTGATGGCATAGCGTTCCAGCGTTAGGTGGATCACTTTACCCAGCATCTCTAACTGTGCCAGCGCCTTGTTGTCTTTTACGACGGTTGCCAGGTGACCATCAAAGTCAATTAGGCCCTCCTGAGCGAAGCAGTTTAATACGTCCTCAATATAGTCTTCACGCAGTTCATGCATAAACCATTCTTTGGCAAACAACGGATATAAAGTACCCAGGTGGGCCTGACACTCCGTGACCGTGACGCTGTAGCGGTTAAATAGTATTTGCGCAATAACGCTCGGGACAGCGAACAAATGCAAAATATTGTTGCGGTAATAGTTAAACAGGGTACGCTCTTTTTCCTTAATCGTGATGATCTCACCCAGTTCATCTGCCAGCACATCGAACTTATCCAGCTTAAGCGCGTGATTTAACAGTGCCTCGGCATCTTCATCTGGCGCCGTGACATTGGCATCATAGCGCGCCTGATTTTGCAAGGTGAGATAAAAGCGCATTTGTGTCAGCAGTTTTTGTCGGCTCAGCGCAAACTGCTCATTACACAGCAGCACCATGGCCAGCAGGTTGATGGAGTTCAGTGCCGCACTGGCATTGATGTTGGTCATGATCCGATCTGCCACCTGAGCCACCTGACCATTAAGCCACTGAGGTTTGGCGCCCTCACCCTGGCCGATGGCGTCGCGCCAGTCAGCCTGGTGTTCATTGAGGTATTGATTGAGGTGAATAGGGTCACCGAAGTTCAGATAGCCACGTCCATAGTTTTTGAGGTTTTTAATGGCCTTAAAGACCCCAGCAACGGATTCATTCTTTTTACTGTTACCGGCCAGCTCTTTGAGGTAGGTGTTGATCTCCATGACATGCTCATAGCCAATGTAGACCGGGACGATGGAGATAGGTCGATCGATACCGCGCAACATAGATTGCATGGTCATGGCCAACATCCCCGTTTTGGGCGGCAACAAGCGTCCTGTGCGACTGCGGCCACCTTCAGTGTAAAACTTGACTGAATAGCCTTTGATGAACAGCTGAGTCAGATACTCTTTAAAAATTGTCGAGTAGAGTTTGTTACCGGCAAAAGAGCGGCGAATAAAGAATGCGCCACAGCGCCGGAAAATGCCACCGGCCGGGAAGAAGTTCAGGTTCACCCCCGCTGCAATATGTGGTGGTACCAGACCCTGATGATAAATCACGTAGGTCAGTAACAGGTAATCCATGTGGCTGCGATGGCAGGGCACATAGATGATTTCGTGGCCTTTATCAGCCAGGTCATGTACGCGCTCGGCATTTTTTACTTCGATGCCGTTATAGAGTTTATTCCACAGCCAGGTCAGTACGCGATCGCCCACGCGAACCATAGCTTCAGAGTAGTTGGCAGCAACTTCTTCCAGTAACTCCAGCGCTTTCAGGCGTGCTTCGTCATGGCTCAGCCCTTTCGACTTGGCTTCATCAGCGATGGCGCGTTTGACTGTGGGGGCAGCCAGCAGGGAATTGAACAGAGCTTCACGCGACGGTAATCTGGGTCCGGTTGCAGCCAGCTTCTGGCGATGAAAGTGCACCCGAGCCACGCGGAGTAGTTTATGAGGTAACTCGTCTACATCGGCTTTGTCTGTCATGAGCTGATCCAGGGCGATGGGGGCAGAGAAACGCACCAGGTTATCGCGACCAGAAAACAGCACAACCATAGCCTTGCGTAACCAGCTGGGGGTCAGTGAGTGGCTGAATAAGGTGCCTATACCCGGCTTTTCTTTACCAGGATTACGGCCCCACAGTACAGTCACCGGGACCACTTGTGCTTTGATGTCCGGGTGAGCACGCAAGGCAGAGAAAATCGCTTTACCTTGATCAATTGCGGGGCTCGGTCCTGCTGTTTTGCTCAGCAGGGGAGTCGGGTTTTTGATGCCAATAAAGCGCGGCAGTGTTTTATTCCCTAAAACCTGATCCTGCATCGGGCTTGGCAATCCCAGTTTCTTACACACCGCGTTGAGTGCAGCCAGATCAGCCCGTGAATTGAGTCGGGCTACATAAAAGGTGGGCAGGCTCGGGTCCAGGTTGAACTGCGACACGGGGTCGGCCGGCAACAGTTTGCTTCTGACCAATAAACAGTTGGTCCATTGGGCCACTCGGTTGAGCCCCTGAGAAAGTAAGCGCATAGCAGTACCAGATTCGTATTTTTGCTGTATAGAATATCAGGCTTTAACTGGACTGACCATTTGTGTCAGTACAATGACAAGGACGGTGTATGCAATCCTTTGTATAAAGTATAGACGCCTTGTGCCACTTACAGTGAGGACGAGCCATACGACAAATAATTTTGCAATAATTGTTGCATTTATCGCCAGTCTCATTATAATGCTCAAACTTTCTGTGATTCGTCACACGAAAGTCATACATAGGCCTGGATTTCAGGCACGTAAACAGGAACTCCGATTTGGAGTTCAATGGTAGAAATAGAAGAACAACCGACCTCTTATATTTTGAGATGGCCTCGGGGGTTTTTTTATGCTCTTTTTAAATGCTCTTTTAATTGAGGTTTAAGAATGTCAAATCAACGCATTCGTATTCGCCTAAAAGCTTTTGACCACCGTTTGATTGACCAATCAACGGCGGAAATCGTGGAAACTGCGAAACGCACTGGCGCTCAGGTACGTGGTCCAATCCCACTTCCTACTCGCTTTGAACGTTTCACTGTATTGATCTCTCCGCACGTAAATAAAGACGCGCGTGATCAGTATGAAATCCGCACCCACAAACGTCTGATCGACATCGTAGAACCAACTGACAAGACTGTAGACGCTCTAATGCGCCTAGACCTTGCTGCTGGTGTTGATGTTCAAATCAGCCTGGGTTAATCGAAAGATTAGAGAGGTTTTAGGAAAATGGCATTAGGTCTAGTCGGTCGTAAAGTGGGTATGACACGCATCTTCACTGAAGATGGTGTATCTATCCCTGTGACAGTTATCGAAGCGACTCCTAACCGTGTTACTCAGATCAAATCTGACGCAACAGACGGTTATGACGCGCTTCAAGTTACTGCAGGCGAGAAAAAAGCAAGCCGTGTAAACAAACCAGAAGCGGGTCACTTCGCTAAAGCTGGTGTTGAAGCGGGTCGTGGCCTGTGGGAATTCCGTCTTAACGGCGGTGAAGGTGAGTTTGAAGTAGGTGCTGAGCTTACTGTTGAGCTATTCAACGAAGTAAACAAAGTAGACGTTACTGGTACTTCAAAAGGTAAAGGTTTCCAAGGTGGTGTTAAGCGCTGGAATTTCAGCACACAAGACGCTACTCACGGTAACTCTCTATCTCACCGTGCTCCTGGTTCAATCGGTCAAAACCAATCACCTGGTAAGGTGTTTAAAGGTAAGAAAATGGCTGGTCAAATGGGTAATGTGCAAACAACTACTCAGAACCTAGAGCTAGTACGTGTTGACGCTGAGCGTAATCTGCTTTTAGTTAAAGGTGCAGTACCTGGCGCTATCGGCGGCGACGTTATCGTTAAACCAGCTGTTAAAGCTTAAGTCCTGGAGATTTAGTGATGGAATTAGCAATTAAAGGCGCTGGTGCGCTTGAAGTTTCCGAAGCTACTTTTGGACGTGAGTTTAACGAAGCATTAGTACACCAAGTAGTTGTTGCTTTCGCAGCAGGTGCTCGTCAGGGTACTAAAGCTCAGAAGACACGTTCTGAAGTTGCTGGTGGTGGTAAAAAACCATTCCGCCAAAAAGGTACTGGCCGTGCACGTGCTGGTACAATCCGCAGCCCAATCTGGCGCAGCGGTGGTGTGAGCTTTGCAGCTAAGCCGCAAGATCACAGCCAAAAAGTTAACCGTAAGATGTATCGCGGTGCGATCAAGAGCATTCTTTCTGAGCTTGTTCGTCAAGATCGTCTAGTAGTTGTTGAAGAATTTGGTCTAGAAGCACCAAAGACTAAAGAACTAGTAGCTAAGCTGAAAGAGCTTGAGCTTAAAGACGTATTAATCGTGACTGAAGAAGTAGATGAGAATCTATTCCTTTCTGCACGTAACCTGTACAAGGTTGATACGCGTGATGTAGCTGGCATCGACCCAGTAAGCCTAATCGCTTTCGATAAGGTACTGATTACTGCTGCTGCTGTTAAGCAACTTGAGGAGGCGCTAGCATGATCCGTGAAGAACGTCTTTTAAAAGTAATCCTTGCTCCACACATCTCTGAGAAAAGCACTGTGTCTGCTGAAGAGAACAACACGATTGTTTTCAAAGTAGTTAAAGATGCAAACAAAGCAGAAATCAAAGCTGCTGTTGAGAAGCTTTTCGAAGTAGAAGTAACTGGTGTTCGCACGCTAAATGTTAAGGGTAAAACTAAGCGTACAGGCATGCGTTTCGGCCGTCGTTCAGACTGGAAGAAAGCCTACGTTACTCTTAAAGAAGGCAGCGAGCTAGACTTTGTCGGCGGCGCCGAGTAATAAGGGGAGTTAGAATTATGGCACTTCAAAAGTGTAAACCAACTTCTGCGGGTCGTCGTCACGTCGTTAAAGTGGTTAACCCTGATCTGCACAAGGGTAAGCCTTACGCTCCGCTATTAGAGAAGAACTCTAAATCAGGTGGTCGTAACAACAACGGTCGTATCACGGTTCGTCACATCGGTGGTGGTCACAAGCAACACTACCGTTTAATCGACTTTAAACGCACCAAAGATGGCATCCCAGCTAAAGTTGAGCGTCTAGAGTACGATCCTAACCGTAGCGCAAACATCGCTCTTGTATTATATGCAGACGGTGAGCGTCGTTACATCATCGCACCTAAAGGTGTTCAAGCGGGTGATGCAATCCAGTCTGGTGTTGATGCGCCAATCAAAGCTGGTAACGCAATGCCTATGCGTAACATCCCAGTAGGTACAACGGTACACAATGTTGAGCTTAAGCCTGGTAAAGGTGCTCAGATTGCCCGTTCTGCTGGTGCATATGTACAGATCCTAGCGCGTGAAGGCCAGTACGTGACTCTACGTCTACGTTCAGGCGAAATGCGTAAAGTTGAAGCGGATTGTCGCGCAACTATCGGTGAAGTAGGTAACGCTGAACACATGCTACGTTCACTAGGTAAAGCTGGTGCAACTCGCTGGCGTGGTGTTCGTCCTACTGTTCGTGGTGTTGCCATGAACCCGGTAGACCACCCACACGGTGGTGGTGAAGGTCGTACATCTGGTGGTCGTCACCCTGTGTCTCCATGGGGTAAGCCGACTAAAGGTGCTAAGACACGTAAGAACAAGCGTACTGATAAATTTATCGTACGTCGTCGTACTAAGTAATAGTTGAGGAATTGCCATGCCACGTTCTCTCAAGAAGGGTCCATTCATTGACCTACACTTGCTGAAGAAGGTAGAGAAGGCGTTGGAAAGCGGTGACAAGAAGCCTATAAAGACTTGGAGCCGTCGTTCAATGATCATCCCTAACATGATCGGATTGACCATCGCTGTCCATAATGGTCGTCAGCACGTACCTGTATTCGTTACAGACGAAATGATCGGTCACAAACTAGGTGAATTTGCACCTACACGTACTTACCGCGGTCACGCTGCGGATAAGAAAGCTAAAAAGCGTTAATCGGAGGGTATGATGGAAGCATTAGCTAAACACAAATTCGCCTCTGGTTCGGCGCAAAAAGCACGTCTAGTTGCAGATCAGATCCGCGGACTACCGGTTGATCGCGCGCTAGAAATCCTAGCGTACAGCCCAAAGAAAGCGGCTGTATTAGTTAAGAAAGTACTTGAGTCTGCTATCGCTAACGCGGAGCACAACGAAGGTGCTGACATTGATGAGCTTAAAGTGGCTAAAGTATTTGTAGACGAAGGTCCTACAATGAAACGTATTATGCCACGTGCTAAAGGACGCGCAGACCGCATCCTTAAGCGTTCAAGCCACATCACTGTTGTGGTTTCAGATAGCTAGGAGATATAAGTAATGGGACAAAAAGTTCATCCTACTGGTATTCGCCTAGGTATCTCTAAACCTTGGGTTTCTACCTGGTACGCGAATTCAAAAGATTTCTCTGAGCAGCTTTTTGGTGATCACAAAGTGCGTCAATACCTTACTAAGGAATTGAAAAACGCTTCTGTGTCTAAAATCGTTATTGAGCGTCCAGCTAAATCTATCCGTGTAACAATTCACACAGCTCGTCCTGGTGTTGTTATCGGTAAAAAAGGTGAAGATGTTGAAAAGCTTCGCCACGCTGTAACTAAGCTTGCTGGTGTACCTGCACAAATCAACATTGCAGAAGTACGTAAGCCAGAGCTTGATGCAAAACTAGTTGCTGACGGTATCTCTTCACAGCTAGAGCGTCGTGTTATGTTCCGTCGTGCTATGAAGCGCGCGGTACAGAACGCAATGCGTCTGGGTGCAAAGGGTATCAAAGTTGAAGTTAGCGGCCGTCTAGGCGGTGCTGAAATCGCACGTTCTGAGTGGTATCGTGAAGGTCGTGTACCTCTACACACTCTACGTGCTGACATCGACTACGCAACTTCTGAAGCTTTGACCACTTACGGTATCATCGGTGTTAAAGTTTGGATCTTCAAAGGCGAAGTTATCGGTGGTCTTCCACTGAAACAAGAAGCTGAGAAGCCAGCCAAGCGCGCTCCGAAGAAAGCTAAAAAAAGTGCTAAGTAAGAGGTAGCGACTAATGTTACAGCCAAAACGTACAAAATTCCGTAAAGTGCACAAAGGCCGCAACCGTGGTCTTGCAACTAGCGGTAATAAAGTTAGCTTCGGTTCTTTCGGCTTGAAAGCGACTGGCCGTGGCCGTATGACTGCTCGTCAAATCGAAGCAGCTCGTCGTGCTATGACACGTCACGTAAAGCGTCAAGGTAAAATCTGGATCCGTGTGTTCCCAGATAAGCCAATTACAGAAAAGCCGCTTGAAGTTCGTATGGGTAAAGGTAAAGGTTCTGTTGAATACTGGGTTGCTGAAATTCAGCCTGGTAAAGTACTTTACGAGATGGAAGGTGTGCCGGAAGAGCTTGCTCGCGAAGCATTCAACCTAGCTGCTCGTAAATTACCTTTCAAAACCACTTTTGTAACTCGGACGGTAATGTAAATGAAAGCTAGCGAACTTAAAGACAAAAGCGTAGAAGAGCTAAATGCTGAACTTCTAGAGCTTCTGCGTGAGCAGTTCAATCTGCGCATGCAAGCGAGCACTGGTCAGCTGGCTCAAACTCACGAGCTGAAAAAAGTACGTCGCAATATTGCGCGTGTTAAAACAGTTATCAACCAGAAGGCAGGTTCATAATGAGCGATAATACTCGTACTCTTCAAGGTCGTGTAGTTAGCGACAAAATGGACAAGTCAATCGTTGTTGCTATCGAGCGTCAGGTTAAGCACCCGATCTACGGTAAATTCATCAAGCGTACAACTAAGTTGCACGCACACGATGAGAGCAACACTGCGCAAGCAGGTGATACTGTGACTATCCGTGAATGTGCACCGATCTCTAAGAAAAAATCTTGGACTTTGGTAGACGTTCTGGTTCGTCCTAAGAAAGCTTAATTTTTATTAATTAAGTTTGTCTTGAAAGCCCCGGCCTTTTGGTCGGGGCTTTTGCGTTTGGGGCGGTCAGGTTATTTTGGGGGTCGTCTGAATAGAATGACTATCCGTGAATGTGCGTCACCACCAAAACCCCCTAAGAAAACATCTTGGACTTTGGTAGACGTTCTGGTTCGTCCTAAGAAAGCTTAATTTTTATTAATTAAGTTTGTCTTGAAAGCCCCGGCCTTTTGGTCGGGGCTTTTGCGTTTAGGGCGATCAGGTTATTTTAGGGGTCGTCTGAATAGAATGACTATCCGTGAATGTGCGCCATTCCTGGGGGTATTCTTACAGAGGTACTGCAGCGATGCGTGTTACGTTGCTAAATCAAGGTATTGAGGTTGGTCGTTTTTTGAACTATGCTCGGTGGTGCAATTCACTTTGTTATTAAGGAAAATCCAATGAAATTGAAACTCAACAAAAAGCCGATGAAGGCGTTATCGCCAAGCACAACCACAATGCCTGTTGATATGACCCCAAAAGTTGCGGGTGGCTCACTGCTAGCTTGTTTACCAGTTGGGACGCGCGGTTGTCGAACCAATAACTCCTGTGATCACTTCTGTTTTATTTCCGATCCTGAGGTTCATGGTTGTTAATTGAAGCACCACTAAACGGATTGTACGTATGAGGTGCTTCCCTTTTTGTAAGTCCTTAAATCACCCGTGAAAAGCGGGTGTTTTTGATCTGTTGTTGCAGATAGGCATCAAAGCACATGCAGATGATGCGGATAAACAGGTTCCCCTTAGCTGTGACTTCAATACGTTGCTTGGTGAGGTCCACCAGACCATCTTCAGCCAGAGGTTTAAGTGCCGTCAGCGCATCGGCAAAGTAGTCGTCAAAGTTGAGGCCATGCTCAGCGGCAAAGGTAGTTTTGTCGAGCTCGAAGTGGCAAATAAGCTGCTTGATCGCGGCGGCGCGAATTTCATCATCACGGGTGAGCTTAACGCCTTTATGAATAGCGCTACGGCGCTCAGTGACGGCCTGGTAGTAGGGCTTCAGGTCTTTTTCATTTTGTAAAATGGCATTACCGATCTGTGAAATAGACGACACGCCGAGGCCGAGCAAGTCGCAGTTACCATGGGTGGTATAGCCCTGGAAGTTTCGGTGCAGATGATTATGTCGCTGTGCCACAGCCAGCTCGTCATCGGTTTTGGCAAAATGGTCCATACCGATAAACTGGTAACCGGCATCGCTCATCTGTGTCAGTGTTTGCTTAAAGATCGCGAGCTTTTCTTTGGCGTTGGGCATATCGGCCTCTTTCAGCTTGCGCTGGGCGGCGAATCTGTCCGGCAGATGGGCATAGTTAAACACCGAAACCCGATCAGGGCCCAACTCAATGAGCTGCGCTATGGTATCGCGATAGGACTCAACGCTCTGATGAGGCAGGCCGTAAATCATGTCCATATTAATGGATTTAAAGCCCAGCTCGCGGGCTTGTTTTAAGAGCGACAGCACTTCTGCAATCTGTTGCGGTCGATTTACTGCTGCCTGTACCTGATCATTAAAATCCTGCACCCCGAATGACACCCGATTAAAGCCGAGCTTTTCAAGCGCTGGCAGCATGTCTTCGGCCAGTGATCTGGGGTCGATTTCAATGCCGCGCTGGGCAGTTGGTGTGAAGGTGAAGTGCTGCTCCAGCATGGTGACCAGGCGTGTCATTTGCGCTGTGGTTAGAAAGGTGGGGGTGCCGCCTCCTAGGTGCAATTGCTCAACCTGATAAGCTTTAAACAGCGGTGCCTGAGCGGCTATCTCCAATTCCAGATGGTCGAGGTATACGTCGGCCTTGGACTGATGTCGGGTAATAATCTTATTACAGCCACAGTAATAGCAAAGCTGGTGACAGAATGGAATATGAATATACAGCGACAGTGCACGGGTGTCGGAGTGTGCGATGGCATCAACCAGATCGGCCTGAGTATAACCTGATTCAAGTGATAGGGCTGTTGGATAAGAGGTATATCTGGGGCCTGAGATATTGTATTTGTTGATGAGGGAGTCATCCCACTGAGGTAATTTAATCACGATCGCACTCTCTTTATTATTGAGAATGCTAGTGTAAGCAAAGTTGTGCTTTGAGGCGTTGATCTAAAGCAAAAGGAAGGGCAGGTGATGACGCTCACTGCCCCATCTTGTCGGGCCCTACAGCCTAAATTGGTCCACCAGGGTGTTCAGTTCACGGGCAATGTGGCTCAATGCTTTGGCGTCCTGGGATACTTGCTGTGCCCCTTGCGCTGTTTCCGCGGCACTCTCACTGACATGGGTGACACTTTCAGATATTTGCATTGAGACCGTATTCTGCTCCTCTGATGCGCTGGCAATTTGTAAATTCATTTCGCGAATGGTGCTGATTGAGCCGCAAATTGCTTGTAACGTTGCGCCGGCGTGTTCGGTTTGCTCCGCGGAGTTCTCCGCATGGTCGACATTACGTTGCATATGCTCTACTGAGCGTTTGGCCTCGTTTTGTAAGCGCGAGATCATCGCCTGGATCTCTTCGGTACTTTGCTGCGTACGGCTGGCCAGGCTGCGTACTTCATCAGCCACCACGGCAAAGCCCCGGCCTTGCTCGCCAGCCCGCGCGGCTTCGATCGCCGCGTTGAGTGCCAGCAGATTGGTTTGGTCTGCAATACTGCGGATCACATCCAAAATGGAGCCGACCGACTCCGTCTCGTTTTCTAACTGGGTAATGGCCTCACTGACTTGTTGAATACTGCCCACCAGTTCACTCATGGCTTCACGAGACGTTTGTACCACCTGGATCCCGGTCTGGGATTGCTGATCAGCTTCGGTAGCCGCGTCGGCAGCCAGTTGCGCGCTTTGCGTGATCTCATGTACGGTCGCACTCATTTGTTGCATCGCTGTGGCACTTTGGGTCAGTTGATCTTGCTGTTGATCGGTCTCACTTTTGGTTTTCTCAGTGATTGAAATCATTGCTCCGGTTGTGTCATTTAATGTGGTGGTAGCAGATTTGATTTTACTCACTATGTCCCTCAGTGTGGTTGTCATTTCGGACATCGCCCGATATATGCCTGTGGTATTCGTGGTCGCAAATTGGTAACTGAGATCGCCTTTGGCGATGGCTTTGGCCAGTGCTTCGATTTCTCTTGGCTCACCGCCAATGGGCTCGCGCAGTAAATTGCTGACATACCAGCTCAGGAACGCGCCCGCGAACACCACCAACACCGATACTGTGGTTACCAGCATCACCGCCTGCTCACTGGTGCTTTGCGCTTGAGGGCCAAGCTCGTCCTGGCGGTTTTTAATATCCAGCTTAATATCTTCCAGTGTGTTAGCCACCTGAGGGCCAATAACATTGAGTTTTTGCGAGATGAGCTGGTTACGCTGCAATATGGTCTGGTTCACAGCTTTGACGGCGGTAATGTAATCGAGTTTGTGCTGTAAGAATTCAACAAGCATGCCCTGAACCGGTTGCCATGCAAATGCCCCGGCCTGTTCGTCCAGCAGGGCTGCCAGTTGGCTAAACTCTTCAATGGCGCGTTGGTAATCCTTGTCCGTGTTTGTCACCAGGAATTTGACCACGTATAAACGGCCGAGCAACAACGTTTCCTGCAACCGGGCCGCTGCGAACAAAGCTTCATTATTGTTTTGTTGATGTGCATTGTTGATCACATCGCTGAGTATGGTGCGCATTTGTACGCCTTTGACATCCAGCTGGTTGGTTACTATGTCATTGCGTTGAGCGTATAACTGCACAATTTGCTCGAATGCCCGCCGATATTCTTCAATGTCGCTTGCACTGTTAGTGAGTTGGCTCTGGTAACTGGTATCCGAGATACTTGCCTGGGCCTGATCCATGAGTTCCTTGAGCAAATCAAAACGCTCGTTAAATTCATTAATGTTGGTTGTGCTCTGCTCTTTCAGGTATTTGAGTGCGTTGAGGCGCACCATCAGTAAATTCGCCTGCAGACGGCCGCTTAAATTGGCATTGCGTGCCAATGTACGATATTCGACGAAGTTGTTATAACCGGTATTCAGCCCAAGGTAGGCAGAGATAGAAATCACCGTCATCAGAGCGATGAGGGCGCCAAATGAGTACGCAAGCATCTGCGCCAGTTTGAGGTTTTTAAACATAATTAAGCACTGATCCGCAAAGAGTCACCTTATAAGTGATCGTCTGCAACTGTGCATTAGTCAAGTTTTGGCAAGACAGAAATAGTGAGGAATGTGTTTTCAGGAGGCCCGGGAGCCCGGGCCACTCAGACGTTACAGTTTAAACTGATTTACGGTGTTATTAAGTGCTTTTGCCAGACTATTCAGATCACGGGCTTCATCGGCCAGCAAGTGTGCATGGTTCGCTGTGCTATTGACCAGGTCGTTAATGGCATTGAGGCTATTATTGATATCCTCAGCGACGACCGTTTGTTCTTCCGTTGAGGTCGCAATCTGGTGACTTTGATCTTGTACCGTACTGACCGACTCCGTGATATTACGCAGTGCATCCAGCACTTCCTGCGTTTGTCCCACTGACCCTTCTGCACGCTCCTGACCCTGCTGCATCATCACAGAAGCTTGCTGAGCGATCTGTTGCAGGCGAGAGATCATATTACGGATATCATCTGTCGACTCCTGGGTACGACTGGCCAGGCTGCGTACTTCATCGGCTACCACGGCAAAGCCACGGCCTTGCTCACCCGCGCGGCAGCTTCAATGGCGGCGTTGAGTGCCAGCAGGTTGGTTTGCTCTGCGATGCCATTGATCACGTCAATCACGGCACCAATGTTGCTGGTTTCCTGTTCCAGACCGGCAACCACTTTGGCCGCCTCTCCAATGTGACCAGCAAGCTGAGTCATGACTTCCTGAGCCTGACCCGAGCGCGCTGCACCGTCATTGGTCATGCTCTGAACCAGATCAGCTGCCCGATTTGTTTCATGGGCATTGCGGGAAATCTCAGTGACCGTGGCCGCCATCTCTGTGACTGCTGCGCTCACACTGTCAACTTGCTCTTTCTCCTGCTGGATCTCATTGTTGGTGTTAGTTGAGACATCCTGCAATTGGGCTGCAGCACCACTGAGTTGCTGCGCTTGTGCAGCGGTATCGAGCATCATACTGCGCAGCTTGTCGATAAAGGTGTTCATGTGATGAGCCAGCTGACCGACTTCATCCTGACTGTTGATATCGATACGACGAGTCAGGTCGCCTTCACCTGAGGCAATATCTCGCATGGTATTGGTTAGTGTAGTGATGGGCGCTGCAATCATTTGTGTGGCCCATAGAATCATGGCAACAATAATGGCTAGAATAATGATCACAGCGGTCACTGTGCTCATAACGGCATCATTGACAGGTTCTTCAATTAGGCTGACGGGGATCAACAAACCCAGATGCCAATCCAGGATTGGTTTGTCGAGTTTGACGTTGTTGAATACCACATAGTAGTCAACGCCTTTGAGGGTAACCATCGCGGCCCCCGCGCCTTCTGAACGCATTGCGCGATTGAGCTCAGCAAACCCTTCGGTATCTGCAAATTGTCTTTCCAGCGCTTCCAGACCTTCTTTGCCGTTCGCGCCCTCATCAGTAATAGAGAGTTTATGCCCGGTTCGTTTGGACAGATGGACCACTTTATAATCGTGGTCGAGTAAGAAGCCATAACCCTGACCATCAAACTGGATCTGCTCAACCAGTTCACTGATCTTGTTAATTTGCAGGTCAACGCCACCTACCGCAACCAGTTCGCGCTGGGCATTGTAGACAGGTTGCTGAACAACGGCAGAGACGGCACCCGTGTTGATATCTACAGATACCGCACCGACATACAGACCTCCATGACTCAGCGCATCCTGCCACCATGGGCGCTTGTACGAGTAGTAAGGGCGACCATCAGAGTAGTTTGAGGTACGCTCATTTTCTTTGAAGTATTCACCTGTGCGTGCCGATGCCATAAAAGCGGAAAGAATATTCTCATCGCTGGCTGAGATGCGGATAAAGTCCTGATTGACTTCCTGATAGCCAAGGTCGGCGCTGAGCGGCTTTTCTCGCTGGGTGTAGTCGTCAAACCAATTCACATTATGCGGATTGGTGACGAAGGTTTCTACAATGGCACCATAACGCGTAAAGAAGGATTCCATGGAGAGCTTTTCGGCATATAAATGACTTTCTGCTTCTCTCTCTATGCCTTCTCGGGAAAGTTGGGCAATGTGGTTAACGAAATACCCTGATGCAGCAACCAATAAAATAGAAATGGTACCGCCAATCAAAAAGAGGATTTTTTTTCTAAGGGATAAATTTTCAAGCATGCGTTTTTCTTTTTCTTGGGACCAGGCAAGCCTCAATCAAACCATATCTCATGCAAGAAGGCTACAAATTAAGGCGGTTGATTGATAACACTTGGCGAATAATCTTTACATCCCTAATCGGCAATAGGGACAGATACTTTAACTTTTAGCAATAAATCAGTCGTTTTTATTACTTTCTATGTCATCGCAGATTTTTGCCAGCGCACCGTGCTCTGTTGCATGATGTGTAGCGCTGATCACATCACATTACAGGACAATGATATGCACGATAAACTCGTTGTTGCCGGCGCGGGCTGGTTGGGAATGCCTACAGCTGAGGCTGCGGCGGAGAAGGGGTGGCAGGTACAGGCAACCCGACGGCAGCCACACAGCAATGCGCTGACGCGTCAACTCGCTCATGATGGGACAAGACTGGTGCATGACGTATCGTTACAGCACGCTTTTTGGCTCTGTGCTATGCCGCCGGGTGCGCGTCGTGAAGACAGTAACTATCTGGTGACGCTAGAAGCGACGCTGGCGTTGGCAACAGAGCTGCAAATGCAGGGCTTTTTATTGTGCTCAAGCACTGGGGTTTATGCGCAAGCTGATGGGGTTTATAGCGAGCAGGGAACATTGGCTGCAACCGATTCGCAGCGTCAACGCGTTTTACAACAGGCAGAGCAGCTGGTGCTGTCGCATGGTGGCAAGGTGCTGAGGCTGGCAGGCTTAGTAGGGCCTGAACGGGAACCAGGACAATTTATCGCTGGCAAGACCTTACGCAGTAGCAGCCAGGAGCGGGTTAATATGGTACACCGGGATGATGTGGTTGCGGCCATTATGTCTGTGCTGACTCACTGGCCGCAGGCGAGGTCAGTTTACAACGTGTGTTCTCCTGCACATCCGCTTAAGCAGGATTACTATCAGGCGCATTGCACGCAAGCAGGCACACAGGCTCCGAGCTTTGCCAGTGATGACAGCAAAGCACGTATCATTGACGGCGCGGCTATCTGTGAACTGGGGTTTAGTTATCAGCACGCCATCTGAGTGGGTTCACTTTTTAAAGGTCAGGTGACCGCCCAGGCGATATTTACTGCCCGGTGAGATTAACCGGGCAAAGCTGACAATGCCTCCTTCAGACCAGGTTCTGCGGATCAGTTGTAAGCAGGGCTCTTCATGAAACATATTTAGCCACTGGCAAATATCCGGGCCGGGCATGATGGCCTCAACGGTATGGCGTGCCTCTGTCAGGGGCGCAATCTGGACCAGGTACTCATGGGGGGTGATTTGTGTGAAGTCCTGTTGCAGGTAGTCAGGTGCCAATTGGGGGTTAACGAAGCGCTCTTCGACTTGCAGAGGTTGTTCGTTGTCATGATGTACCAGCACACTGCGATACACCTGAGTATCCATTTCAACACCCAGTGCAATGGCGATTGGGGCAATGGCCGCCATGGATTCCAGGGACAGGACCACACAGGTGTAGTCACCACCGCGCTCTTTGACCTCATCGGCGATATTACGTATTTCCAGCAGAGAAGATTGGGATTTGAATCTGGCAACAAAGGTACCCAGACCCTGGCTACGAGTTAGGATCCCTGCGTCGGTGAGTTCACTGAGCGCGCGTCTGGCGGTCATGCGGCTTACCCTGAATTGCGCGGACAAGGCGTTTTCAGACGGAACTTGTTGATCTTCCTGCCAGACACCACTGCGGATCTGCGTGATGATATGTTGTTTTATTTGTGCAAATTTGGGTTGCGTTGTCACAATCTCATGCCATGGTTAGTAAAGTAAACCCAACTGTAGCGTCAGGCTGAGCGAACATAGCTCGCTGATAAACATGGCACACCTCTATTGTATATACAAGTAATCTTGCTACACTCAAACCAGCAAGTTAGAGATGAGGAATTGAGTGGTGATGGAAGTAGATTTAGTGGTTCTGGACGTTAATCTGGCGACAATGGACCCTGATATTGAGCGCCCTTATGGGGCCATTGAGCATGGGGCGATGATGGTCAAAGATGGGGTAATCTGTTGGCTTGGTGCACAGGCTGATCTGCCGGAGTTTGATCCGGTGACGACACCGACTATCTCAGCAAAAGGGGCCTGGATGACGCCAGGTCTGATTGATTGTCATACTCACATTCTGTTCGCCGGTTCACGCGCTCAGGAATTTGAACAACGCCTTAATGGTGTGTCTTATCAGCAAATCGCGCAACAGGGTGGCGGCATTGCGACGACCATGAAGGCAACCCGTGCGGCGGATCATGAACACTTGTTTGTGGCTGGTAAAACGCGACTGAATGCCTTGCTCAGTGAGGGTGTCACCACAGTAGAAAGCAAATCGGGCTATGGTCTGGATTGTGAAAGCGAAATTAAGCTGCTAGAAGTCAACCGCATGCTGGATGAACATCACCCTATCAGTGTACAAAGTACGTTCCTAGGTGCCCATGCGCTTCCACCGGAATATCGGGATGACGCCGATGGTTATATCGATCTGGTGTGCGAGCAAATGTTACCTCAGGTAGCCGAACACTCCCTGGCCGATGCGGTCGACGCATTTTGTGAAAATGTCGGTTTTAGCAATGCGCAAACGCGCCGTGTGTTTGCCAAAGCCACAGAGCTAGGTTTAAAAGTAAAATGTCATGCTGAGCAGTTGTCTAATCAGCACGGCAGTGAGCTGGTGGCTGAGTTTAATGGTTTGTCCGCCGACCACATTGAGTACCTGGATGAAACCGGTGTTAAAGCGATGGCCGAAGCGGGCACTGTTGGGGTGGTGCTGCCGGGTGCGTTTTATTTTCTTCGTGAAACTCAATTACCCCCGATTGAGCTCCTGCGTCAGCATAATGTGCCGATTGCACTGGCCAGTGACTTTAATCCAGGAACTGCGCCATTGTGCTCATTACGTCTGATGTTGAATATGGCATGCACCTTGTTCCGTATGACACCGGAAGAAGCATTGCTGGGTGTTACACGCCATGGTGCCAAAGCGCTGGGTCTGTCGGATCGGGGGATGCTAAAAGTCGGCATGCGCGCCGATATGGTGCTGTGGCAGGTCGGTCATCCGGCTGAACTCAGTTATCAGTTTGGCGTAAATGACCTGTTAAATACCTGGATTTCGGGTAAACTTGTGCAATAGTAAGAATTTCACAATGGTCCGCCGATGACGAAAAAAGCGCTGCTAAAACATTGTAACAAAAGTATTATCTTACTTCTGGCTGTGTTTCCCTTTGCTGTGATAGCCGCTGCGGGGGGCGTTTCGGCGGTCTCTTTCTGGCAAGGTGCAGGTCAACACTCCCCAATGCTGATGGCTTTTGTAGCCGGTGCGCTGCTCAGTGCCAGCCTTGGTGCGATTATGGTGAGTCAACAGCCATTGCATCGAATTGTATATGCATCCACAACAGCGGTGGCATTGGCGTTCCTTGCTGACACCGCACATCTTTTTTCTTACTTACTGGCGCCGCTGTTGGTATTGCATATCTGGCTTGCCATTCGCTCTGAGCAGTTAAAGTACCAGGTCATTACTTGCTTCAGTGCCTGTGCTGCTGTGTTGGCACTGGCCGGCATATTGTTCTGGCAACTGTCCCCCGGCTTACTGGTGCTGGCGCTGCTACCGATGTTTTTGGCCGAGTTAACGTTATCCAGAGCTTCGCTGGCACCTGCGCCCCCGGCGAGCAGTGATGAAAGCAAAGCGGCGGACATTCTGGAGTTACCGGACAGGGCTGGGTTTCGCAGTGCGTTTTACGATTTTCGTCAGCGTGACCCCAGTGAAGCCATGCTCGTCATGATCCGCCTTGAAGGCTTCCAGCAGGTGAACTTTCATCTTGGCCGGGAGTTTGGCGATCTCTTGCTGGCCCAGTCTGCCAATCGAATTAAACAGCATTTGCAGCATCCGGATGTGATGCCAATTCCGCTTGGCAATGATGTATCCCGGCTGGCTCATCTAGGCGGTTTGCATTTTGTGTTTGTGTGTAGCCTGGTTAATCAGCATCACTTGCATGAGCAGATGATCGGTGAAATTATCGAAAGTACCCTGAAACCCTTTAATGTGGGCAACTGCACCATTGAAGTGAAAGCGCGTGCCAGTTATGTGAACTGTGATGAAGAGCAGGGGGTGTTCGAGAATTTATTAACCTGTGCTTTTTTGGCGCTGGATAGCCAGCCTGACAGTCCGATAGCCCCGTATCAGCAGCAGATGCAGATCAATCGGCTGGAGCAACAGGCCCGTCTGGCAGAGCTTGCACATATTGATTTTCGCCAGGAACTGGAGTTGTATTTTCAGCCTGTGGTACGCAATGAAGATGGTGATATTGAATTTCTGGAGTTGCTGTTGCGCTGGCAGCACCCCAAGCAGGGGATCCTGGCTGCTGGTAAGTTTATCGAAGATATCCGTATTGCGGGCCTGGCATTGCCCGTCGCGCAATACGTGATTGAGCGTGCCGCAGAGATCGCGCTGGCATTGCGTATGGAAGGCATTGCTATGCCACTGAGCCTGAACCTGTTTGGGCCGGAAATGCTGCACGAGGAATTTATCGAGTTTATCGACCACGTGTTGCTGGAGCATCAGCTGAAGCCGGGTGATTTGATCATAGAGTGCCCAGCCAGCTTGTTTACCAGCCTCGAGCCTCAGGGCATTGCCATGGTATCGCGGTTGCGCTCGATGGGGCTGCGTTTGTGTATCGACAGCTTCGGTGAAACCCCGGTCACTTTGTCTAAATTGCCTCAGCTAACCGTAGATTATGTCAAGCTGGGCCGCTCGCTGACCTCAGATCATGGTCATCAGGGCACCTTCAAGAGCGTGGTTCGTGGGATTGTGGAAATGCAGCAGATCCAGGAATGCAAAGTGATTTGTGAGGGGGTGGAGTCACCGGAGCAGCTCCAGTTCGTGAAAAGCCTCAACACGTTCGCGGCGCAGGGATATTATTTTGCCAGACCCCTGAGCAGCGTGGGCATGATCAGCTGGCTGAAACAATGGCGCTGGGAGCACCCGGAAGACACCCCAGAAACTTTTCAGCCAGACTCAAATTAAGTGCCGGTTTATTTAGGCGCGGCCTGCAGGTAGCTACAGACGAGTGAAGCGAGAACCTGGCCGGCATCGCTGATCCCCTGTTTCACACCCTGTGGGTGATGCTCGGGGGCCGCTTCGCACAGATGCAGATAACGCGCGCGTTCCTGACTTGCCGCTAAATGAACGAAGTGCTCGGCATCATTTACGGTAAAACCACAGTTGGTATAGGCGCTCACTGGCATTTGAGATATTGCATCGACATCGACTTCAACACCCAGAGGTGCTTGTCCGTCAAAGCGATTCAGCCCGATCTGGCATGCCTCAGTCAGAGTCAGTGTACGGCGTACCAGAATATCTTGGTAACTGGCGTAGCTGAATCCCGCATTATCCAGTGCTGAGATAATGGTGTGGTTGTTTTTCTGTTCATGCATACCAACCACGTGATAATCGGACAGATGGCCCTGATCATGAGCATAGCTGAAGCCGTTACCAGAATGACGGCCTTCCAGCGCGCGAAAATCGGCATGTGGGTCGAAGTTAATGGCATGACAAGCCTGCTGAGTGCTTTGCGACAACGCTTGCAGCAGGCCGTAGCAGTTATTGTGGCCACCACCAATTACAATGGGCGCCAGACCGGCATCAAAGATGGCTTTCATAACATTGCTGACGCGTTCATCAAGTTGGCCGTTGAGCTCGCGCAACTGAGCCAGTTGCTGCGGGTCACGGTTATCCAGATCGGCACCCTGCTGTTGCAAATCATCACATCGGACTTCGCCTAACAGCAAGACATCATCCGGGGTTAAAAAGCGATTACAAGGCAGGTTTAAGAAGCGCTGTAAAAAAGCTTGCCAGCCCAGGTAGGCGCCACCTCGGCCACAATTAGCCCGAGGTCCCAGGTCCTCGTTAATGGCAACCAACACATACTTAATGCCAAACTGCGCAGCATCGCGCAGCGCCTGGGTTAAGTCATTTTTGGGTTGCAGGAAAGCCAGGGTTTGCCAGAAGCGTTGTTCATTCTCACGGCTGTGGCAATATGCGGTAATGTCCGCTTCGGTGTATATATGAAGCCAGTGGTTACTCATAATTCAGGTCGATCTATGGGGTTGTGCCGGGCAAAGTCGGGCTTTACCCGGGGAGATTAGAATGCGCTAGCGGTGTTATTCGCTCTGTTCGTCGTCGACTTCTAACTGCAGTTCTTCAGCAGAAATAATGATGCCGGTGGCATCCGCATACAGGTAGTCATCGTCATAGAAAGATACGCCGGCAAAATTGACCGGGATACCTTGCTCACCGCTGCCTTGGCTGTCGGCAGCAACGGGTATTGAAGCGATTGCCTGGATACCGAGATCACACTCTTCCAGTTCCTCAACATGGCGCACAGCACCATAGACCACAATACCCTGCCAGTTATTTTCCATTGCCAGTTCTGCAAGCTCAATATCGATGAGTGCCCGGCGTGTGGAACCTCCGCCATCGACCAATAAGATTTGGCCTGTACCATCTTGCTGTAAAACCTGGTTGATCAGTTCATTATTCTCAAAGCACTTGAGTGTTTTGATACGGCCACTGAAGGCGCTTTGACCGCCAAAGTTAATAAACATCGGCTCTAATACATCAACCGCATCGGCAAAATGGTCACATAAGTCGGAAGTGCTGTAATCCATACGGGCGTCCTCGAAAATAACTGAATTCACAATCCAGTATACTCCCATTATGTAGGGGCGCAATGCTTTGAATCAACATACATAATTGTGTCACAAAAATGTCGTGGCAGTGTTATTTAGCTCTTCTATGCTGAATTTGTGAACAAATGTAAGCATGAGCTATGAAAGCACAGATCATCAAACTCGATACGGCGCTTTATTTCGCCCTTTATAAACCCGAGTGTAAGCCTTGGTTCAAAATGGTGATGTTGGCCCTGTCAAAAAGCGGAAACGGTGGACTTTACGTGATTTTGGGAGTCCTGAGTGCACTGTTTATGGGCTCGGTTGGGCAGCAATTTGCCTTGTGTGCCGTGGTCGCTTTTGCCATTGAGCGGCCGCTTTATCTCTATCTGAAAAACCGCATTGCGCGGATCCGTCCCTGTGATTGCCTGGCCGTGAAAGCCATGCTTACGCCAAGTGATAAATTTAGCATGCCTTCTGGTCACAGTGCCGGTGCCTGGCTGTATGCCACGTGTCTGATGGAGCATTTTCCGGCACTGGCGCTACCGCTGATGATGTGGGCATCGGGTGTCTCATTGTCGAGGATTGTTGTCGGGGTGCATTATCCGATTGATGTCATTCTGGGGGCGGTGATAGGTAGCGGATGTGCTGTGTTGGCGATAGGAGTTGTAGGGGAATTATGAAGATTTTATATGGCGTACAAGGGACTGGTAATGGTCATATTACCCGCGCCCGGGTGATGGCAGAGTGTTTTACGCGTTTAGGCGTTGATGTTGACTATGTGTTTTCTGGTCGTCCGGACGAGCGCTATTTTGATATGTCGGTGTTTGGAGATTACCAAACTCGTCGCGGGATCAGCTTTGCGACTCGTCATGGTCGATTGCATTACCAGGGGACGCTTCAGCAATTGCGTGTCGGGCGCTTTGTTAAGGATGTGCAGCGCTTTGATATGCGTGGCTACGACATGGTCTTTAACGATTTTGAACCGGTGACGGCCTGGGCTGCACGTCGTGCTAAGGTGCCAGTGGTTGCAATGAGCCATCAAAGTGCTTTTTTATCACCTAAAGTGCCCATCTTTGGTGGCAACTTTATGCTGCGTTCATTAATTCGTTGGTTTGCACCGGCAGACATTCACCTGGGTGTACACTGGCAACCTTTTGCTGAAAATATCGTACCGCCTTTTATTCCCTACCAGTTGGGAGATTTTGGCAATCAGTCTATCGCGAACAAAGTTTTGGTTTACCTGCCTTTTGAAGACTTATCGCATATTGTTGAGTTACTCAAAGACTTCCCTGACCGGGAGTTTTACTGTTATCACCCGGATGCACATAACACCTCACTGAATCATATTCATTTGCGTGAACCATCACGAGATGGGTTTATCGCTGATTTAGCCAATGCGTCCGGTGTGGTGGCCAATGCCGGGTTTGAATTGTCCAGTGAAGCCCTGAAGTTTGGTAAAAAGTTGTTGTTAAAGCCCTTGCAGGGGCAATTTGAACAGCAAAGTAATGCGATGACCTTACAGTCTCTGGGACTGGCTCAGGTAATGAACTACTTGAATTCAGAAGCGCTGGACGAATGGCTGGAATCACCTGGCGGACAGCAAATTAATTTCCCCAGTGATGCGACACCATTAGCCCTGTGGCTGACAAAGGGACAATGGCATAATGTCAATGAGTTACATGATACGCTCTGGCAAACGGTGCTCAATAAAGCACCAAAGGCCGCTTAATTAATGTGCATTTAGTAATAAAGTCGTGCAAAAATAGCAAATAGTGCGCGGCGTTGCTGACGGAATAATCTATACTCTATTGCAGGTCTTGTAATAATTGGGTAACCGTATGGCATTTCTGGAAAATCTGACCATCAAGCGGCGCTTGCAGTTAAATGCGCTGGTGGTGGGTGTGGCTTTAGTCGTTATGCTGGCAGTGATTATGATCGAAGCCAGTACGATGCGTAAACTGAATGAAACCATTCAGTATGCTGAAGAGCTTGATATTCATGAGCTTTCAATGCGCAAACATGAAAAGAACTTTTTGTTCTATAAAGATACTGAGGCACTAGATTTATATGCCAAGGACTACAGCGAGCTGCAACGTAAAGCTGGACTACTGGACGAGATATTTGCTGAGTTCGGTATCGATGACAGTAATTTACGTGAGTTCGAACGTCTTGCGCAAACCTATGTTGATGATTTCAATCACGTTGTTGAGTTACAACAAACCATAGGACTGCATCCTAAGGATGGTCTCTATGGCGCGCTTCGCAGCGCGGTTCATGAAGTAGAGACAATGCTCAAACAGCAATCACGTGATGACCTGCTGGTCTCCATGTTAATGCTCAGACGCGCAGAAAAAGACTTTATGTTGCGACTGGACTTGAAATACCTCAAGAAGTTTGACGATCAAATCAGCAAATTTGAGGGGCAGGTCAAAGCGGCTGGCTTTGATGCGCAGTATGAGCGTCAGATCCAGACCCTGATAAAGCAATATCAAACCCGCTTTAGAAATTTAGTCGATGCACAGACCAAGCTTGGCCTGGACCTTCACAGTGGTGCTCTGGGCAGCATGAAGAAAAGTGTTGAGCAGAGTGATGCTGTTGTCGCGCGGATCGTCGAGCAGGCAAAACAAGCCGTGACAGAAAATACGCAAATGGCGCAGATGGCTGCCCTGATCATTTTTGTTGTGGCCTCTGTGGTGGTGATGTTGCTGGTGCTGTCGACCAGCCAGTCAATTATTCGTCCGGTTGAACGGGTTTACCAGACCATAGAGCGGATCCGTCGTGAGAATAATTTACGTATCCCTATCGAACAGACGGGTAACGATGAAATTACCCTGATGACAAAAGACTTCAATAGTCTGATTGGCGACTTTAAAGAGTTGATTGGCGACGTAAACAGTGCGCTTGCGATCATCAATGATGCAACCCACCACCTATCGGATACCACAGCACAGACTAGTGCAGGCATGACTGAGCAGCTGCACGAGGCCGATATGGTGGCAACGGCGGCCACTGAGATGCAGGCCACGATCCAGGATATTTCACATAATACCGAAGCGGCGGCAGACAAAGCCGAGTCAACCAACAAGAATGCACAGCTAGGTCGCTCTGAGGTGACTGCAACGATTGAGCATATTATGCAGCTGTCTGAATCGCTCGGTGGTGCATCAGACGTAGTGGGCCAGCTAGAACGCGATGGCGAAACGATAGGCTCAGTACTGGATGTGATCCGCGGTATCGCCGAGCAAACCAACCTGCTGGCACTGAATGCGGCGATTGAGGCGGCCCGTGCCGGTGAGCAAGGTCGTGGTTTTGCTGTGGTCGCGGATGAAGTGCGCTCGCTGGCGCAGCGTACTCAGGATTCGACGCAGGAAATCGAAAGCATTATTTCAACCTTGCAACAGCGTACCCGTGAAGTGGTTAATATCATGGAGCAATGTCGCGAGCAGGGCAATGAAAGTGTAGCACAGGCCGAACGCGCAGGCGATCTGCTCGGAATGATCACCGAAGATGTGCAAACAATAATGGAAATGAGCACCCATATCGCCACCGCGATAGATGAGCAAAAACAGGTGGCCTCTGAAGTAAACAAAAATGTTGTGAAGATCCGAGACATTGCCCAGGTGGCGTCAGATCATGCCAGCAGTAATGCGCAAAGCAGTGAGGAGCTGTCGGAGCAGGCGCGGAATTTATACGAGTCGGTGGAAAAATACCAAGTGTAGTGCCAGCCCGGTTCACCGGGTTTGTAAAAGAAAAGGCGACCACAGGTCGCCTTTTTTGTGTTTATCACAGCGGATCAGGGCGTAAACTTAATGGGCACATCGTGGCGTGCAGACACACGCTGCTGATAAAGTTGCCACAGTTCATCCTCTTGCTCACTGAGCTTTCGCAGGTACTGCCAGCTGAACAGTCCTGAATTATGACCGTCATCGAACACCAACCTGACTGCATAGTGTCCCACCGGCTCAATTTTGCTGATGGCCACATCTTGTTTATTGAGGACCAGTTGCTGCTGACCGGGGCCATGTCCCTGTACTTCAGCGGAGGGAGAATGGACCCGTAAAAACTCAGCGCTGAGTGTGTGCGTCAGACCATCATCAAAGTACACATCAAGCAGGCTTTGTTGGGTGTGGTAATGCAGTTTGGTAACTTGATACATAGGCATAAAAAAGCCCGATCAGTGACCGGGCGGGATTCCGTTAAAGAATAAAGCGGCTCAGGTCTTCGTCCTGTACTAGCATATCTAAATGCTTGTCGACATAGGCGGCATCTATCGTTAGTGACTCACCGGCTTTGTCGGAAGCATCGAAAGAGATTTCTTCCATCAGCTTTTCCATCACAGTGTGCAGACGACGGGCACCAATGTTTTCCGTTTTCTCATTCACCTGCCAGGCAGCCTGGGCAATGCGCTCAATGGCATCATCACTGAATGCGATGCTGACACTTTCTGTGTCCATCAGGGCTTGTTGTTGCTCTGTAAGTGACGCATGTGGCTCTGTCAGAATGCGTTTGAAGTCTTTTGCTGTAAGTGCTTCGAGCTCGACACGAATTGGTAAACGGCCTTGCAGCTCAGGGATAAGATCAGAAGGCTTGGCCATCTGGAATGCCCCTGAAGCGATAAACAGAATGTGGTCTGTTTTTACCATGCCGTGTTTAGTGCTGACCGTTGAGCCTTCAATGAGTGGCAGCAGGTCGCGCTGAACCCCTTCACGGCTGACATCGGGTCCTGAGGCTTCGCCACGCTTACAGATTTTGTCGATCTCATCAACGAACACGATGCCATTTTGTTCAACGGCAAAAATCGCCTGCTCTTTTAGCTCTTCTGGGTTTACCAGCTTCGCAGCTTCTTCTTCAATCAACAGTTTGAAGGCTTCTTTGATTTTTAGCTTGCGGCTTTTCTTTTTGTCGCCTGACAGATTTTGGAACATGCCCTGCAATTGATTGGTCATTTCTTCCATGCCTGGCGGTGCCATGATCTCAACCTGAGGGGAAGTTTCTGCCACTTCAATGTCGATCTCTTTATCATCCAGCTGGCCTTCACGCAGCTTCTTGCGGAATACCTGACGCGTAGAGCTGTTGTCACTCTGTTGTGTTTCACCCCAGGCATCTTTGGCTGGTGGCAGCAGCGCATCTAAAATGCGTTCTTCAGCGGCTTCTTCGGCACGGTGTTTGTGCTTCTTGGTTTGCAGCTCGCGCGTCATTTTAAAAGATACTTCAACCAAATCACGGATGATGGTTTCGACTTCTTTACCCACATAACCGACTTCGGTGAACTTAGTCGCTTCAACTTTGATAAATGGCGCGTTCGCCAGCTTCGCCAGGCGACGGGCGATTTCGGTTTTACCCACACCGGTTGGGCCAATCATCAAAATATTTTTGGGAGTGACTTCTGTACGTAGCTCTTCAGGGAGCTGCATGCGACGCCAGCGGTTTCTGAGCGCAATGGCAACGGCTTTCTTTGCTTTATCCTGACCAATAATATGCTGGTCCAGCTCATGGACGATTTCTCTTGGGGTCATTGCTGTCATGGCAATTCCTATTACAATTCTTCGATGGTTTGGAAATTGTTGGTAAAGACGCAGATATCGCCTGCGATTTTAAGGCTCTTTTCCACAATTTCTCGGGCACTCAGGTCGGTGTTCTCAATCAGCGCGGTGGCAGCTGCCTGAGCAAAGTTACCACCACTACCGATGGCGATTAGATCGTGCTCTGGCTGAACAACGTCACCATTACCTGTGATGATCAATGACGCGGTTTCATCGGCAACGGCCAGCAAGGCTTCGAGCTTGCGCAGTGCTCTGTCGGTTCGCCAATCTTTTGCCATTTCCACGGCTGCACGAGTTAGGTGGCCCTGGTGCATTTCCAGTTTGGTTTCAAAGCGCTCAAACAGGGTGAAGGCGTCGGCAGTGCCACCTGCAAAGCCTGCAAGCACCTTACCGTTGTATAGGCGACGCACTTTTTTAGCATTGCCTTTCATTACCGTATTGCCAAGCGAAACCTGGCCATCTCCACCTATTACGACTTTGTCGCCTCGGCGAACACTCACGATAGTTGTCATAGTATTCCTTAATCAGGAGGCACATGCCTCAAGTATAAAATCAATTAGGGTAGAGATAGGGACGATTTTACGAAGATCAAGTCCACTTCCAGATCCCACAGCTGACGATGTTTATTCGTTCCAGCTTATTTTTATCGCTCTCAGCGCCCCGTTTGGTGTCATAGGGACCCAAACGCACCCGGTACCAGACACCGTTGGAGCCTTCTGTGCGACGGATCTCGGCGATCAGGCCAGCGAACGCCATTTTGGCTTTCATTTGTTCGGCCTGTTCATAGGTTCTGAATGAGCCACACTGCATCTGATAGGGGCCCTGGCTCTCTATTTTCTTGACCTCAACTTTAACCTCATGATCTTTAATGTCTTTGATGAAGTCTGGTGGGCGTGGCAGGTCTTTTTCTGCTTTCGGTTGCTCCGTTTTCTTTGCTGGCATTGGGCTGATGGGCTGTGCCTCGGGTTCGCCATGCTGCTTGATGTACCACAGGCCATAACCAAAGGCACCAATCAACACCAGTGTCAGAGCAGCAAAAAATTTCGGGAAAGGTTTGGCAACCTTTCCTTTGGCGGCTTTTTTACCGCCCGGCTTCTTATTTATGTAGTCGTGTTGTGCCATAACGTTTTTTTAATAGGTATCCATAGGGTCAACGTCAATACTCCAGCGCACCCGGTTGGCGAGTTTATGCTGGCCGATATAATCAGCCAGTTGTGCCAGGTATTGATGCAGTACTTTGCGTTGCGCTGCCTGAATATGCAATTGATATCGGTATTTTCCGGCCAGACGTTCCATCGGCGCGGGGATCGGTCCGAGTAATTGTATACCAGGGTAGGGGGTGGCTGGAACCAGATCCGATAAAAACGCCATGACCAGTTGTGCATTGGTGGCTTCTGCACGGATCAAAGCCAGATGGCTGTATGGGGGCATCTGGGTTTCCTCGCGTTCGCGCAATGCATAGCGGGCAAAATCCTGATAGCCGTTGTTCACCAGATCCTGTAACAAAGGATGTTCCGGGAAGTGGGTTTGCAACAGCACAGTACCGGCTTCGCCACTACGCCCGGCTCGCCCTGCGACCTGGGTTATGAGCTGCGCCATGTGCTCAGTGGCGCGAAAGTCGCACGAATACAAGCCACTGTCTACGTCGAGGATCACCACCAGGTTGACGTCTGCGAAATGATGTCCTTTGGCGAGCATCTGAGTGCCAATGAGCAGTCGCGCGCCCCCTTGGTTAATTTCATCCAGTACGGTTTCCAGGCTACCTTTGCGCCGGGTTGAATCCCGGTCTATCCGGTGCACCGGAAAATCAGCAAATTGCTGGGTTAAAAACTCTTCCAGTTGCTCGGTGCCATATCCCGTTGGCATGATCTGGGTGCTGCCACAGTCAGGGCATTGCACGGGCACAAACGCTTGTTCAGAACAGTGGTGGCAGATCAATCGGCTAAGGGATTTATGATAGGTGGCGCTGGTACTACAACGATTACAGTTGCTGAGCCAGCCGCACTCATGACAGATAAGTGTCGGGGCAAAGCCACGCCGGTTGAGAAATACCATGACCTGCTGTCCGCGTGCCAGTGTAGCAGCTATGGTATCCAGGCTGGCCTTGGCAAACCCCGATTGCTCAGCCTGACCTTTCATATCGACTAACATAAAGCGGTTATCTTGCTGTGTTTGTGCGCGTTTGGTGAGAGACAGCAGTTGATAGCGGTTTTGCAGGGCTTTTTGCAGGGTTTCCAGTGCCGGGGTGGCGGTGCCGAGGATTAATGGAAACTGGCCTTGTGCAGCACGGTAGGCCGCGAGATCACGCGCATGGTAGCGCAACCCGTCTTGTTGTTTGAATGAGCCGTCGTGTTCTTCATCGACTACTATCATGCTCAAGGTCTGAAAGGGCAAAAAGATGGCTGAGCGGGTGCCAATCACCAGAGCTGACTCTCCCAGCTCGGCGCGACGCCAGGTATGTAAGCGCTCATTATCGGTGAGGTTTGAGTGCCAAAGATCGATGGGTAACCCCTCAAAACGGCGTTTGAAACGGTTAACCGTTTGTGGCGTCAGCCCTATTTCTGGCACCAGTACGAGTGCCTGTTTGCCACTGGCTAAAATGGCTTCGAGGCTTTGCAGATACACTTCGGTTTTACCACTGCCTGTCACACCTTCGAGTAAGAAGGTACGAAACCCGGTCTCACTGTTGATGGCACTGCAGGCGGTAGCCTGCTCTGGGTTGAGTCTGGGTTTACTACCGAGCTGCAACGGCCTGGATTGCCAGTGTGTATCTGTGCGCAGTTCTTCTTGGATCAGTGCTTTTTCTAACAAGGCTTTGATCTGTGCCTGTGAGAAGCCCAGTGTTTTGAGCTCACTGGCGGTGGCATCTCCGGCACTGCGCAGTTGCTCAAGCAATGCTAATTGTTTCTTTGCTCTGAGCTGAGTGGTTTCACGCCCCGCTACTGTCAGCGTCAGTACCGGTACCTGGGTTTTATCAACTTGCTCGCCTTCGCGCAGTGCACCGGGCAGGGCAGTAAACAAGGTTTCGCCCAGAGGGTGACAATAATACTGGGCACCGAAGCGCAAGAATCCAAGGTGTTCTGGCGACAGCACGGGGGCAATATCCAGTACAGACTCAATGGCTTTTATTTTCTCGGCGGGCACATCGCTGTGAGACTTTAAGGCCACAACAATGGCAACGCAGGCCCGGTTGGCAAATTTTACTCTGACTCGGCCGCCCACACAGGGCTGCTGTTGTGGCTCGAGGCGGTAATCAAAGGTTCTGTGTAAAGGCACTTTTAAAGCGACTTCGGCGAAGCGCATGGAGACTCCGGCATCTGAATATCAAAGTTAAGGACTGGCGCCTGATAGCCCTATCGGGTGCTAACAGAACACGGGCTCAGTATACCGTAACAATGTAAAAATGCATGCCAGTGGTGAGGGAGTTTAGTGTGTATGGCATATTTTGCGGTTACATTCCGAGATTGCGCAAAAAATAACAGCTAAATTGCATTTATTGCTTGTGGATCATCCCGATTGACCCTAAAATACGCGTCCACAATTTTTGTATAACTACGTATGGTGCCAGACTTCGGGTTTGGAGAGCGATACGGCCTTAACTAGAGGTGTCCTATGAAAGAAGGTATTCATCCTACGTACGAAACAATTACAGCAACTTGTTCGTGCGGTAACAAATTCGAGACTCGTTCAACACTGTGTAAAGACATTCACCTGGACGTATGTTCTGCATGTCACCCGTTCTACACTGGTAAGCAGAAGATCCTAGACACAGGTGGTCGTGTTGATCGCTTCAACAAGCGCTTTGGCGCGCTTAGCAGCAAGAAGTAAGCCTTACTTCTGTTGTAGAAAAAGCACCTTCGGGTGCTTTTTTCGTTTCTGTCCCCGGTAATGTGCGATTTTGCCAAATGCTGCACTTTACTATGCTAAGTGGACGGATCAGTGCCGTTCGGTCAGTAAAGTTTCCAGTAATGCGAGATTGTTGCCGACAAACCTGCATGCTATAGCGTTCGTTAAGTTGTGCTCATGTGACAACCATATCACAGCGCAAATTTCCCCTGAATGATCATATTCACCTGATTAATCTGCATAGCTACCCCGGCCAATGTCTCGATTTTTTTATTTAATATTAGTTAAAAGTCGGTATTTTCTCTAATTATGTTTCTAAATGTCGGGAACTTGTTTTTTACGCTTGTTTTATTCATTTGATTTATACTCCGCATAAAAATGACGCTATTTTGACCTGAAAATGACACTTATCGGATCATTTGTTGTGAGTTAAGTTTGCCGAAAAGTAGCAAAAAAGTCGCTAAATATTGCTAACTGCCAACTATCTTTGCTTTAACAGGATAGACCTGATATGGCTTGAATTAATTTTTAAAAAAGGTATGGTTTAACACAGTTAGCGAATTTTTATCTCACTCTCACTTTCAACTTCTTCGTAGGAAAAAATCGCGTCATGTCAGACTTTCGTGAACAAGCTTTACATTATCATGCCCACCCCGTTCCAGGAAAAATCAGCGTAGAGTTGACCAAGCCTGCAGAAACCGTCAAAGACTTAGCCCTGGCATACAGCCCGGGTGTTGCAGAGCCGGTTCGTGAAATTGCAGCCGACCCCAGCAACGCTTACCGTTACACAGGTAAAGGCAACATGGTGGCTGTGATCAGTAATGGTACTGCTATCCTGGGTCTAGGTAACCTGGGTCCTCTGGCGTCCAAACCAGTGATGGAAGGTAAAGCTCTGCTGTTTAAGCGCTTTGCTGGCCTGGATTCAATTGATATTGAAGTTAAGCACCGTACCACTGAAGACTTTATCAATACAGTTGCAAATATTGCCGATACTTTTGGCGGTATTAATCTGGAAGACATCAAAGCTCCTGAGTGTTTTGAGATTGAGCGTGCGCTGATCGAGCGATGTGATGTGCCGGTATTCCATGATGACCAGCATGGCACCGCGATTGTCACCGCTGCGGGTATGTTGAACGCGCTGGAGATTCAGGGCAAAAATATTCATGACGCGATTATCGTTTGTTTGGGGGCTGGTGCAGCTGCCATCGCGTGTATGGAGCTTTTGATTAAGTGTGGTGCACAACGTGAACACATTTATATGCTTGACCGTAAGGGGGTTATTCACACTCGCCGTGATGATCTCAACGAATACAAAAAGTTGTTTGCCAATAACACGGATAAGCGCACGTTACAGGACGTGATCGAAGATGCAGACGTGTTTGTGGGTGTATCTGGTCCGGACCTGTTGTCACCGGAAGATCTGAAATTAATGGCTGATAAGCCTGTGGTGTTTGCCTGTTCCAACCCGGATCCTGAGATCAGCCCGGAAGTGGCACATGGCGCGCGTGATGATCTGATCATGGCAACGGGTCGCTCTGATTACCCTAATCAGGTGAACAATGTACTGTGTTTCCCGTTTATCTTCCGAGGTGCGCTGGACGTGCGTGCAACGGCCATTAATGATGAAATG
Source organism: Pseudoalteromonas sp. PPB1 (assembly GCF_015356275.1). Lineage (NCBI taxonomy): Bacteria > Pseudomonadati > Pseudomonadota > Gammaproteobacteria > Alteromonadales > Pseudoalteromonadaceae > Pseudoalteromonas > Pseudoalteromonas sp. PPB1. The sequence continues at coordinate 94,987 of NZ_JACEQV010000014.1, read as the reverse complement.
AAGATAGCCGCGGTTGAAGCAATTCGTAGCATTGCCAAAGAGCCGGTGCCTGCTGAAGTACTCAAAGCGGCGGATGTGGACAGCCTGGAGTTTGGTGAACATTACATCATTCCTAAGCCGATGGACCCGCGCTTGCTACCACGTATCGCCAGAGCTGTTGCCGAGGCCGCGGTAGAATCGGGTGTCGCACAAATTGAGATGCCAGAAAACTACATGGCCTAAGTCAGTTTGAGCAAAAAAAAAGCCTCACAAAGTGAGGCTTTTTTTATTGCTGTTTTTCACTGTCGCTGCACAGATTATTCTTCATTAATCTCTGGGATCTCCAGACCCATTTCCGTCATGATCTGACGGACTTCCGCCGGGATTTTTTCCGGATTGTCTTTGCGCAGGTCTTCGTCACCAGGGAGTGGCTGGCCGGTAAAGGCATGCAGAAATGCCTCACACAGTAACTCACTGTTCGTCGCGTGGCGCAGGTTGTTGACCTGGCGACGGGTGCGCTCATCGGTTAGCACTTTCAGTACGTTGAGCGGGATAGAAACAGTAATCTTTTTTACCTGTTCTGATTTCTTACCGTGTTCTGCATAAGGGTGAATATATTCACCGTTCCATTTAGCCATAGTGATGTACTTGCCTCAGTGTTGTAGATGCAATGCGAATAAGACTGTGTACTGTGTATGGATCCAACCGTGACACGTAGGCTCTCTGTTGGCAATGTTGCACGTCATTTGCCATAGTTTAAGCTCAAATACTCAGTCTTATTAGCATAGAGTTCGCGTTGAGTGGCGAAATTTTATCGGTTTAAAAAAGATAGTCAAATACTAGTTATTTAGCCATTTAGCGGTATAAATGTTTTGACTTCTAACTTTTGTTCATCTAACCTTTTAGACGTCTAAACATCTAATTCATCCAGGTGACCTATGAGCCAAAGCAACAAGTCAACCATAGCGGTACGTACAGGCATAGATGCCGATAAGCATCATGGTGCGGTGGTGCCGCCGCTTTATCTGTCGACCACCTATTCTTTCGCGGATTTTGATAAGAAGCGTGATTACGATTACGGTCGCAGTGGTAACCCTAATCGCGATATTCTTGCGCAAACACTGGCGGAACTGGAAGGTGGCGCTAAGGGGATCATTACCGCAACGGGTATGGCCGCGGTTCACCTGGTGACTCAGTTACTGAATGCTGATGATACCTTAGTGATCCCACACGACTGTTATGGGGGCAGCTATCGCTTGTTTACCTCTCTGGAAAAGCGCGGTTTGCTGAAGGTCAAAGTACTGGATCTGACGCGCAGCGACAGCTTGCAGGAAATTCTGGCCATTAAACCTAAGCTGGTCTGGATTGAAACACCGAGCAACCCCATTTTGCGCTTGACGGATATTCAGGCTGTTGTGGATGTCGCGGCACAGTGTGGTGCGCTGGTCGCTGCTGACAATACTTTCTTGTCGCCGGCACTGCAAAACCCCATCGCATTTGGCGTCGACATTGTGGTCCATTCCACCACTAAGTATATCAATGGCCACTCGGATGTTGTGGGTGGGGCTGTTATCGCTAAAACCGAGGAGCTGGGTGATGAACTGGCCTGGTGGGCCAATAATATCGGTATCACGGGCGCGCCGTTTGACAGTTACCTGACTTTACGGGGTTTACGTACGCTCAATGTTCGCCTTAAACAGCATCAGGAAAATGCGCTGGCGATTGCACGTTACCTTGAGCAATCAGAATTTGTTAGTCAGGTTTATTACCCAGGGCTGGAAAGCCATCCTCAGCACGCACTGGCGAAACAGCAGCAACAAGGCTTCGGTGGCATGGTGAGCTTTGATATTAAAGGGGAGCTCGCGGATGCCGCTAAATTCCTGACCAGTGTGAAGCAATTCTCTCTGGCAGAATCTCTGGGTGGTGTTGAAAGCTTGATTTGTCACCCGGCGACTATGACACATGCGGGTATGGACCCGGCCGCACGGCTTGAGGCGGGTGTTGGTGACACACTGATCCGCATTTCGGTGGGGATTGAGGAAATCGACGATTTACTAGCAGACTTTGAGCAGGCATTTGCCGCGGTGAAGGCCGCGCAAGGCAACTCCAGTGACAATGCGAAAGCATTTAAGCTCTCGCCAGCACATACGGCATTGTGGTAGAAGAAATGACAAAAGCAGTACATAAATTCGGCGGGTCGAGCTTAAGCTCGGCTGCTCGCTATCAGGCGGTTGCCAATATCATCATTGGACAGTGCCAGAGCGGTGACTGTATCGTGGTATCGGCAGCAGGTAAAACTACCAATACCTTGGTTGCCTTGTGGCACAGTTATCAGCAGCAGGACGAACGAGCCTTTAGCGATATCTTGCTGCAAGTGGAAAACCATCAGTTGCAGCTGATTGATGAGCTATTTTCCGCAGCGCAGCAATCCTCGCTGGTCTCTGAATTACGTGATGAGTTGAGCAGTATCGGTCGCCAGGCGCAGTCGCGTCAGCTACTTGAAGCCCCGTTATTGGCGTTTGGCGAGATCTGGTCAGCACGTTTATTGGCTGCCTTGTTGAACACTTTGAATATTGCCGCTCAGGATATTGATGCACGCACTTTGTTTACTCAGCATCAGGGACAGCTGATGCACAGTCAAAATCGCAGTGCCTGTCATCAGGCACTCGATCAGGACAAAATTTATGTGGTGACTGGGTTTATTGCTGCTGATAGTGCTGGGAATACGGTGACATTAGGGCGTAATGGCAGTGATTATAGCGCTACATTATTGGCCAATTATTTAGATGCCGCGTCAGTGTCAATCTGGACTGACACGCCGGGCGTTTTTAGCACCGATCCGCGCAAAGTGGGTAATGCAATCAAGTACAGCAAAGTGTGCCGTGCTCAGGCTAATTTGCTGGCACGGCTTGGCAACCCGGTATTGCACGCAAAAACACTGTCACCACTTAAAGAAACCGCCATTAAGCTACAGGTACGCAGCAGCTTTGAGCCAGACGTGCAGGGCACTGAAGTGGTTAAGCAAGGTTACAGTAAAGAAAAGCGCTTTGTGACCACTTTTGGTGACCTGGATTTATTGCGGGTTGATACCCTGGTTTCGGGAGAAGTCGGGGCGCTTAGTCAGCTTATTCAGCATGGCATTCATCACTTCAACCAAAACGGTGAAGATTACCTATTGGTGCCTAGCGAGTTTACACATCAGGTTGTTTTACGCCTGAGTGGCCGGGTCACCATCGTCGAGTCACACCTACGTGGCTTTGCTGTGGTTGCACCTTGTCCGGACATTGCTCCGTTGGTGCGTCAGGCACAGACGGTGCTGGATGAACAGGCAGTGGTGGTGCGCTTCACTCACAGTGCGACAGACTATGCTTTATTCCTGACCGATCAGGCCATTGACAGTGATGTATTGGCTATTTTGCATGATAAACTGGTGAATAAGGGACGTGAACTGGCGGTGATCATCGCCGGTCTGGGCAACGTTGGTGAGGTCTTCCTGAGCCAGTGTCAGCAACAAATTACGCGCCTGCAAAGCCAGTTTGATCTTAAAGTGGTAGCACTGTTACGCTCACAGAAAATGGTGTTTTGCCCGAGTGGTTTAACTGTGTCGCAATGGCAGCAGCAGTGGCAAAGTGAAGCGCTGGATTACTCGCATGAAGAGTTGCTGGATCGTATCAGTGAGCTTGATTACGAACATAAGGTGGTGATTGATATCACTGCCAGTGAGACATTTAGCCAGCTGTACCCGGATTTTGCGGCCCATGATTGCCATTTGATCAGTGCAAATAAGTATGCCGGAACTGCGCAGCATGACTGGTACCAGGCATTGCGTACTCAGTTACAGGAACGTAATTTGCTGTGGCGTTATAACACCAGTGTTGGTGCGGGACTGCCAGTTAATTTTGCGCTGGCGGATCTGCAAAATAGCGGTGACAGAGTTGTGCGCATTGAAGGGGTGTTTTCGGGCACTTTATCCTGGTTGTGTAGCAGTTTTGATGGCACTCGTCCTTTCTCTGAGCTGGTTTTGGCAGCACAAGAAATGGGGTATACCGAGCCGGATCCCAGAGAAGATTTATCCGGTCGCGATATGCAGCGCAAGCTGCTGATCCTGGCGCGTGAACTGGGGTTACAGCTGGAGCTGGACGACATTGCATTAGAGGCGTTGATGCCTGAGACACTGGCTGAAGGCAGCTGGGACACCTTTTTGGCACGCAAAGATGAGTTAGATGCGTTTTATCAGCAGCGTCAGGAAGCAGCCCAGGCCGCTGATAAAGTGCTGAGGTATACCGGTGCCCTAGAGATTGACGCATCAGGAACAGTCCATGCCAAAGTGGGGATTGCGCAAGTTGCTCAGGGGAGCGCGATTGCCAATTTGACCCCGGGGGACAACATTTTTGTGATAACCACCCAGTGGTATGAACAAAATCCTTTAGTGATTCAAGGACCTGGTGCGGGTAAAGAAGTCACCGCTGCGGGGATCCATTCCGACCTATACTGGTTAACACAGCAGCTGAGATAACAAAAAAGAAAGACAAAAAAGGCCAGTGATTGACACTGGCCTTTTTGCGTTGTGGTTTTTAGAACAGCTCTTCTGTATCCGGGAGTTGCTCTTCAAATGGCGTACTTGAGCCTGTTTCTAGCACGTATTTTGTTGGGGTTGTGCCGCGTTCAAAGTACTCGAAACGGCTGGTGTGGTCGTTACGCTCACTCAATAACCCGGTTTTTAAATCGATGCGCACAGACACCAGGCCCGGAGGTGGATCAATCGGTGCAAGTGGTTCGTCTTGTAACGCTGTACGCATAAACTGTACCCAGCCAGGTAATGCAGACGTGGCACCTGCTTCGGCACCGACCACTTGTTGTTTACCCAGGTTAGCGTTGTACGCGGCGCGGCCCAGTGATTTACCCGGATCGTCAAACCCGACCCAGACGGTGGTTAATACGTTGCGATTAAACCCCGTGAACCAGGTATCGACCGAGCTGTTGGTGGTGCCCGTTTTGCCAGCCAGATCTTTGCGTTTAAGCGCCTGCGCGCGCCAACCCGTGCCGGTCCAGCCGGTTTTGTGTTTCCAGCTGCCGCCGCCCCAGATCGCGCTTTTCATCGCATCAGCGATTAAAAATGCATTTTGTTCCGAGATGATCCGCGGTGCACAAGTGTATTGATCGATTTCCCACTCTTCTTCACTACAGATGGTCAGTGGCTGGGCGGCTCCCAGAACGTTGCCGTAGCTGTCAGTGAGTTTTTCAATAAAATAGGTCTCGACCAAGTGGCCGCCATTGGCAAAGGCACTCATACCGCGGGCCATTTCCAGCGGCGTCAATGACGCACTTCCCAGAGCCAGCGATTCACTGCGCACAATGTCCTCGTTATTGAAACCAAACTTGAGAATATGATCGGCGGCTTCGTTGAGCCCCATACCCCGCAGCAAGCGTACTGATACAACGTTTTTCGATTGAGCCAGGGCACGGCGAATACGGATAGGGCCACTGTACACATCTGGGCTGTTTTTCGGACGCCAGGCGACGCCCATGCTTTTATCCCAATGATTGATCGGAGCATCATTGATGATGGTCGACAACGTATAGCCAGCCTCCAGTGCACCCGAGTAGATAAATGGCTTGATGTTTGAACCAACCTGGCGTTTGGCCTGAACAGCCCGATTGTACTGGCTTTGACGGAAGCTATAGCCGCCAACCAGGGCTTTAATGCGGCCACTTTGAGGATCCAATGACACCAGAGCACTTGCAGGCTGGGGCTGTTGGCTAAGTTGCCAATTCTGGTCTTTGTAACGTACCCAGATTTGCATACCTGGCGCGAGAATATCACTCGCTTGTTTCGGCGGTAATCCCTGGCGGCGTTCTGTGATGTAAGCACGCGCCCATTTTAATCCGGACCAGGGCACAGTGACTGAGGAGCCGTCTTTGAGCAACACAGTTGCACTTTGCTCCTCCAGTGCTGTTACAACACCAGCTTGAAGCGGGTCTATCTCTTTGACATTGCGCAGCCTTTCCAGGATCTGAGTAGTCGTCCAGGGGGCCTCCTCCGGCTGCCAGTATTGCGCCTGCGGGCCACGGAAGCCGTGTCGCATATCATAAGCGTGCAGGTTGTCGATCAGGGCTTGCTGTGCGGCGGCCTGAACATTGGATTCGACTGTGGTATAGACTTTAAACCCTGAGTTGTAGGCCTGGTCCTCACCATAGGTTTTCACCATGTAAGCACGGACCATTTCCGATATGTAGGGGGCATAGAGTTCTATTTCAGCGCCGTGGCGTTTAGCTGTGATAGGTGCCTGAGTGGCTTCGTTGTACTGAGCTTGAGAAATATAGCCTTCAGTCAGCATCCTGCCCAACACGACATTTCGGCGCAATTTAGCTCGTTGTGGGTTACGGATTGGGTTGAGCGCTGAAGGGGCTTTGGGCAGGCCGGCCAGCATTGCCATTTGCGCCAGGCTCAGCTCGTTTAGCTCCTTGCCATAGTACACTTGGGCGGCGGCCCCAATCCCAAAGGCACGATGACCCAGTTCTATTTTATTGAGGTAAAGTTCAAGAATTTCGTCTTTATTGAGTAAGCGTTCGATATGTAACGCGATAAAGATCTCTTTCACTTTACGAATATAGGCCTTTTCCCGGGTCAGGAAGAAGTTTCGTGCCAGCTGCATGGTGATGGTACTGGCGCCTTGCTTTTTCTCTCCGGTACTGACCAGGACAATAAATGAACGCACAATGCCGATCGGATCAATACCAAAATGATCATAAAAACGGTTGTCTTCGGTGGCCAGAAAAGCCTGGAGTAAAGGCTCTGGAATTTCGTTAATTTTAACCGGAATACGGCGTTTCTCGCCAAACTGGTTGATCAGTTTGCCGTCGCGGGTAAAGACCTGCATTGGGGTTTGCAGCTGTACATCTTTTAAAACCTTTACACTGGGAATGTCAGATTTGACATAGTAATAAAGGCCGAACAAGGTAAGCAGGCCCAGTGTCGTGCAAAGCAGTATAAGTTGTAGTAATCTTTTTAATAAATTCACGAATTTATCCCTAGCGAGACTCCCAATTACAATCGGACGCTGTTAGTATATCCTGATTAAAAAACGATTAATAATTTTTGCGTAAATTACTTTGTGCCTAAAGAAGGTGCATGGGAGTGTGGCCGAAAGTTGGCAAGTAGTATAACGCTTTTCGCCAAACTGTACCTAAATGACTAAACTCTTAATTAACACTGTACAGAATTCTGGATACTTGGGCTAACGGCATGTTGCGTCAATTCTTAAAAAAACAAGCTCCAATGATGGTCGGGGTAGACATAGGCTCACACTGTGTAAAGGCTGTTTTATTGGCTGAATCAAGCGCAGGGTACCGGGTTGAGGCCGTCGCCATTGAACCTTTACCCAAGGGGGCAATGAAAGAGCGCGCCATCCAGGATATTGAAGCGGTTGGTAAAGTCATCAGTAAAATACGTAAGCGTTTGCCAAAAACCAGTCACTTTGCCGCTGTTGCTGTCTCCGGGCAAACGGTTATCACTAAAATGATTTTTATGGATGTGTCGTTAAGCGATGCCGAATTAGAATCACAAATCGCGATTGAGGCCGACAGCCTGATCCCTTACCCACTTGATGAAGTCAGTCTGGATTTCGAAAAACTAACAGTGAATGAAGCGGATCCCTCCAAAGTCAATGTGTTGTTGTCCGCGGCCAGAACAGAAAGCGTGCAGGCCCGCGTTAGTGCACTGGAAGAAGCAGGCTTGAAAGCGAAAGTCGTAGATGTTGAAAGCTATGCCCTCGCGCGCTCCGCAGAAGTTTTATATGGTCAGCTTCCCTCTGATGCTTACGATAAGGTCGTAGGGATCATCGATATTGGCGCCGTGGTGACTTTAGTGAGTGTCGTACAGTCCGGTAAAACGTTATATACCCGGGACCAGGTTTTTGGTGGAGAGCAGTACACCAATAGCATTGTTGCGTATTACAACAAGAGCTTTGATCAGGCCGAGTTGGCAAAAACCACCGGTGATTTGCCGCCGAATTATACCTTTGAAGTGCTCGCGCCATTCCAGACCTCGCTGTTACAGCAGGTGCGTCGCGCGTTACAAATGTTTATGACGACCAGTGGCCAGGAGCAGGTCGACTACATTGTTTTAACCGGTGGTACTGCACAAGTGGAAGGGCTCGACCGTTTGCTTGTGGATGAACTGGGTGTGCATGCGATTGTGGCGGATCCGTTTGCGAATATGGAAATAGCGCCTAAAGTGGATCGAGGTGTACTGAATAATCACAGAGCGCAGTTTGCCATCGCAACCGGGTTGGCATTGAGGAGCTTTTCATCATGCCACATATAAATTTACTGCCCTGGCGTGAGCAGCAACGGCAGGCTTCTCAGCAAAAATTCCTGACCATTTTGGGGATCATCGTCGCAGCCAGTTTAGCGCTGATGTACGGTATTGGTGCATTTTATGACACCCTTAAAGAAGGGCAGGAAATCAAAAATCTTTATCTGTCCAGTGAGATTAAAAAGCTGGATAAGCGGATCGGGGAAATTCGTGGGTTGAACCAACAAAAAGAAAATCTGCAGCGCCGGATCCGATTGATTGAAGAGTTGCAGAGCAACCGTAATTTGGGCACCCAGATTATTGATGAAGTGACACGCGTTGTGCCTGCGGGCGTTTATTTGACGAGCCTGGAACGGCAAAAGAATATGATCAAAGTGATAGGTCGAAGCGAATCGAACAACCGCTTGTCGCAAATGTTGCGGGCTGTCGAGTCGTCCTATTTATTACGCGATCCGTTACTTCAGGGGATTGTCGCCGGTGAACGCGAAGAGCGTTTACTGAGTAATTTCACAATGAATTTTTACGTTAAAACGTTCGCTCAAATGGAGAAAGAACGCGCCGAGTTAGCTCAGACAACGCAGGCGGAGAACTAGGCCATGAAACTAGACTTGAAGTCGCTGCAGGAGATCGACTGGAACGAAATTGAACTGGATAACATTGGCGAATGGCCAATGCCAGTGAAGGCTATTTGTTGCGCTGTGGTGGTGGTGATCATGCTGGTCGTAGGATACAGCATGTTAGTGTCTGCGTCGGTGGCAAGCTTTGAGCGTGCGGTTAAAAAAGAAGAAGAGTTGCGTACCAGCTATCGCGTCAAATATGGTCGGGCAAATAATCTGGAATTATATCGACAGCAGATGCAGGACATGGAAGCGCAGTTTTCTCAACTATTAAGAAAACTACCAACCTCAAATGAAACCCCGGGTTTGCTCGATGACTTAACGTATGTTGGTACGTCCAGTGGCCTGACGTTTCTAAAAATTGGCTGGCTACCTGAGATCAAAAAAGAATTTTATACGGAACTGCCAATTAATCTCGAAGTGGTGGGGACGTATCACGAGTTTGGTGAGTTTGTCAGTAAAGTGGCGCAGTTGCCGCGTATTGTGAGTTTGCACGATTTTCGGATTGAGGGGGCAGGCAATAATCAGTTGGTGTTTAGCGTGGTAGCAAAAACCTACCGCTACGAGCAGGAGACTGAAGAATGAGGCGTCTGCTGGTTTTGTTTGCGGTGATTGCACTGACAGGGTGTAACGATAACACCGCAGAACAGAAAGAGTTTATTGATCGGGTGCAGGCGAATGCAACCCCGAGCATAGATCCTATGCCCGAGATGGCCCGGTTTGAGCACTTCCCTTACAGTGCGGCTCAGCTACGCAGCCCCTTTGTTGCCCCGCAACCGGAAGTTATTGAAAGCCGCCTGGTACAGGTTAAAAATTGTCTTCACCCAGATCCGAATCGTCCCAGAGACCCGCTAGAAAAATACGCGCTGGACAACTTGATGATGAAAGGGACGATCACACGTGGTGAGACGGTATGGGCGTTGATTAGAGCTGGCGAGCAAGGTTTGTTCAGAATAAAGAAAAATGAATACATGGGTTTGTACCACGGTAAAGTGGTGAGCGTACAAGCCGACCATCTGGAGCTGATGGAACTGATCCCGGACGGAACGGGATGTTGGAAAGAGCGCCTGAGCAAAGTCGAAATGGTGGAAGCCGAGGACGTCGGTGCCAGTGAAGAATAAAAAAGGTGAAAATATGATTGCGCGCGACGGGATCAAACACGTTGTGAAAACTCTGATGGGTGGTGTTTTAATGGGCACAGCGTTATTCGCCCAGGCAATGCCAATGCTGTACGATGTGCGTTATAACCCGGTGCCGACCGGAGAGACTGAGTTACAGCTTGTGTTTGACGAAAAGCTGGCGATTGAACCCAAAGTCCAGGTGTTGAATGAACCTGCACGTATTGAGTTGTTTTTCCCGGATGCTGAATATGAGGAAAGCCTGGAACTGCTCAAAGTAAACCAAGCCGGTATCGAGCAGATCAAGAGCAGGATGGAGCAAGGTGGATTTGTCCTGAGTGTTGAAATGGCTGCGCTCAAACTCTACCGCACTGAGGTTAAGAATAATCTGGTGTATATTAAAGTTTCAGACCAGCCTATTCCGGTTTCTAGCGAGGATGCACAACCAGATACGTTGCACAGTGCAATGAATCGGATCCAGAATATAGACTTCCGGCGCACAGATAAGGGTGCCGCTCAGATCCTGGCCTTTCTGGACTCCAGTCAGGCGGCGATAGATGTGCAGGAGCGAGGCGGGCAGATTTACGCAGACTTTCATCATATTGCCATCCCGGATGAGCTATTATACGAGCTGGACGTTGTTGACTTTGGCACCATTGTGAGTACGGTTGAAACTTTCCGTGAAGAGGGAAAAAGCCGTTTGGTGATCAAACCTAATGGGGCTTTTAAGTTCAATTATCAGCAATTAGACAACATCTTTACTCTGACAGTAGAAAAAGATGAGCAGGAATTTTCGTATGCGGATACGAAAAATTATCAGGGACAGCCGATCACACTGAACTTTCAGGATATCCCGATCCGTTCTGTGTTGCAGATAATCGCTGATACTAATAACTTTAATTTGGTCACCAGTGATTCGGTTACAGGCAACATTACCTTGCGCCTGGATGGTGTACCTTGGGATCAGGCCTTGGACGTAGTGTTGCGGGTGAAAGGGCTTGATAAACGCATGGAAGGGGCGATTTTGATGGTGGCGCCGTCTGAAGAGCTGGCAGCCAGAGAAGCGAAAGAGTTGCAGGCCAAGCGTCAGGTTGAAGAGCTGGAACCTTTATATAGTGAGTACATTCAGCTTAACTACGCCAAAGCAGAAGAGTTCGCTGATTTACTAAAAACAGATGAAAATTCCATCATTAGCCTGCGTGGCAGTGTTTCAGTGGACAAACGAACCAATACCTTGTTGATCAAGGATACTTCGCGCAGCATTGAAAACGTCAGACGCATGGTCGAGACGCTGGATGTGCCGGTTAAGCAGGTACGCATCGAATCGCGTATGGTTACGGTGTCAGATAACATTCAGGAAGACTTGGGGATCCGTTGGGGATTCAGTGACCAGCAAGGGACAGACGCCATTTCTGGTTCGCTGGAAGCAACCAATAAGTTGTCTGGTGGCACGATCCCTGATTTGACTGAACGGTTAAATGTGAATTTGCCAGTACAAAACCCGGCGGGTAGTTTGGGCATGCACATTGCCAAGTTGTCAGACGGTACTTTGATAGATCTGGAATTGTCTGCGTTAGAGCAAGAGAACAAAGGTGAGATCATCGCCACACCCAGTATTACGACTGCAAACCAGAAAACGGCGCGCATCGAGCAGGGTACGGAGATCCCGTATGTGGAGTCGGCTTCCAGTGGTGCATCGACCGTCCAGTTTAAAAAAGCGGTACTGAGTTTAGAGGTGACACCACAAATTACGCCGGATAATAAAATTATTTTAGATCTGGTCATAACCCAGGACACTCGGGGTGATACAGTACAGACAGCCAATGGCCCGGCTGTGGCGATAAATACACAAAGGATCCAGACTCAGGTCTTGGTAGAGAATGGTCAGACGGTTGTGTTAGGGGGCATTTATCAGCAGGAAATGACCAATGCGGTGAGCAAGGTGCCTGTGCTGGGAGATGTACCCTACTTAGGTGTCCTATTTAGGAACACACGAGAAATCAATGAAAAGAGAGAGTTATTGATTTTTGTGACACCTAAGATCATGCATGATTCACTCTAGTCAGACTAAAATAACAATAATGGGCGTGAAAGTTACCTTTTGACTTGAAATCACGCATTGATTGCTGAGATAATCCCCTCCTTAATTTTGGGGCCAGGTCGTTAGGCGGGGTTTTATTTCAAATTTTAGAGTTCGTTTGTACTAAAAAGATATGGCTGAGAAACGTAATATATTTCTGGTAGGCCCAATGGGGGCTGGTAAGAGCACGATTGGTCGTCACATTGCGGACCAATTACATCTGGAGTTCTTCGATTCAGATCAAGAAATCGAGCGCCGCACTGGTGCTGATATCTCCTGGGTGTTCGACATTGAAGGGGAAGAAGGGTTTCGTCGTCGCGAAGAGACCGTGATTTCCGATCTTACCGAAAAGCAAGGCATCGTATTGGCTACTGGCGGCGGCTCGGTCATCAGTAAAGAGGTACGTAACAAACTATCTGCTCGTGGTATTGTGGTTTATCTTGAGACCCCAATTGAGAAGCAAGTAGCTCGTACCCAACGCGATAAGCGTCGTCCTTTGCTACAAACAGAAGAAGATTCACGCGACGTATTAGTGCGTCTGGCAGATGAACGTGAACCACTTTATAAAGAAGTGGCGGATCATGTTGTACGCACAGATGAACAAAGCGCCAAAGTGGTTGCTAATCAAATCATTGAGAAGTTAGATTTCTAAACATGTAGGCTAGATAGGAGGTGACGGCACATGCTTGAATTAACAGTAGATTTAAACGAGCGTAGCTATCCTATCTATATTGGCCAAGATCTTCTTACCGATCAGGGGCGGTTATTGCAGCATATTGGCAATGCTCGCCCCGTTATCATCAGCAACGAGACCGTTGCGCCTCTGTATCTGGATACATTACTCACGCAGTTAGAAGGCAAAGCACCGCTTCATTTTTGCATTCCTGACGGGGAGCAATATAAATCTCTGGAGTGGTTTGAGCGCATTAACGCTTTTTTGCTTGAGCACAACTGCGGGCGAGATACCTGCCTGATCGCCTTAGGTGGCGGCGTTGTTGGTGATCTGACCGGGTTTGTCGCAGCTTGCTATCAGCGTGGAGTGCCATTTATCCAGATCCCGACAACCTTATTGTCTCAGGTTGATTCGTCAGTGGGTGGCAAAACAGCCGTCAATCATCCTTTAGGTAAAAATATGATAGGTGCTTTCTATCAGCCTAAAGCGGTGTTTATTGATACCAATACACTGAAGAGTTTGCCACCACGTGAGTTTGCGGCAGGCATGGCTGAAGTGATCAAGTACGGTCTGATCTACGATAAAGACTTTCTGACGCTACTTGAGCACAATGGCAATGCACTGCGCGAGTTGGACACTGACCTGCTGATGCAAGTGATCCATCGCTGCTGTGCTATCAAGGCTGAAATTGTCGCACAAGATGAGAAAGAAGCTGGGTTGCGTGCATTGCTGAATTTGGGGCACACGTTTGGCCATGCCATTGAAGCGCAGATGGGCTACGGTGTATGGCTTCACGGTGAAGCGGTCGCTGCAGGAATGATGCTAGCGGCTCGTCTGGCACAACTTAGAAGTGCATTGACAGAGCATGAAGTTGCGCGTATCGCAGCATTGCTAGAAATGTATCAACTGCCAGTTGCCCCACCCGCATCGATGACAACATCGCAGTTTATTTCCCATATGCGTAAAGATAAGAAAAACAAACAAGGTAAGATCCGCTTTATCGTACCCACCAGTCTGGGCAAGTGCCAGCTGGTTGATGACGTATCTGATGACACCTTAGGCCAGCTAATAGGGCACTGATGCAGTCGCAAATCTTACCGAGTCGTGCCGCTCTGGTCGACCGGATTGCAATGCAGTTTGAATATGGACAAAACCTGATCTGCCTGGTTGGTAACTCAGGGCTAGGTAAAAGTTATCTGGCTGAGTCTTTCATCACAGATAAGTACCCTGATTTTAGCAAAGCTTTTGTTAAATTGGGTGCGCATACCAAAGACACAGAGCTGGTTCAGCAACTGCTAGAAAATAGCTTTCGCGCACCGCTGGTTGATCACAAGTTGTCATTAAGTGAAAATTTCTTTGTTTTGTATAATGAGCAGCCTTGTGGCCCTTGTCTCTGGGTCATTGATGGTGCACGTCATCTGAGTGATGAGCTCATCCAGGAGCTTCAACTGCTGGCTAAAAAGGCCCCGGATACTCTGTATATTCTGGTAACTGGACAAGCCCCTAAGTTACTGCCTGAGGCGCTGGATATTCATCTGGAGCCCTTATCATTAATAGAAAGTCGCCGCCTGATGGCGATGTTTTTTCCAGAGCTTCCGCCTTCAGAAGACCCAATATTTAGCACCTTTTTGAGCGAAGCAGGTGGTAACCCCAGTATTTTGCTCGAATGGCAGCAAAATCAGCATCAATTGACATTGAAATCTAAACAAACAATGAGTAGTCGGCAATGGAAAGGGTTTTTGGGTGCTTTTGTTGTGATTACGGCCTTGTTTCTGGTCGCGCTGCTTTACCAAAAAGATTTGGCCGATTTATTGCGTCTGCAACAGGATGTTGGCGCAACCTCGGTTGAGGCATTGCCTGAGCCGACTGTGTTGACGGCGCAAGAGGCGCTCTCGGATGAAACCGCGCAGCCCGTTTCCGAGACATTGGCAGAACAATCAGAGAGTAGTGACACTCAGGCTCCTTTGCAGCATGATGTGCAATCTATACTCGGCGCGTTAACCTTGGATCACACTGCTGTGGACGCGCGTCAAATCGAAGCCAGTGAAGAAGGCTCTGAACACACTACCGAGTCTGACAGAGATGCACACAGTACACCCAATGCGTCGGCAGCAGTCGCACAAGTGCTGACGCAACCAGATATTCTGAGCGGCGATGCTGAGCACACAGACATCAATGAGCAGATTGAAACGCCACAACCCGACATTATCGCAGAACCTCAGGTGCAGCCGGATCCGGTTTCAAGCTTATCGGACAATGCCTGGTTTATGGCGCAAGACAGCAATGCCTGGACAATTCAACTGCTGGCTGTGACTGACGAGTCCGTGGCACGGCGATATATCGAGCAACATAAGTTGTCGCAGATCCGAACTGCTCAGGTTATGCGCGCAGGCAAGGCGTGGTGGTTTGTTACCCTGGCGCCATTTGCAACCTTAGATGACGCGAAACAGGCCCGGACTGAATTACCTGAAGCCGTGTTAGCAGGGCAGCCGTTTTTTAAACGTATCGTGCAAATTAAGCAACAAATCCAACAGTCACAAACGCAAAAATAGTGTAGAATCGCGCTACTTTGGGGTAACTAGTCAGATCATGCAAAAAAAGACCAGAGCTTTCTTAAAATGGGCAGGTGGAAAATATGCCTTGGTGGAAGAAATTACCAAGCGCTTGCAAGCCGCAAATGAAGAGGCCGAAACTCTGGTGGAGCCTTTTGTAGGGGCTGGATCTGTCTTTCTAAATAGTCACTTCAAGCACTATATACTCAATGACATTAATGCGGACCTGATTAATCTGTACAAAGAGTTGCAACGCACTCCAGACGAGTTCATTAGTGATGCCAGAAAGCTGTTTGTTGATTTGAACAATCATCCCGATGCCTATTATGCGTACCGTCAGCAGTTCAATGAAAGCATTGATGTTTATGAGCGGGCTATTCTGTTTTTGTACATGAACCGGCATGGCTACAATGGGCTTTGTCGCTATAACCTGAAGGGCATTTTTAACGTGCCCTTTGGTAAATACAAGCGCCCCTATTTTCCGGAAAATGAGCTGTACTTTTTCTCAGAAAAAGCACAACAGGCAACCTTCACCTGTTTGAGTTATGAGCAAGTCTTCAAGCGTATTCCGAATAAGGCCGTAGTGTATTGTGATCCGCCCTATGTGCCGCTGAGTAAAACCGCCTCATTCACAGCCTATGCCAAAGGGGGGTTTAACTTTGACGATCAGGCACAACTCGCTAACCTGGCAGAAAAGGCCGCTTTTGAACAGCAAACACCCGTACTGATATCCAACCATGACACGGTGCTCACGCGCAAGATCTACAGCCAGGCTCACCTGGATGTGATCCAGGTAAAAAGAACCATTAGCCCTAAAGGCTCGGGACGTAACCGGGTTGATGAGCTGATGGCCTTATATCACGAATGAGCGCATTGATGGCTGGCATGTCATAATACAACTGCATTAACAAACCAGGCCAAGGCGATAACCAGTGCGATAACAAAACACACGGCTAGCAAGGCAAAAGGCCAAAAGTGTTTTTGGCTGAAATCGACACGATATTTAGCCTGGCTTTGCACACCAAACATCGCAGCAAGTACACTTTGAATAAGTATAAAGAATCGTTCTGTCACGGCATCCTGGCTCCTAATATGCAACGAGATACCTAACAGTATAGTGTATGAATACCAACTCGCCTTAATGACTTGCCCGATTGAAGGCGTACTTAAGCGTGTTGGTATCAATTAGAATTGTGAAAATTGACTCGACGTTTGCTCGTCACCAGATCCCAGTAGTAGCTCAAGCAGATCAAGGTAGTGGAACTGCGCATTACTACTGCCGCCAGTTAACCAGGCATACCAACTAGTGTGTGACTCCAGCTTACATAAATTTGATGATGCGTGCTGACTGACCTGAGTGGTAGAGCACTGGCACATCTCATTTTTTGCGACTAAGTCATCGTCACCGCTGAACGAAACCACGCCAGCAGACAAGACTAAAGCAGCTGTAAGTAAAAGCGTCCGTGTTTTAAGCCGACTTAACATAACCATATCCCCAGTGAATAGTTATCTATAAATAGTACACTATGTATGTTTATTAAACAATCGCTTTGTCCTGCAAAAATGGCAGCTGCTCGCAAATTAACAGTGCCTAACAATCAGGTGTTTTTAGCGTTAAGATGAGTTACAGTAGCCGCTGACATTTTGTTTCAGGGGGTAGTATGTCGCAGAACAATAATAATTCTGAGTTCTTAATTGCACCATCTATTTTGTCTGCCGACTTTGCAAGGTTGGGTGAAGACGTTGCCAGGGTGTTAGATGCTGGCGCGGATGTCGTGCACTTTGATGTGATGGATAATCATTATGTCCCGAATCTGACGTTTGGCCCGATGATCTGTGAGGCGCTGCGCAATTATGGCATAACCGCCCCAATTGATGTGCACCTGATGATCAAACCCGTGGATAGCCTGATCCCGGAGTTTGCAAAAGCGGGTGCAGATATCATTACTTTCCATCCTGAAGCCAGTGAACATATAGATCGCAGTCTGGGTTTGATTAAGGAACAAGGCTGTGAGGCTGGATTGGTACTTAATCCGGCAACGCCATTACATTATCTGGATTATGTAATGGATAAAGTGGATCAAATCTTACTTATGTCTGTCAATCCCGGCTTTGGCGGTCAGAGCTTTATCCCGCAGACGCTGGATAAGTTGCGCCAGGTACGCGAGCGCATAGATGCCAGTGGTCGTAAAATCCGCCTGGAGGTGGACGGTGGCATTAAAGTCGACAATATAGCTGAGGTAGCGGCCGCGGGGGCTGATATGTTTGTTGCTGGCTCAGCGATTTTCAATCAACCAGACTACCGGACGGTCATTGATGCGATGCGTTCTGAGCTCGCTAAGGTGGGCTAATGCGCTACCAGGGTATTTTATTTGATCTCGACGGCACGCTGGTCGACAGTGCGCATGACTTGTATATGGCGCTTAATTTGACGTTAACTGAAGTGGCTTTTCCTGTGGTGAGCCGCGCTCAGGTACTGACCTGGGTCGGCAACGGCATCGATGTATTGGTGCAGCGTGGTTTAAGCGGCAGTCATGATGTTAACGCTGAGCTACCGCCGCGTGTGGTCGCTGAGGCACAAACTCGTTTTGCAGGCCATTATCGGGCCCTGGTTGGGCAATACTCTTTGCTCTATGCCAATGTTGAAACGGTACTGGCTGCATTCAGTCATGTGCCCAAGGCCGTCGTAACCAACAAGAGTCGTGAGTTTACAGTACAGCTACTCGATAACCTTAACCTCAGCCAGCATTTTGATGTTGTGGTGTGTGGTGATGACGGTCAGAAAAAGCCGGCTGCCGAGCCGCTCTTGTCAGCCTGTCAGCAACTTAACATCGAACCACACACGGCCATCATGGTCGGCGATTCAAAAAGCGATATTTTGGCCGCTCAGGCTGCTGAAATACCTGTGATTGCACTCAAATATGGGTACAATCAAGGACTGGATCTGGCCCAGTTTAATCCACAGTACCTCTGTGAGGGCTTCTTGGATATAATCCCCATTTTAAATCAACCTTAAATCAAACTAGGAGTAAGGGAACACAATGACTAAACCAGTAGTGTTAAGTGGCATTCAGCCAACCGGTGGTATGACAATAGGCAATTATGTGGGTGCCATTAACCAGTGGCTTAAGCTACAGGAAGATCATGATTGTTTCTTTATGCTGGTTGATTTGCACGCCATCACCATTCGCCAGGAGCCAAATGTCCTGCGTGATCGCGTTTTGGATGGTGTTGCTTTGTATGCCGCGTGTGGCATTGACCCAGAAAAGTCAGCGTTATTTGTGCAATCACAGGTACCAGAGCATGCGCAGTTAAGCTGGGTGCTGAACTGCTATGCACAAATGGGCGAACTCAATCGCATGACTCAGTTTAAAGACAAGTCAGCGAAAAACACTAACAATGTTAACGTGGGCTTGTTTGCTTATCCGGTATTGCAAGCGGCTGATATTCTGCTTTATCAGGCTGATCAGGTTCCGGTGGGTGAAGATCAGAAACAGCACCTTGAGCTGACTCGTGATATCGCGACACGTTTCAACAACCTGTATGGTGATGTATTCAAAGTACCTGAGCCGTATATCCCAGAGCTGGGTGCCCGGGTGATGAGCTTGCAAGATCCATTGAAGAAAATGTCGAAATCGGACGATAATCCAAATGCCTATATTATGCTGCTGGATGAGCCGAAAAAGATTGAGAAGAAACTGAAAAAAGCGGTGACGGACTCAGACGAACAAGCGCGCATTTACTTTGACCGAGAAGAAAAGCCAGGCGTATCTAACCTGCTGACACTATTGTCGGTGGCGACCAAGCGTGATGTGGCCGATCTGGTGCCAGAGTATGAAGATAAAATGTATGGTCATCTGAAAAAAGACACGGCCGATGCCGTGGTGGCTATGTTGGAGCCTATGCAGGCGCGTTTCAAAGAGATCCGTGAAGATCAAGCGTTGCTGGATCAGATCATGCGTTCTGGTGCAGAAAAAGCAGGTGCTCGTGCAGAGAAAACACTAAAAGCGGCATACGACGCGCTGGGCTTTATCCCGCGCCCGTAATCAGCCAGGTCACAACCACAAAAAAGCCAGCTTATACGCTGGCTTTTTGCTGTTTGAAGATCACATACTGCGGCCGCACCAGACAATTCTGCCCGCAATACCATGCTGTTGGGCATTTTCGGCATGGATTTGCCAGGCTGGGTAGTCCGGGTTATCACTCACTACGCTAATATGATCTCGTTGTTGTTGCAGGCGCTTAGCCATCAGACCATCTTCGGTTTGCAGTACATAAACGCCGCGTTTATTCGCGTCACGCTGGCTTAAATCAACCAGCACCATGTCGCCATGCTGCAAGGTTGGCAGCATACTGTCTCCCCGGATAGTGACAAACGCCAATTGTTCACTGTGCACGCCCAGTTGCGTACTGAGCCAGCGCTTATTCAGGGCAAACTGCTCTGTGATATCTTCACTGCCATTGATGCTACCAAAACCGGCACTGGCCTCAACATCCAGTTTAGGCACCATCAGCATTTCCTGACTGCCCGTCATCGGCGCGTGCTCTGTGGGCTGCTCACCGGTAAGCAGCCAATTTAGATCAATACTGAACAAGCTGTATAAATGTTCCAAATAGGCAACGGATGGTCGGCTCAGGCCACGACAAATACGATAAATGTGTGACGGCGACTTGCCAGTGAGGAGCGCAAACTGACGTTTGTTGCCGGCGCTAAACTGGTCGATCAAAGTAATAAATCGGCGTGAAAATGCTGTGCTCATGACACCCCATACAGGTTACAACAAAGGAAGGGCCTCAGAGTACTTGCCTATTGCGATGCTGTACAGCTACTGACACCTGATTGCTCAATGTCTGCCCAGCTTGGGGGGAGGGAATTACAAATTGCGACATTTTTAACCAGCTACATAACAGTTTGCGAGCTGCTTGTTCCTATAATAACTTACTGAAGTCGACTTGATTGCGACGGCATATAACTCAGGAAAAGAGGAGAAGGAGCGATGAATTATGTGATTAAAAGGGCCTTAGTGCTGGGGATGCTACTGAGTCAATTAACCGCTTGCTCGGGTGGCAGCGATGATAGTTCAGCACCTAAGGATACACCAGACTTGTTGACCATTTCAGCACATAGCGAAGGGGGTGGAGTGTTGGAGCCGGCAAGCCTTCAGGTTGGCAAGGGTAAAGCCGCTGAGTTTATCGCGAAACCTCGGGCGGGTTATGAGCTGGTGGCGCTGAGCGGTTGCGGGGGTAAACGCACGGGGGTTGCTTATCGGGTAGAGCGGGTCGAGCAAAGTTGTCAAATACAGGCACGTTTTTCACCTATCCAGTATCGTCTGGATGCGACCGTTAGTCAGGGTGGAAATGTGGACATCAGCACCCAGCAAATTGTGCATGGCAGCGCTGCTGAGTTTGTCTTTACACCGAACAGCGATCATATTCTGGAGCGCGTTGGGGGATGTAATGGCACACTAACCCAGTACACTTATCACCTACCCGAAGTGACTGGGCCTTGTACTGTGAGTGCGTTATTTTTACCTTACCTTCCTGAGCCTGAGGCGCTCACGCGGATCCGGTTACCGGTCGTCGTACATGTACTGAATAATGGCCATTTTGAACTCAGTGATGCGCAGATCTTATCTCAGTTACGGGCCACGAATTTGCATTTTCGCGGCAAAAATAACGCCGAACTTGAGACTATCCCCGATACCTATTCCCCTTTTGTTGCAGACACTGGGATCCAGTTTTATCTGGCTGACAAAGATCCAGATGGCCAGTCTCATTCGGGGATCGTGCGGGTCGATGCCACAACGAGTGTCTTTGCGCTGGAGGGATACCCCTTTGCCCGCAGCGATGCGGGTGGATCGGATGCCTGGCCGACAGACCGTTACATTAATATCTGGGTGGGCATGTCACGTACCCGGTTCAATGAACCGGTGTTGGGTGGCAGGGCACATGTCCCGGGCATGGCGCCTGAGCTATATATTGGTGTGTCGGTAGAGCAGGGACTATTTGGCACCATCGCACCTCGAGAGCTAAATTATGATCAGGGCAAAACGCTGACGCATGAGTTAGGGCACTTTCTGGGGTTAATTGGTCATACTAATCCGCCGTGGAATGACCAAAACACTCATCGTCACCTGACCTGTGATGGGTTGGCGCAGACTGATTGCGTGAATGCAGATCTGACGATGAACTTTATGAATACCAATGTCTATGATAACAGGCAGAAGATGTTTTCGTTGAGTCAGCGCCAGTTGATGCGTGCGTGGTTAGAAACCGGACCATTGCAGGCTTTGTATCTGAATAACCCGCCTTAACGCTTTAGATATTGCCCGGGTGTGGTGCCGAAAAACTTTTTAAATGCACTGTTGAATGCTGAGCTGGACTCAAACCCCAGTTG
The DNA here is from genome assembly GCF_015356275.1 of Pseudoalteromonas sp. PPB1. Lineage (NCBI taxonomy): Bacteria > Pseudomonadati > Pseudomonadota > Gammaproteobacteria > Alteromonadales > Pseudoalteromonadaceae > Pseudoalteromonas > Pseudoalteromonas sp. PPB1. The sequence goes on along the minus strand of NZ_JACEQV010000014.1, from coordinate 73,254 downwards.
CAAAGCGGTGGCTTGCTGGGTTTCACCTGCGGTGAGCATTTCAACGGCACGCAGCGCTCTGAGCTTCTGCTTCCATTGACTAAAGCTCATTGCAAAGCTCTTGTGAAACAGGCGATTAAGGGTTCTGGCTGATGCGCCCACCTGCTCACCCCACTGTTCAAGAGTAAGTGCGCAGCCCGGGTTAGAATACAGTTCACTGACAATTGGCAGCAGGCGATGATCATCGGCTTTGGGAATGAAAAACGCACTGGTAGGTGCCAGCTCTAATCTGTCAATGAACACCTGGATAAAGCGTTCGGTCTTATCGTCGAGCAGATAATCTTCAGGCCAGGTGCAGATAGTGAGGATCATTTCTTTCAGCAGCGCATCGACCACCAGGGTTTTCGCCTGATCGCCCAGGATGGCTGCATACTTTTCATCAATATAGACACTACGAAAATGCCCGCCATAACGACAGAAAGTCTCATGCTCTACGTTGGGCGGGATCCACAAGGCCTGTTGCGGCGGAATAACAAAGGTGCCCTGAGGTGTGAAAATGGTCATCACTGAGTCGCTGATATAGGTGATTTGCCCCCAGTGATGGCTATGGGGCCGCACATGCTCGTTGGCAGGCATCGTGGTGGGTCGGGGGAAGATGGGTCTGCCCAGTACTTTGCGTTTGAATCGGCTGGACACACTGCGCCAGGATGCATCTGTCCGATTTGATAAACTTTGTGTCATGATTTCCCATATTAGCCAGTGTGAACAGCTCATATACTAACCGGGCCGATAACGGCAATCAATGTGCTTAAGGACTGTGAATGAAAAACCCGACCCGACTTTTTGTGCCTTCCCCGATGAGCTTTATGGTGCTGGCAACCATCGTCATGGCTATGACATTTTCTGCCTGGAATGCCTTGCTTAATAACTTTGCGATTGAACAGGCTGCGTTTACAGGTGCGCATATTGGCATGTTGCAATCACTGCGAGAAATCCCAGGTTTCCTGGCTTTTACAGCTGTGTTTGTGTTGCTGGTGCTGAAGGAACAAACCTTTGCCTTGATCAGTTTATGTTTGTTGTCGATAGGTGTGGCACTGACAGGGTTTTTCCCGAGTGTGTATGGCCTGTATGCCACGACGGTGCTGATGTCTATTGGATTCCACTATTTTGAAACACTGAATCAATCGCTGAGCTTGCAGTGGTTCACTAAGGAAGAGGCACCCGAGCAATTGGGCCGTTTACTGTCGATAAAATCGATGGCCTCTTTAGTGACGTTCGGGCTCATCTGGGTGGCATTTACCTGGATGGCGACCGATTATGTGTGGGTGTACTTGTTATTTGGCGGGGCCGGACTGGTACTGACCTTGTTTATGGCGCTGACGCACCCGCACTTCGTTCAACAAGCCACGCAACATAAAAAACTCATTCTAAGAAAACAGTACAGTCTGTATTACGTCCTGACCTTTTTCTCCGGCGCCCGTCGTCAAATCTTTATGGTGTTTGCCGGTTTTTTGATGGTGGAAAAGTTCGGCTTTGATGTGGCCGAGATCACTGCCTTGTATATGCTCAACCACCTTGTGAATATTTTCGTGGCCCCAAAAATTGGTCAGATGATTAGCAAGATTGGTGAGCAAAAGGCCCTGACGCTGGAGTATTCAGGTTTGGTTTTGGTCTTTATTGGCTATGCGCTGGTCGAGTCTGCGCAATTAGCGGCGGTATTATATTTAGTGGATCATATCTTCTTTGCGATGGCCATTGCGCTTAAAACCTATTTCCAAAAAATTGCCCAGCCAGAAGATATTGCCGCCACGGCCGGAGTGAGTTTTACCATTAATCACATCGCGGCAGTGGTGATCCCGGCGAGCTTTGGCATGGTGTGGTTGTATGACCAATCGTTGGTATTTTATTTTGGTGCGGCCCTGGCGGGGTGCTCTTTGATTCTCAGCCAGTTCATTACGCCGCATCTGAAAAAAGTGGCTGCCTGATAAAAAGCCGCCCGGTGTGGGCGGCTTTTAATGTGTGTTTTAAAGGGCCTTAAAGCGGATCGCGGTGCCGCCACTGGTGGCGAGCTTCAGCGTTAAGGTATCTTGTGTCGTGACAATCTGTTTTTGAATGCTCAGATCATAGGGGTTGTATTTCCATTCTGCCTTAGGGCCATCCTGATAGATCTGGGCTTCGAAACGCTGGCCTGGCTCAAGGAAGTCGAGCTTTATGTTAATGCTTCTTGCCTGTTCATCGGTGATGGCACCTAAATACCAGTCATTTCCCGAATACTTACCGCGTTTGCGCTCTTTACGGGCAAAGACCACATAGTCGCCCACTTCACCTGCCAATGCGATACTGTGCTCCCAGTCCGCCGGGACGTCTTTAATAAACTGGAAGGCCTGTGGTTTTGCCAAATAGTTTTCTGGCAGGTCCGCGGCCATTTGCACTGGGCTATACAGTACAACATATAGCGCCAGTTGTTTGGCAAGGGTCGTTTGTGGGCGGTTGGTTTTGTCGCCCAGGCCGTTAAAACTCATGTCGAAAATACCTGGTGTAAAATCCATCGGGCCAGACAACATACGGGTATAGGCCAGCATGGTGGTATGCTCAGGTGGGTTGGGTGGTGTACCCCAGGCATTAAACTCCTGGCCGCGTGCGCCTTCTCGGGTCAGCCAGTTAGGGTAAGTGCGGCGTAATCCCGTATCCTTAATTGGTTCATGGGTATTGATGCTGATCTTATGTTTGGCCGCCAGTTTCACATTGTCCAGGTATTCATTAACCATAAACTGACCGTCGTGCCATTCGAACCGGGCGTGACCACGCTCATCAATGCGCTTGATATTGCCACCATCGGCAACATAGCCGGTTTTAACCTGACGGACACCGGCTTTTTCGTACAGGGCAAAGGCATCTGCCATCTGGTCGCGATAATTGCTGACATTACCTGAGGTTTCGTGGTGACCGATCAGGCGGGCACCTACTTGTTCGCCATGTTTAGCAATGGTATCCAAGTCGAAATCCGGGTAGGTTTCTGTAAAGCTGAATACATCACCATTGAAGAACCAGTCGCCATCCCAGCCGGTATTCCAGCCTTCTACCAGCACACCATCGAAGCCATGCTCGGCTGCGAAACTCAGGTATTCTTTAGTGCGTTCTGTAGTCGCGCCATGTTTTTCACCACTGCCCCAGGTGTTCTTTCCGATGTGCATGCCCCACCAAATGCCGAGGTATTTACCTGGCTCTACCCAGGATACATCGCCTAATTTATTGGGCTCATTCAGGTTGAGAATAAGGCGCGAGTTCAGCAAATCAGTTGCCTGGGCGCCAATCTGAATTGTGCGCCAGGGGGTTTTGAAGTGGCCATTGGTCTTTACGGCAATGCCATCAGACCAGGGGGTCAGATCGCTGATAAAGGTACCGGGGCGACGCTGGTTCAGGGTCATAGCGGCATAGTCAACCAGTGCGGCTTCGTGAATGCTGACATGCACACCATCTTTGTTTTTCAATGTAAATGGGGTGTGGACATGGGCTGCATCATGGAGTGCTGTGGTGTTATAGGTATATTCATAGCGGTTCCAGCCGCGAGCTGGGATCCACCAAGCTTGTGCCTTGTCACTGTCAGCGACAGCAAATTCAGTCAGTTCTCTGGTGATATAGCGGGCAGAGTCCTGAGCTACTTCGTAGCGGAAGCCGACACCGTCATCAAATGCCCGTATTCTCAGGGTATATTGCGCCTGCTTTGACTGACTGTCAGCCAGGGTAACAACCAGTTCATTGTGATGGTCGTGTACTTCTCGTGCCTCACCCCAGGGTTGCTGCCAGCGCTCATCTACGCTGTTGCGCTGGGTTTTGCTGATGATCAGTCCGTCGCGCAGCGAGGGGGCGCGGGCAAAATCGAACCCTAACTTTGAGGGGGCAATCACGGCTTGGTTATTAAACATGATCTGGTAGCTGGGCTGGGTATTGTCATCGCTGACTTGAAAGGTGAGTTTACCGTCTGGCGAGCTGACACTGTATGTCGCAGCCTGTGTTGCAGTGGTAAATAAACCGGCTAAGAGTGTGACAGCAACGCCTGTTGCACTGAAGACTAATCGCATAAACTATCTCGGTTGCAAATGTGAGTGAATGTTTAGCTTACTGTTATCTTCGTCCGGGCATGAACTGTCTGCATACGTATTCACTTTGAAAATGCGATGAATGGAAACTAACGGTCGTCCGGTCTACATCTGTGGCCTATACTAAATCGAGACCGCAAGGAGCTTTTAGGCAATGACTCAATTAAAACATATTCTTAGTATCACTTTAGCTGCCGTAACTCTGATCTCTGCCTGTGCCACTGCCGCTGAGCAGCTCACTGTTCAGGTGCGGGACAAAGAGGGAAAGGTATTGCCCGGCGCGGCCGTATGGCTCAGTGGTAAAGGACTTGCTGCCGATCAGGCTGTCCTCACACGCAGTTATAAAATGGGCCAGAAAAACCGCGCATTTACGCCGCATTTACTGATTGTGCCAAAACAGGCCGAAGTGTCATTTCCTAACTATGACTCTATTTTGCACCATGTGTACTCCTTCTCTCCCGCCAAGCGCTTTGAGTTTAAATTGTATCGGGATCAACCACAGGCCCTGACGTTTTCTGCGACCGGGGCTGTGGAGCTGGGCTGTAACATCCATGACTGGATGCTGGGTTACATTCTGGTTGTTGACTCTACGCATTTTGCCGTAACAGATACTCAGGGCATCGCACGCATTTCAATACCTGCGGCGCAGCACAATGACGTGACGTTAAAAGTCTGGCACGAGGGATTTATGGACTTAGACAGTCCGGAAAGTCATGCATTATCCGCCGTCAAGTCGGGTGAACAACTGAATATTCAGTTGCAGCAGTCCCTTGGTATGCTCCAGGAAGATTTCAGTGATGAGTTTGATGATTATGAATAAACAACTTCAAAAGCTGGGGCTGATTGGGCTGAGTGTTGTGGGCATCAGCACGGCACAGGCACAGGACTTTCAGTATAAAGGTGCAATTCAGGCAAGTTGGCAAAATAGCAGTGAATATGCAGCCTGGTATAACCGGGGCGTGGCAGTAAATCGCTTTGGTGCCGACTCTGAGCGACTCAACTTGAGTCGTGCTGTGCTTGATGTGCGCACTGAGCTGGGCAGCAAATGGTCTTTGCTAGCCAGTGCCCAATATGTTCCCGATCCGGATAGTAAATTCGGGTTTACTGAATTATTTGCACAGTACCATACCCTGAACAAAGGGTCCCGCCAGTGGCAAGCGCGGCTTGGGGGGTTTTACCCACGCATGTCTCTGGAAAACCCTGATATTGGCTGGTCGTCTCCTTATAATTACAGCTATAGCGCGATCAATACCTGGCTGGGTGAAGAGATCCGTACTTTTGGTACGGAAGTGAGCTATAAGCACAGTGACAGCCGGCTGCCACGTCGACAACGAACAGGTCACAATTGGGAGTTACTGGGGGCTGTGTATAAAGGGAATGATCCGGCAGGCACTTTACTGGCCTGGCGTGGTTGGGCAATACATGACAGGCAAAGTGTGTTTAATGAAGCCATCCCTTTTGCGCCGATCAACGCACTACAGGCACCGCCCCTGGCTAAGCAATCCTGGCGAACTGAGCCTTTTACTGAAGTCGATGGTCGGTTTGGGTATTACCTCGGCGCACACTGGGATTATCGGAAGCGTCACACGCTGAGGCTGTATTGGTATGATAATAACGGTGACCCAAGTGTATTGAACTATCAGACCGGGCAATATGCCTGGGATACCAAGTTTTACAGTGCGGCTTATCGTTTTAAGATCACCCGGGCCACGCATCTGGTCATGCAGGCGATGGCTGGCAATACGGCGATGGGGATCAGGCGTGGCGTTGATAACGACTTTAGTAGCCAGTTTATTCTGTTAACCCATAAATGGCAGGATTATCGAGTGAGTGGTCGGGTGGAGCAATTCGACGTGAAAGATCGCGACTTTTGGGATTTCGATCCAAACACCAGTGAGGGAGGGGCGATAACCGTAACAGGTCGCTGGCAGATCTCTGAGCGCTGGCATGTTGGTATGGAGTTTCAGTATCTGGAATCTAAGGTCGCAAATCGAGCCGATTTTAATTTACCGACGCGTCAGATAGAGCAGTTGTGGCGTGTAAGTGGAGCGCTGCGCTTTTAAGGCGCAGCACTCATGCTGGGTCGGGTTAGTCACATAAACGGTTCAATCCGTTGAGTGCGGCAACCCGGTATGCTTCGGCCATGGTGGGGTAGTTAAAGGTGGTGTTGACGAAGTACTCAACATTATTGCCTTTGCCTTTTTGTTCCATAATGGCCTGACCAATGTGAATGATCTCGGAGGCCCGCTCGCCAAAACAGTGTATTCCGAGTATCTCTTTGCTTTCAGCATGAAAAAGCAGCTTCAGTGAACCAACTTCAGTACCTGTGATCTGCGAGCGTGCCAGGTGTTTGAATTGTGCTCGGCCCACTTCGTATGGGATTTTGGCTGCCGTCAGCTGTTGTTCGGTTTTGCCCACTGAGCTCATTTCCGGAATGGTGTAAATACCAGTTGGGATATCAGTGATCAGGCGATCATCGCACTTACCGTGCACAATCGCATGCGCCGCAATGCGACCCTGATCAAAGGCGGCACTGGCCAGGCTGGGATACCCAATCACGTCACCCACGGCGTATACATTGTCTATTTCTGTCTGGTAATGCTCATTGACTTTGAGCTGGCCGCGGCTGTCTGCTTTGAGGCCAATGGCATCCAGATTGAGTGAATCGGTATTACCAGTTCTTCCGTTGGCCCACAAAATGCAGTCGGCTTTAACCTTTTTACCCGATTGAAGATGCAGCACAACGCCCGTGTCCAGGGTTTCAACCTTGGCAAACTCTTCATTGTGTCGGATCACGATACCACTGTTCCAGAAGTGGTAGCTCAGTGCATCGGAGATTTCATCGTCCATAAACGACAGCAGTCGATCACGGGTATTGATAAGGTCAACTTTGGCACCTAAGCCCTTAAATATAGATGCGTACTCACAACCAATGACCCCGGCACCGTAAACCAGTACGCGCTGTGGGTTATGTGTTAAATCTAAAATCGTATCACTGTCATAGACGCGCGGATGAGCGAAATCGACGCCAGGTGGACGATACGGACGAGAGCCCGTGGCAATGACAATGGTCTGCGCAGTCAGTAGTTCCTGCGAACCGTCATGATGTTGGACCCGGATTGTGTGTGCATCGACAAAAGTTGCATCGCCCTGATAGAGGTGGATGCGGTTGCGGTCGTAGAAGCTTGAGCGCAGGCTTGACTGTTTGCTGATCACATTACTGGCATGATGCAGAATGTCCTGAAACGTCAGACGTTGCGGGCGTTCGCTGAACCGAAACAGTGGGTTCGATTTGTACTCAATCAAACGGCTGACAGAGTGACGCAGTGCTTTGGAAGGGATAGTTCCCCAATGTACGCAGCCACCCCCGACATCTTTTTGTCGCTCAATCACGGCGACTTTACGATTGCTTTTGGAGAGATTCATGGCAGCCCCTTCGCCGCCGGGGCCTGTGCCAATGATGATCGCATCATACTGGTATGATGCGCTTTGATTGGGGGTTTTTGTGGCGGTTTTTTTACTCACGGCCTCACCTTACATAATGACTTGTGAGGCGTTATTGGGTTAGCTGGTGGCGCCCTTTAACAACCTCGAGTTTAATGCCAGCCATGCCTGTTTTTGCGCTTCCCAGGCCTGTTCTAGTTCTTGATACTGTTTTAACAGGGCCGATTGCTCGCATTGCTCACGCATGGCATGCTTTTTCGTTTCCAGTACCTGCTTTTGCACGGCACAGAAGTGCTGAAGTTTTTTCAGCAATAAATCATACTCTTGTTGTAACAATGTAAGCTTATCCTGCGCCAAAGGCAATTTCGCTAGGGTAACTTTAGTCTTATTTAATAAGGTTTCTGCCTTGGCTTTTTCTATCCGTTCAATAGGCGTTCGCTTCAGCTTGCTGGCCAGACCAAGATAAGAAAGACCCCGGATCATCCACTTGGTTGGATCATAATGATACCAGCGAATGCCATTGCGATAATCGCTGGCAAAGATATGGTGGAAATTGTGATAGCCTTCACCATAGGTGAGCAGGGCCAGAAAACCATTGTCTCGAGCGGTGTTTTTCTCGGTGTAAGGGCGTTTTCCCCAGATGTGTGCCAGCGAATTGATAAAGAAAGTAAAGTGCTGGCTGAGCACGAGCCGTAGCACACCGGCTAATAATAGCATCCCGATGATGTCGCCCAGCATCAAGCCCAGCAGCAGTGGAATGCCGATATTGGTAAGTAACACCAGCTTCAGGTAGTGCTTGTGTTGCCACATCACGATTTTGTTGCGTTGTAAGTCGCGGGCATTGCTGTAGTCACCGTAGCTGTCTCCCTGATAGTCTCTGAGCATCCAGCCGATATGGCTGTACCAGAAGCCTCGTGTTGCGGCATAGGGGTCTTTGATTGGATCGTCGACCTGACCGTGGTGAATGCGGTGGTCACTGCTCCAGTGCAGTGCGCTATTTTGCAACGCAAAGGCACCGCCCAGTGCAAAGAATACCTGCATAACAGGGTGAACGTCATAGGCCTTGTGGGCCCACAGGCGATGATAACCTGCGGTGATCGACATGCCGGCGTAAAACATACACCCGACAAACGCAATCCAGTGCGTTGCACTGTATCCATATTCGAACCCATACCAGGGGACTAAAGTAATGGCAGCAAGAAAGGACAGACTAAAGAATAAGACATTAGTCCACAATAACGGGGGTTTTTTCATTTTTTAAATCTCAGCGTACACTTGTACGCTAAAATAGTATTTCAAACTTGCGTCGTCAAGTATTAGACTCCCACTATTGTCGATCTGAGCTAATAAATTATAGGAATAGCGTCCATGTCAGGTGTTCGTGCCCAGCAAAAACAAAAAACGCGCCAGGCGTTGATTGAGGCAGCGTTTAATCAGCTCAGTGCTGAGCATAGCTTTACCAATCTTAGTTTGCGTGAAGTTGCCCGAGAGGCGGGGATTGCGCCGACCTCCTTTTATCGTCACTTTAAAGACATGAATGAGCTGGGGTTGACAATGGTGGATGAAGCTGGCCTGACCCTGCGCCAGCTGATGCGTCAGGCTCGGCGCAGAATCGCTAAGGGTGGCGGGAGCGTGATCCACACTTCGGTACTTACCTTTATGGAATTCATAGAAACTTCCAGTAACCAGTTTCGATTGCTGTTGCGCGAACGCTCTGGCACGTCCCCGGCGTTCAGGGCTGCTGTCGCCAGAGAGATCAAACATTTCATCATGGAGTTGTCACATTATCTGGAGACCGAAACACCGTGTGATGCCAGCCATGCTTATATGCAGGCAGAAGCCATGGTGACCTTGGTCTTCAGTTCAGGCGCGGAGGCGTTAGATCAGGATGCGCAGCAACGAGCCGAGTTGACCGAGCGGTTGATCTGGCAACTCAGATATATCGTTAAAGGGGCGTCAGGTTATCAAAAAGAGAGTCAGATACAGGCAACGACCAAAGCACCGGGTCAGTAACCTGATCCGGCTTACTGGCATGATATAATCAGATTTAAACCGCTTTAATACGACATCACAAGGATAGCGCAGTATGCTACTTATGATAGACAATTATGATTCTTTTACGTTCAATTTGGTGCAATATTTTCAACGCCTTGACCAGGAGGTTGTGGTGCATCGCAATGATGCGCTGTCGATCTCTGACATTCGCGCACTAAACCCGGATCATATTGTAATTTCTCCTGGCCCTTGTTCGCCTAACGAAGCGGGTGTGTCTCTGTCGGTCGTTGATGCGTTTCAAGGGCAGATCCCCATTCTGGGTATCTGCCTGGGGCATCAAACGATTGCTCAGGCTCTGGGGGCACGCGTCGTGCGTGCCAGGCAAGTTATGCATGGTAAAACCTCAACGCTGGTGCATAATCAGCGGGGTTCATTCAACGGGTTACCTGCACGCTTTGAGGTTTGTCGGTACCACTCTTTGGTTGTGCAACAAGCAAGTCTGCCAGACGCTCTTGAGGTGACAGCCTGGACGCAAAATAGTTCGGGTGAACTAGATGAAATCATGGGCTTATGCCATACTGAGCGGGCGTTGGAAGGTGTCCAATTTCACCCTGAGGCCATTCTGACCGAGCATGGTCTGCGGCTACTTGATAACTTTATAAGTCGCTTCTAACCTTAGAAAAGTAACCCCCGACAATACCGGAAAAGAACATAATTGATGACAGATGACATTAGGCAACTTAGGATCGCACAAGCGCTGGCAGAGCGTGCCCATGATGTACTAATTAGCCATAACTTTGCGCAGCAGCAGATCGGCTACATTCATACCTTTGATATGAATTTTGGCGAGCGGATACCACAACGCACAATGCTTGAGGTCGAGCTTGCTGCGGCCGCCAAACGCCAGGAGCGCAGTACCAGTCATCATAAGTATATTGCCAAAGCCAGCACCCATCTGCATCAGGTCATCGAAACCGCCATTAATACCCAGCTGGAAGATTTAGATACGATTTATCATGAAGTGGTGGGTATTCAAGAGGCGGTGCCAACGGTATTAGACATTCTGGCTGTGAAGTCGGCATCTGTCGGACGCTTGGAGCCATTGGTTAATGACTTATCCTGGATGGGCCGAGATCTGGTGTCTTTGGTGAATCTCCCTCAATACCGTAAAAAGAGTGCGAAAGGCACAGCCGTGAAGGTTGATACACCGGCATTGGCGTTAAGATATCTGGGACTGGAAAACTTGCAAATGGTGATCCCCACATTTGCAGTACGCCATTGGATGCCTCATTCAACCGAACCTTTTCCATTACTAAAGCGCAAGTTGCGTGATATGAGTATGGCAACCTCCATTGCGGCTAAAACCCTGGCCCCGTTGTATGGCGTAAAAGAGCAACATGCGTTTACGCTGGGTATGTTGTTGGATGTCGGCAAAATTGCCCTGACGCGGCTATATTTGCGTACCTTTGAGCGGGTCTGGCAGGGTAAAGTAAAGATTGCCCGTGATAAAAAACAAAAAGACTTGCATACCGCTCTGGTTGGTTTGGAGCCTGATCCTCTGTTCCTGCGTAACTTACTGCTGGAGCACTCCGCCACGGTGTCACAGTATCTGATTGAGCGCATGGAGTTTCGTTATCTGCCGTTCAATGCCGCTATTGAAGAGTTTGCGCAAAGCTATCTGCCAAAGGCGAATAATCATGCTGCCGACCAATTACCTCTCACTCAGGTAGTGCGTAAAGCCTATTGCTATGCGCAGTATCAGGTCCTAAAAGATACCCATTTATTAGAAGCGGATGAAGCCAAAGATTGGCTTGCCTTCAACCAACTCACCCGCGAAGAGCAAGATCTGCTGTCAAAAACAGCACTGCAAAGCCTACAATTGACTATCCTGTAAAAAAAGCCACACTTTTTTCCCGCTTATTCATTCATCCCGGGTAAGCGGAGGATCTCAGTAAACACCTTGAAGTTATAGGGGCGTTAATTTTAAGCGCCTTAATAGTTATTCACTGAGAATGCAATTATATACTAATCCCTTGAATATAAAGGGCTAGCACGGTGTTTAATATGAGACAAATGCGCTTTTTTTTGAAATAATGAGCGTATGAATTTTGCACCAATTGGGAAAAATTCAGGTCTTTTACATCGCTGTCGCTGAGATTTCATGTATCACTGCCTGCCCCGGTTGAGTGCTGTACTCACCAAAATGAGGAATCAAAATGACTATCAATCGTGAACTTTTCGATCAGGTAATGGTGCCTAACTATTCACCTTCTGCAGTAATCCCGGTTAAGGGTGAAGGTGCGCGCGTATGGGACCAAAATGACAAAGAATACATCGATTTCGCGGGCGGTATCGCAGTAAATTGTCTGGGTCATTGTCATCCGGCACTGGTTGCAGCGCTGAAAGAGCAGGGTGAGAAAATCTGGCACCTGTCTAACGTAATGACCAATGAGCCGGCACTTCGCCTGGCGAAAAAACTGACTGATGCGACCTTCGCAGACAAAGTTTATTTTGCAAACTCTGGTGCAGAAGCAAACGAAGCCGCTTTAAAACTGGCGCGTCGTTGGGCTTTGGACAAATTCGGTGAGCAAAAATCACAAATCATCGCTTTCAACAAAGGCTTCCATGGCCGTACTTTCTTCACTGTTACTGTGGGTGGTCAGGCTGCGTATTCTGATGGTTTCGGTCCTAAGCCGGGCGATGTTGTACACAGTGACTACAATGATCTGGCAGCTCTGGAAGCGCTGATTTCGGACAACACTTGTGCCGTTATGATGGAGCCTCTGCAGGGTGAAGGCGGTATCATTTCCCCAGAAGCGGACTTTGTGAAGGGTGTACGTGCACTGTGTGACAAGCACAATGCATTGCTGATCTTTGATGAAGTACAAACGGGTGTTGGCCGTACTGGTGATTTATATGCTTATCAGGGACTGGGTGTAACGCCTGACATCCTGACAACGGCAAAGGCGCTGGGCGGTGGTTTCCCTATTGGCGCAATGATCACAACCGCAGAGATTGCAGAGCATCTTAAAATTGGTACACACGGTTCTACCTATGGCGGTAACCCGCTGGCATGTGCGGTTGCAGAAGCTGCGCTGGACACGGTAAATACACCGGAAGTACTGAATGGCGTGAAAGAAAAAGAAGCCTTGTTCCGTGAGCTATTAAACGACATCAACGAGAAGCATCAGGTATTCAGCGAGATCCGTGGTAAAGGTTTGCTACTGGGTGGCGTACTGAACGACAAGTATCAGGGTAAAGCAAAAGAGTTCCTGGTTGAAGGTATTAATCAAGGCGTCATGTCTTTGGTTGCCGGTGCCAATGTTGTGCGTTTCACGCCGTCTTTGGTGATCCCTGATGCGGATATCCGTGAAGGTATGGCACGCTTTGAAGCGGCTGTAGCGCGTGTGGTTGCAAACAACGCCTAATTTTAGTCGGTGACATGTGGGTCGCACTTATATGTGCGACTCAGCTATCTACATTTTTTGAGGAGTAAGCGGGCTCATGATGATCCTTCGCCCAATCCAGAAAAGCGATTATTCAGCGCTTTTGAACATTGCCCAGGAGTCGGGGCATGGCTTTACTTCATTGCCGGTCAATGAAGAATTGCTGCAAAACAAGATCGAACGTTCAGTTGCTTCATTTGCTAAAGAGACAGATGTGCCTTTTGATGAAGGCTACTTATTTGTACTTGAAGACAGTGAAACAGGCGAAGTCGTTGGCACCAGTGCCATCGAAGCCGCAGTGGGTCTTGATGATGCCTTCTATCACTACCACTTAAGTAAAGTGATCCACTCATCGCGGACTTTGAATGTTTACAAAGCAGTGGATATTCTAACCCTGTGTAATGATTACACCGGTGCCACTGAGTTGTGTACATTATTCCTGCGCGATAAATATCGTCGCGGATTAAATGGCAAATTATTGTCAAAGTCACGCTTTATGTTTATCAATCAGCATCGTGATCGCTTTGCAGAAACGGTGATTGCTGAGATGCGTGGTGTCTCTGATGAAAATGGCGACAGCCCATTCTGGCAGTGGCTGGAAGAGCACTTCTTCTCAATGGACTTCCCAACGGCGGACTACCTGACTGGCATTGGACAGAAAGTATTCATTGCCGAGTTGATGCCTAAGTACCCAATCTATGTCAATCTGCTGAGCAAAGAAGCCCAGTCAGTTGTAGGTGAAGTACACGACAATACTCGTCCGGCAATTGAACTGCTCAAGAGCGAAGGTTTTACCTTTAATGGTTATGTCGATATTTTCGATGCCGGTCCAACCGTAGAGGCCAAAGTCGACAATATCCGTACCGTGCGTGAAGTTCGTAAGTACATTGTACGCATTGATGATCAGGTTAAGATCGACGCAGAAGGTTCCCCCGTGATGATAGCTAATGATAAACTAGCGGGATATCGTGCGACGGCGCTGACGTTAGCGCTACCAGAAAAAGCAACGGAAGTTGCCATCCCTGGTACGGTAGCTAAGGCCCTTCAGATCGCTGACGGTGATACCGTTAGTATTGCAACTCTTTAATTGGGAAAGAATTATGACAACACACGCAGCACAGTTTATCAATGGTGAGTGGCGCTTAGGTGAAGGCGCAGCGTTTGCTTCGGTAAACCCGGCAAACAACGAAGAGATCTGGCGTGCAAACGCGGCAACCGCAGCGCAAGTTGATAGCGCCGTTAAAGCCGCACGTGAAGCTTTCTACACCTGGAGCGAACTGGCGTTTGAAGAGCGTCTGGCCGTGGTTAAGCGTTTTGCTGAACTACTGAAAGAAAACAGTGAAGCCCTGGCTGTCGCCATTGCTCAGGAAACAGGTAAGCCATTGTGGGAAACGCGTACTGAAGCGGGTGCCATGGTTGGTAAAATTGCCATTTCTGAAAAAGCCTACCATGAGCGTACGGGTGTGGTTGAAAACCCAATGCCAGTGGGCCGCGCTGTGATTCGTCACAAAGCCCATGGTGTGGTTGCTGTTTTTGGTCCTTATAACTTCCCGGGCCATCTGCCTAATGGCCATATCGTTCCAGCATTGCTTGCAGGTAACACCGTGATCTTCAAGCCATCAGAACTGACGCCTTATGTTGCAGAGCTGACATTGAAGCTATGGGAACAGGCGGGTCTGCCAAAGGGTGTCGTTAACCTGGTACAGGGTGAAGTTGAAACGGGTAAAGCATTGGCGTCGCACAAAGGCATCGATGGCTTGTTCTTCACCGGCTCTTCTCGCACCGGTCACCTGCTGCACGAGCAGTACGCAGGTCAGCCAGGCAAAATCCTGGCGCTGGAAATGGGTGGTAACAACCCACTGATCGTGAAAGATGTGGCTGATACCAAAGCAGCTGTACATGACATCATCCAGTCGGCATTTATCTCAAGTGGTCAACGTTGTACTTGTGCGCGCAAACTGTTCCTGCCTGAAGGTGAACAGGGTGATGTGATCCTGGCGCAACTGCTTAAAGCGACCAAAGCGATTAAGATTGGTAACTATGATGCTGAAGATCAGCCGTTCATGGGCTCTATGATCTCTAACAACGCCGCTGCTGGTATGGTTGCAGCACAACAACAGTTGGTTGAGCTTGGTGGTGAGGTTCTGCTTGAGCTGACACATACTGAAGGTACAGGTTTTGTAACACCTGGTATCATTGAATGTAGCAAAGTAACAGACTTCCCGGATGATGAGCACTTTGGTCCGTTGTTGAAGGTTTTCCGTTACAGCGACTTTGATGCGGCGATTGAAAAGGCCAACGACACCAGTTTTGGTCTGTCTGCTGGTCTACTGGGTGACAATCAGGCGGATTATGAGCACTTCCTGCGTCGCAGTCGTGCTGGTATTGTTAACTGGAACCGTCCTATCACGGGTGCTTCAAGCGCAGCCCCGTTTGGTGGTATCGGCGCATCTGGTAACCACAGAGCAAGTGCTTATTATGCAGCAGATTACTGTGCATACCCTGTGGCTTCGGTAGAACTAGACAAAGTAACTTTGCCAGGTACCTTGAGTCCGGGCCTGACAATCGAGTAAAATCCTAAATGGTGAGAGCCCCCTTAATTGCTAAGGTGGATTATCGTTAGATTCTCACTCTTTAGTATTGGAAAAAGCAGCCTAGCGTAAAACTTGGCTGCTTTTTTGTTGGTCAGCAAATATCAAAAGTAGCAATCAAAACTAGTTTCTGCTTAAATCAATAGGAGATGTCATTGATACATTCAGGTGGGCAATATATGGTTTTAGATAAACAAGGATACGATGAGTTAGTCATGTACCTAACGCAACACTTAGCCTTGTTTGAGAAGCCGGGTGTGGTGAAAGCCAATGCACCTAAGGTGTTGGAGTTAATAGAAGATGTGATTGCTGAACACGTGATCCGCCTCTGTGAGCAACAGACCGGATTGACGACCGAACAACGTAGCCTGATTGTCAGAGAAGTTGACGGCATCGTATATGATTTGCAGGAAGTACTCTCCAGCGTCACTGAGCAGCGCGTAACCGAAGAACAAAGAGAATTTATTGAAGAATTCGCCGGGTTGGTGAAAAATCTGTTCGATAATGCAATTAACTGACACCGTTTTGGCTGTCAGGTAGTAAAGATAACACCGCCTTATGGCGGTGTTATTAGTTTTAGGAACTAGAGGAATAATAAACATGCAAGCAAGTGTGAAGTGGGTTGATGGCGATACCTTTATTGGGCGTTCTCATTCTGGTCATAACGTGGTTTTTGATGCCGGTGCTGAAAGTGCTGCACCCAGCCCGATGGAAATGGTGTTGATGTCGGCAGGTTGTTGCTCATCGGTGGACGTGGTGAGTATCCTGAAAAAAGCCAAGCAGGATGTCAGTGATGTCACTGTGGAGCTGACGGCTGAGCGCGCTGAGAGCGCACCTAGAGTATTTACAAAGATCAATCTACACTTTGTAGTGACTGGCAATAATGTGTCTGAAAAGCACCTAGCACGCGCCGTGCAATTGTCTGCTGAGAAGTACTGTTCTGTGGCCTTAATGCTTGAAAAAGCAGTAGAAATTACCCATAGCCATGAGGTGGTTGAAAACAGCGCAAAATAGTGCTTTTTCGAGACGCTATTTTCGTATAAAATCCGCGAACTTTTATTTCTGCAGCGCAGATTTTCACGTTTTAAGGTGGGTCTATCGTGAACAAGCCCTTTGATAAAATTAAACTCCATGGCTTTAACAACTTAACTAAGAGTTTAAGCTTTAGTATCTATGATATTTGCTATGCAAAGACCGAGCAGCAGCGAAAAGAATATCTGGAATACATCGATGAACAGTATAGTGCCGATCGTCTGACCGACATTCTGCGCGATGTTGTCGATATCATTGGTGCCAATGTACTGAATATTGCACGTCAGGATTATGATCCTCAGGGGGCGAGTGTCACCATTTTGGTATCGGAAGAGCCAGTGGAACAGCAGACATTCGACAGTAATGAAGCGCCTGGTCCGTTACCGGATTCGGTTGTTGCGCACCTGGATAAAAGCCATATCTGTGTGCACACCTACCCTGAAGCACACCCGCACGATGGCATTTGTACGTTCCGTGCTGATATCGAAGTATCGACCTGTGGTATTATTTCTCCGCTGAAGGCGCTAAACTTCCTGATCCACAAGTTGGAGTCAGATGTGGTGACTATCGACTATCGTGTACGTGGTTTTACCCGCGATGTGAATGGCGTAAAACATTACATAGACCATGCGATCCACTCTATCCAGAATTACATGACGGAAGACACCAAAGAGGCGTATCACATGGTGGATGTGAATGTGTATCAGGAAAACCTGTTCCACACTAAGATGATGCTAAAGGAAACCGACCTGAATACTTATTTATTCGGCATCACGACGGATGACCTGAATACTGAAGAGGAAGAGCAGATCCGTGAGCGTCTGAATCGCGAAATACAGGAAGTATTCTACGGCCGCAACCTGCCAGAGTAATGAATAGATACTAATAAAAAAGGCGCTCATCGAGCGCCTTTTTTCATTAGGCTTACAGATCGTATGTGAATGTCAGGCCAAATACCCGAGGCTCACCATACTGAACATAGTTTCGTGCTGTGTAGCCATCACGTGGATCATTACCAAAGTAAAATCCTCTGACGGGCACGTCGCGATCGGCCAGATTACGTCCCCAGGCAGTTAATGACCATTGTTCACCATAATAACTCACACTGGCATTGATCAGGTTTTGGCTCGGTGCTTGCTCATTGTGGCTGTCCGAGAAGAAATAATCATCTTTCCCTTCCAGGCCCAGCGTGACCACCAGGTTTTCCAGGATGTTGTAGTCTGCTGCGAACGCATATTGATACTTGGGTGCCTGTGCTTGCTCACGGCCGTCAAAGTTATCACCTGCTGTGGTGATAAAGTCTTCAATTTTAGTATCCAGATAACCCAAACTGTAGTTCAGCGTCAGCTGATCAGTGATCAGGCGTTGGCCTTCGATTTCCAGACCATAGTTCTCACCTTTACCTGCATTACTGATGAAACCGGCAAACTGTACACCATCGATTTGCCATTGCTTAAGCTGCATGTCTTCGCGTTCCATGTAGAAGGCGGTGACTGCCAGCGTGTGTTTTTTATCTTCAGACTGGCCTTTCACACCAAACTCTGCATTCCACAGATATTCTGGTTCAAAAGAAAATGCTGAGGCAGGAATGCTAAAACCATCATCTTTGGCTTTTGCCAGTGCTTCGCCATTGGCACCACCGACTTTATAACCGCGACTCAGGCTCGTGTAGATCATAGTACGTGGGACAACCTGATACTCCAGTGCCAGCTTACCGCCCACCATGGTTTCATCTTGTTCGATATTAAAGCCGTTGGAATCGAGGTATTCACTGTCGTAGCGCTCAACCCGTAATCCTGTAATTAAGCGGGTTTGCTCATTCAGATGTGTGACTTTCTGGCCAAATAATGCCTGGCTGGAGACATCATAGCTAGACTTAAACGATGCGTTATTGCGATCTAAGTCAACGTCACGACGCTGTGCGTAGGCACCAAGAACCCAGTCGCCTTGTTTGTCTTTGAGTTTAACTTCCAGGCTGCCGCGTTCATGATCGCGCAGATAACTGTCGAAGCTGACATAGTGATCAGGGTGTAACCCTGCAGCGCAGAGTTGAGCCTGGGTTGCGTCATGGCACGTCCAATCTTCGTCGTAGCTATACTCGGTATCTGCTTGTAATCCAGTCCCCTGAACTTCTATATCAAAGGCGCTCAGGCCCGTATAAAGTGCACTGAGTGCAAAGGCGTCACTGTTTTGTGTGTCTTTACCTGGTTGGTTGGCCACGCTATTACGTGTATTGTCTAACGTGAATCCGTCGTAGCCATTATCAATATCAATGTGATGCACAGCCAGGTTCACAGCCAGAGCCTCTGTTAGCTGGCTATTTAGTTTCAAACGTGCCAGTCGTTCCTGTTGATCCTGAGTCGGTTTGTTCAAATAGAGGTTATCGACATACCCGTCAGAGCCTCGTTGGTACAGGCTGATACGGGCGGCCGTGTTGTCTGTTAATCCAGTACCTGCGGCCAGACCCGCTTCGTAGCTATTATAATTCCCTGCGCCGACACGTAGTTTAAGAGCTGTATCTTGAGTGGGGGCATGAGATTGAAGATTGATGATCCCGCCCATTGCATCGGCACCAAAGCGTGTGCCCTGAGGGCCGCGGTACAGAGTGACCTGATCAATATCGAATAGCAGAGCACTGCCACCCAGGCCAGAGTAATTAATGCCATCGACCAGCATGCCAACACTGGGGGTGATTGGATCGACAAACTGAGAGCGCAGGCCAACCCCCCGGATCTGCACAAAGCGGCCGCGCGATGCACCGGCGGTAAAGTTAACGTTTGCTGTGCTGTTCAGTAGCTCATCGAGATAACTGGCGCCGCGATGGGTCACTTCAACTTCACCCATCACACTGGCACTGGCACTCAGTGTTTGTAGAGATTCTGTTTGAAAGTCGCCGGTGACTTCAATGGTTTCAAGGGGCGCGGTTGTGCGTGATTCGTCAGCCACGGCTTGGTATGACAGGGCAGCCAACAGGCTAGTGCTAAGCAGAGAAAGTTTAAGCTTCATGTCTTATCTTGTTCCATTTTTAATTGCGCACAGTGTAGCAAAAGCCCGACCAGTTAACAGTTAATATGTGTTATAAATTCGGCAACTTAGTGAAGAGGAAAAGCCATGACATTTAAGCTTGATTTCAAAGTCAGGGATTACGAATGTGATTTGCAGGGCATTGTGAATAACAGTGTGTATTTTAATTATCTGGAGCACGCCAGACATGAATTTTTGATTGCCAATGGTATTGATTTCGCGGCGCTGGCAGAGCAAAAAATCAATCTGGTGGTGATCCGATCTGAAATGAATTATAAGGACTCGTTGAAACCGGGCGATGCTTTTTACGTTGAAGTTGAAACACTGCGCGTGAGCAAACTGAAGTTTGCATTTGTTCAGCGTATTGTCCGTGCCGAGGACGATAAACTCATGCTGGATGCCATTGTCACTGGTACATCGGTGAATGAACGAGGGCGTCCGTTCCTACCTCAGGAAATTGATCAGCTTTTTGGCTGATTTTTTTACTAAAAAGGCAGAAAATTACAGATTTTTACTGCCTTTTCCATACCGCCTGACGTTATAATATTAATCATATTTTAAGCGGTTGGTTTACCATGAAAATTTCCATTTTTTTATGCCTAATGTGCGTAATATTGATGGCATGTTCCAGTACAGGGAAGGTAACCAGGGAACAGCTTAAGCACTCTCACTGGCAGTTAACTCAGGTTGATGGAAACAGTGTTGCAGATGCTGCTGCCATCGAAATCGAATTTCTCGATGCTTTACAGGTAGTTGGTTTTGCGGGTTGCAATCGGTTTTTTGCTGAGGGCAACATTGAGTCGGATGTACTCAAATTGGCTCAGTTAGGTATGACCCGTAAGTCATGTGGCGATGTGCTGGATGCGCAGGAAACGCAGTTTCTGGAGATGTTACAGCAGGGCGTGACCGTCACCATCCAGAATAGCAAGCTACACCTGCAAGGCCAGAAGATCTGGCAATTTAAAGCGCTGGACGCAGAGCCTTTGACTAACTAGGCGCGATTCAGTACACTTTTTCACAGTTCGTTACTTGTCGGAGTGCCCATCTGGGCTGAGATCGCAGTATTGCGGGATCCGTGGACCTGATCAGGTTAATGCCTGCGTAGGGAACAAGCTACCTAAGTTGGTATATCGCAAGATATCTAGGTTGCCAGCCATGTTGTGCCTGTGCCAACATGCTCCACTGAATGAAACCAGCACACAGTATTCACTGCTGTGAATTTGGTTTGGACCCTTCTCGCTCCCTTTGTGGAGTTCTGACAAGACACCTTAACTTAATAATGAGGCATGTCATGTCAAACAACAGTAGCAAGTTATCACGTCGTGAGTCACGCGAGGCCGCGTCGGATTTTATTTACAACCTTACCGGACAACCCTTTCCCAATTCCGAGAAAGTCTATGTTGATGGCGAGCAGGCGGGTGTACGCGTCGGAATGCGCGAAATTACCCTGAGCGATTCTTTTATTGGTGGCACCGAAGAAGATCCGATCTATGAGCAGAATGAGCCGGTTCGTGTTTACGATACATCAGGCCCTTATACCGACCCTGAATTTAAGCTGGATGTGCGCACGGGGTTGCCGAAATTCCGCGAACAGTGGATTTTGGACCGGGATGATACAGAGGTGCTGGAGTCGGTCACTTCGCAATTTTCTCAGCAGCGTATGGCAGATGAAGGGTTAGACCATATTCGTTTTGAAAATTTGCCTAAAATACGCCGCGCTAAACCCGGGCAAAACGTTACGCAAATGCACTATGCGCGTCGTGGCATTGTGACTCCGGAAATGGAATATGTTGCGATCCGTGAAAATATGGGGCGTGCCAAGATCCGTGAAGAGTTACTGGCGCAGCAGCACAAAGGTCAGTCTTTTGGTGCGGAGATCCCGGATTTCATTACCCCGGAGTTTGTCCGCTCTGAGATCGCTCGTGGTCGCGCCATCTTGCCAAACAATATCAATCACCCTGAAACAGAGCCGATGATTGTGGGTCGTAACTTCCTGGTGAAGGTGAATGCCAACATAGGTAACTCGTCGGTGACTTCTTCTATTGAAGAAGAAGTGGAAAAGCTGGTGTGGTCAACACGCTGGGGCGCAGATACGGTGATGGACCTGTCTACTGGACGTTATATTCATGAAACCCGTGAGTGGGTAGTGCGTAACTCACCTGTGCCTATCGGCACAGTACCTATTTACCAGGCGCTTGAAAAAGTGAATGGGGTGGCTGAAGATCTGACCTGGGAGATTTTCCGCGATACTCTGATTGAGCAGGCAGAGCAGGGCGTGGATTACTTCACAATCCACGCGGGTGTATTGCTACGCTATGTGCCCATGACGGCTAAACGTGTCACAGGTATTGTGTCACGTGGCGGTTCTATCATGGCGAAATGGTGTTTGGCGCACCATAAAGAAAACTTCCTGTACACGCACTTTGAAGACATTTGTGAAATCATGAAACAGTACGATGTCTGTTTCTCTCTGGGAGATGGTTTACGCCCGGGATCAATCGCCGACGCCAATGACGAAGCGCAACTGTCTGAGTTACGCACCTTAGGTGAGCTGACAACGATCGCCTGGAAACACGACGTACAAGTGTTCATTGAAGGCCCGGGCCATGTCCCTATGCACCTGATCAAAGAAAACATGGATGAGCAATTAAAGCACTGTCATGAAGCGCCTTTTTACACCCTTGGCCCACTGACCACAGATATTGCACCAGGTTATGATCATTTCACTTCGGGTATCGGTGCGGCGCAAATTGCCTGGTACGGTACGGCGATGCTGTGTTATGTGACGCCGAAGGAACATTTGGGTCTGCCAAATAAAGAAGACGTGAAAGAGGGTCTGATCACTTACAAGATTGCGGCGCATGCAGCGGATTTGGCGAAAGGTCACCCTGGCGCACAAATTCGCGACAATGCCTTGTCTAAAGCACGTTTTGAGTTCCGCTGGCACGATCAGTTCAATTTGAGTCTGGACCCGGAACGCGCGCTGTCTTATCACGATGAAACACTACCGCAGGAATCGGGTAAAGTCGCGCATTTCTGCTCTATGTGTGGTCCTAAATTCTGCTCAATGAAGATCACTCAGGATGTACGTGACTATGCTAAGCAGCTGGAAGCTGAGGGCATAGATCCAAACAATGCGGGCGAAGCCATCGCGATAAAAATGATCGATGTGGAAGCCGAAATGAAAAATAAATCACGTGAGTTCAAAGAGACGGGCTCAGAGCTTTACCACAAAGCACTGTGATTGAAGACGGCGGGCCCATTTGGGCCCGCATGGAGGCAAGATGTCCCAGACAAATAAACCGCGTGTTGCCATCGTCGGTTTTGGCCTGATCGGTCGGGTTGCTGCCTTGATGTTGGCAGAGCACTTTCACCTGAGTATCTTTGAACGTGATCCGGTCTCGGCGCCTTCCAGCGTCGGAACTTTAGCTGCGGCCATGCTCGCCCCCATGGCTGAATCTGTGATTTGTGAGCAAGATCTGGCGGAGCTGGGTTTAGAAGCGATGGCCTTATGGCCTGAGTTGCTGGCCAAACTTGATACGCCGATATTTTTTCAGCAGCAGGGGACAGTGATTGTTGCACATCAGCAAGACCGGGGTGATTTACTGAGTTTTCAGCGTCGTCTTAAGCCTTTGGCTGGTCATCAGGCACAAAGCCTGGATGGCTGTGGTATTGGTGCGTTAGAGCCTGAGTTAGCTGGTCGATTTCATCAGGGTTTGTATTTACCCTGTGAAGGTCAACTCGATAATCTGGCATTCTTTGCGGCGAGCCTCGGCACATTACAGAACATGGGCATGTGCTTTCATGAGGGGGCTGATGCACAGATTGAACAGGGCCGTGTGAATGGTGAGGCGTTTGACTGGATCATCGATTGCCGCGGGTTAGACGCAAAAGCGCAGAGCCCAGGGTTGCGTGGCGTGCGGGGGGAAGTTGCACGCATTTATGCGCCTGAGGTGAACTTACAACGCCCAGTACGTCTTATGCATCCGCGTTATCCACTCTATATTGCGCCTAAGCCAAACCATGAATTTGTGATAGGTGCCACCGAAATTGAGTCTCAGGATCGGGGCGATATCACAGTACGTTCGACGTTGGAGTTGTTATCGGCGGCTTATACGGTGCACAGTGGTTTTGCTGAGGGGCGTGTGATGTCATTACGTGCAGGGTTACGCCCAGCATATAAAGACAATCGCCCACAAATCAGTGTGACAGACAATGTGATCCGAATTAATGGTCTGTATCGACATGGCTTTTTGCTGGCACCTGCTGTGGTGCAACAAGCGTTACAACAAGGGGTATTATGAATATTAGTTACAATGGTCAGGCACTCACGTTGTCGCAGCCACACTCTCTGTTAGAGGTAATTGAAGCACAGGGGGCGCAAGCACCCTACGCGGTTGCGCTCAATGGCCAGTTTGTACCGCGCAGCGGGTTGGCAGAGCAGCAATTGCAAGAAGGTGACAGCATTGAGTTGTTATCGCCTATTCAGGGAGGCTGATGATGCAGACTGATAAGCCTTTCACGGTTTATGGAGAGCAGTTTGACAGTCGATTGTTGATAGGCTCTGCACTTTATCCCTCGCCGGAGGTGATGCAGCAAAGTTTGCTGGCTTCCCGGGCGCAAATCGTGACGGTTTCTTTACGGCGACAAAATTCTGTGTCAGCGGGGGATGATTTCTGGCAATTGATCAAGGATACTGGTTTGCGGGTATTGCCGAACACTGCCGGGTGTCACAGTGTTAAAGAAGTGGTGACACTGGCGCAAATGTGCCGCGAAGTGTTTGCCACTGACTGGATAAAATTGGAACTCATCGGGGATGAATACAATTTACAACCAGATCCGATTGCGTTGCTCGAAGCAACCGAGATTTTAATAAAGCAAGGGTTTAAAGTGCTGCCCTACTGCACCGATGATTTAGTGGTGTGTCAGCGTCTGGCGGATCTGGGGTGTGAAGTTCTGATGCCCTGGGGTGCTCCCATAGGTACCGGTAAAGGCTTACTTAATCCCTATAATTTGCAAACCATTCGTGAGCGTCTGCCTGACCATACCCTGATTGTCGATGCGGGACTGGGCTTGCCATCTCATGCCGTTCAGGCGTTGGAGCTGGGCTATGACGCCGTGTTGCTAAATTCGGCCATTGCAGGTGCCGGGTGTCCTGTGACTATGGCCAGCGCCTTTCATCATGCTGTGGTTGCCGGGCGTGCTGCCTATGTGGCGCAGGCGATGCCTGAGAAAGAGGTGGCGGCGCCTTCTACCCCGACAATGGGTATGCCTTTTTGGCATCAGAATTAAACACACGTTTACGTGTCATGAAGACTGTGTGGCGTATTGCACTTAATCATGCGCCCATGTTCAACAGTATAAGTAGGAGTAATTGTGGCTGAACTGGTATGGACCATTGCAGGGTCGGACTCGGGTGGGGGAGCAGGCATACAGGCGGATGTGAAAGCTATGCACAGCTTTGGTGTGCAAACCTGCACGGCCGTAACCGCACTGACGGCGCAAAATAGTCTCGCGGTAGAGGAAATTAACGCGGTGTCCAGTGAAGTACTGGAATCTCAGTTGCTGGCGCTCGAAGCTGACTTAAAAGCGACTGTGATTAAGATTGGCATGCTCGCTAATAGTACGCAGATCCAGTTGGTTGCAGAGCATCTGGCACAGTACAAAAGCCGCTGGGAAAGACCGCCTGTGGTGGTTTTTGATCCTGTTGCGATTGCATCCAGTGGCGATGCGCTGACCGAAGAAGATACCCTGGATGCGCTGAAAAAGTACCTCTTGCCGCTGGTTGACGTGATCACGCCCAATACGCAGGAAACACAGGTACTGACTGGGGTATATCTGATTGGCCCAGACGCAGTCAGGGACGCTGCCCGTAAACTGAGGGAGCTTGGGGTGAAATCGGTGATTATTAAAGGGGGTCACTGGGATTACCCTAACGGTTACTGTATAGATTATTGCTGGAGCGAGGGCGAGGAGTATTGGCTTGGTAATGAGGCGATACAAACACCACATAGTCATGGCACTGGTTGTAGCTTTGCATCCTCTGTCGCTGCATGTCTGGCGAAAGGTTACCCTATCAAAGATGCCTTTATTCTGGCCAAAGCTTACATCAATCAGGGGTTGAAAGTAGCACAACGATTTGGTGAGGGCAGGGGACCACTGGCCCACGCCGGGTTCCCAGAACAGATCAGCGATTTTCCCCAGGTCATAGAGGCGGGCAGCTGGCTGGGCGATGAGCTGGAGTTTGCGGTTAGCGAAGAGTTTAACTTTGCCGCAGGCTTTGCTCCGGTGGGAGAAGAGCTGGGGCTCTATGCTGTTGTTGATTCCGTAGACTGGGTGGAAAAATGTCTGGCTGAGGGCGTGAAAACCGTGCAACTCAGAATTAAACAGGCTGACGAAACTACGCTGGAAGAAGACATACAGTGTGCGATCACCCTGGGGGAAAAGTATCAGGGTCGGGTTTTTATCAATGACCATTGGGAACTGGCCATTCGCCACGGAGCTTATGGTGTCCATCTTGGTCAGGAAGATTTGGATTCGGCTAACCTGGTTGCCATTCAACAGGCGGGTTTACGTCTTGGGGTATCAACACATGGTTTTTACGAAATGCTACGCGCTCATAACTACCGACCCAGCTATCTGGCGTTTGGGGCAATATACCCTACGACGACGAAAGACATGACAGGTCAGATCCAGGGGCTGGAGAAACTCAGACATTTTGTGCCCCTGATGCGTGAGACGTACCCTACAGTGGCTATTGGGGGGATCGACCTGACTCGTGCTCCTCAGGTCGCTGCGACGGGGGTCGGGAGCGTCGCGGTGGTGCGTGCCATTACAGAGGCCAGTGACCACAGGCAAGCGATTATTGACCTGAAACGGGCCACGGGCGAATCATGAGTACAGAGCTCAATGACAAAGAGCGGCTTAGGTACAGCCGCCATTTGCTCCTCAATGCAGTATCTGAAGCTGGCCAGATGCGGCTCAAAGCGGCCCGAGTGGCCGTAATTGGGTGTGGTGGCCTGGGAAGCCCTGCGCTATTTTACTTAGCCGCAAGCGGTGTTGGTCAGTTGAGCTTTTGTGATGATGATGCGGTTGAATTGTCGAATTTGCAAAGGCAGATTTTGTATAAGATTAATCACATTGGCCAGTCAAAAGCAAAAGCAGCAGGAAAAGTCTTAGCGAGTCTGAATAATCAAATTTCACTTATTCCACTGTCATTGAAGCTCGACACGAGCAATATAGACTCGGTTTTGCAAGACAGTGACTGGATCCTCGATTGCAGCGATAATTTCGCCACGCGCTACTTACTGAATCAGTATTGCCTGCGTGAACGTAAAGTACTTATCTCTGGCGCAGCGCTGGGCACTCAGGGACAGTTTATGACGTTTGACTTCAGAGCATCGTCTCCTTGCTATCATTGCGTCTTCCCTGAGTCGCCAGAATCTACCGAATTAAATTGTCAGAATGCCGGCGTAGTCAGCCCATTGCTTGGCATGATTGGCTCTATGCAGGCTATGAAAGCGGTCAGTTTGATTGTCTCTGGTGTACCAGACAAGGCGAGTGAGATGATAGTGGTTGATGCGTTAAGTTTGCAGCAGAGACAATTTGCACTGGAAAAAGATCCCGCATGTACGGTGTGCTGCTAATCCTGTCATGCTAATGTGTTTTCGTATTGTCGATTTATTCATCAATAAGGAAACATTATGAAAATCACACTCTCTAAAAAGAACCTCAAACAATTAAGCTCGCAAAGACGTGAGATAAACCCGCAGGAAACCCCTAAAGTTGCTGGTGGGGTGTCGGTACTTGCGCCTTGCTATACAGGCCCGGCTGGTTCGTGCGTCTGGTCTGTGTGTACGCTGATTGGATGTCCTTAACGTTCAGTTTAGCACCCATATCTTGGTACTCTGACACTAAAAAGCCCGCATGCGCGGGCTTTTTAGTGTCTTATTTGGGTGGGGTTATTCACGAATGGTCGCGAATGGCGTGCCCATGCGGGTGACTGTTTCTGGCAACTGGTTTGCGAGGAAGTCGGCTTTATCTTCTCCCCAGGCCAGGATCACCGTTGAGCCCAGCTTAAAGCGACCCATTTCGTCGCCTTTTTTCAGCTTAACGGCGTTATCACCCTCGGCCGGGTAATCCCAGCTGAAGACGTCTTTGCCTGCGGGTGGAGTGACAGTGGCTGCCCAGATGGTCTCAATGCTGGCGACTATGGTTGCGCCCACCAACACCATGGCAAGGGGACCGATTTCAGTATCGAAGATGGCCACAACGCGCTCGTTACGTGCAAACAGGTTCGGGACGTTTTGTGCTGTCAAAGGGTTTACAGAGAACAGATCGCCAGGTACGTAGATCATCTTTTTCAGCGTACCATCAAGGGGCATATGAATACGGTGATAGTCTTTGGGTGCCAGGTAAATGGTGGCAAATTTACCACCCAGATACGGCGCTACGTCTGACTCTTTGCCACCCAGTAGGGTTTGCAGGCTGTAGTCATGACCCTTAGCCTGAATGATCTGACCATCTACTACATCGCCCAGCTGGCTGATGGCGCCGTCAACCGGGTGTGCCACGATGCTGGTTTCCTCAGCAAGCGGGCGGATCCCCGGCTTGAGCGGGCGAGTAAAGAATTCATTAAAGGTTTTATAGTGAGCTGGATCTTCATGCAGCGCTTCACTCATGTCTATCTTGTATTGTTTGATAAACAGTTTAATTAAGGTGGTTGTCAGTGCACCCGCTTCGGCTGCTGCCAGTTTTCCCACCAAACGTGATACGGCATGTTTGGGTAAAGCATATTGCAGGGCAATTTTTAGTTTATCCAAGTTCACTTTTATTATTCCTGAAAAAATTTTGAAGATAGTATCAAACTCTTGGCGCGCGCGCACCTGCACGGCCATCTGCCATCGACTCCAGAATGCGGTGATAGCTGTCGAAGCGCAGTTCGCTTATTTTGCCTTCGTCAACCGCTTCCAGGATCAGACAACCAGGATCGTTGAGGTGTTTGCAGTCTCGAAAACGGCAGCCACCGATAAACTCACGGAACTCTTTAAAGCACCAGGTAACGCGTTCTACTTCGAGATGCCACAGACCAAACTCACGGATCCCCGGGCTGTCGATCAGGTTACCGCCACTAGGTAAATGATGCAGTTTAGAGACGGTTGTGGTGTGCTGACCCAGGCCACTGTTTTCAGACACTTCCTGGGTCAGGATGGCTGCATCAGGCAGTACCGTATTGACCAGTGTTGATTTCCCGACCCCAGACTGACCAACGAAGATATTATTCTTATCGGTTAGCAGGGCTTTGAGCTCATCGATCCCTTCGCCTGTCTTGTTACTGACCAGTAAGACGCGGTAGCCTAAGTCGCGATAGATATCCAAGACTTCATCGACATAGTCGAGGCCTTCGTCATCGAGCAGATCGACCTTGTTGAGCAACAGAATTGGTTCAATACCCATGTCTTCACAGGCGACCAGGTAACGGTCAATGATCTGTGGGGTAAATTCAGGCACCACGGCGGACACCATTAAAATCTGATCTATGTTGGCTGCCACCACCTTAACGCCATCATAAAAATCCGGACGAGTAAGCTGAGAGCGTCGAGGCTCGACGGCTTCTATGACGCCGGCCAAATCGCCTTCGCTCACTTTGGCGCGACGGAAAATCACTTCGTCACCACACACTAAGCTGGTGACGGTACGGCGGATATTGCAGCGTAGCACGTCGCCATTTTCGCACTCGACATCGGCATGTTGCCCAAAGCGACTGATCACCACGGCGGGTTCTGTGGGGCCCAGATTGTCTGTTTGCCAGCTTACCTGAGTGTCGGATTGTTGTTTCGCTTTATGCAAGCGTTTTTGATGATTGGCACTGATCCGTCTGGATTGGCCCTTACTGAGTTTTTTGCGTTTTGCCATATCTAATAAACTCGCGACACGATTTATTGCTATCGAGTGGTATACAGGCCAATCATGGACTATAACTCAATAAATTGCCCCGCTTTGTAAAAAAAAGCTTTTGGTCGAGTGATGAAGCTAATATGATATATCTAATTGCATTGGATCTAAAGGAAAGTACCGTTAGGTAGTGTATGTCTTTTCATGAATCAAACCTGATCTGGCTCGACTTAGAAATGACGGGTCTGGAACCTAAAACAGATAGGATCCTCGAAATTGCCACTGTGATCACAGACTGTGATCTTAACGTACTGGCTGAGGGACCTGTAATTGCTATCCATCAAAGTGATGAATTACTTGATAATATGGATGAATGGTGCACAAACCAGCATGGCCGCTCAGGCTTAACTGCGCGTTGTAAGGCCAGTTCTCATTCTGAATCTGATGCAATCAAACAAACCTTGGACTTCCTGAAGCAATGGGTGCCGCCGGGCAAATCGCCTATGTGTGGTAATTCGATTGGTCAGGACCGTCGTTTCCTCAATAAATACATGCCTGAGCTGGAAGAATACTTCCACTACCGCAACCTGGACGTTAGCACGATTAAAGAGTTGGCACGTCGCTGGAAGCCTGAGCTGTTAAACGGGATCCACAAAAAGAGCTCTCACCTGGCTCTGGACGACATTAAAGACTCCATTATGGAGTTGAAGGTCTATCAGCAAAAATTCTTCAATCTTTAAAAAATTTAGAAAAAGTACTTGCAATGCTTTTTCTATCTTGTAGAATCCTGCCCCGCTCAAGACGGCAAAGCTTATTTGTCTCTGGGGTATTGTATTTTAAAGCGGCACTAGCTCAGCTGCTAAAACGTTAGACGCGACCCGTCGTGCTCCAGTGTTTAAAACAATCGAGCAATTGTGGAATGCGGCACTGGCTCAGCTGCAAAAACGTTAAACGCGACCCGTCGCGCACCAGCGTTTTAATATTCCATAACTTATGAAGCGGCACTAGCTCAGCTGGTAGAGCGCGACCTTGCCAAGGTCGAGGTCACGAGTTCGAACCTCGTGTGCCGCTCCAACACTTTTTCAGGTGTATAAACTAGATGCTTTCTATGAAGCGGCACTAGCTCAGCTGCTAAAACGTTAGACGCGACCCGTCGCGCACCAGCGTTTAAAACAATCGAGCAATTATGGAATGCGGCACTAGCTCAGCTGGTAGAGCGCGACCTTGCCAAGGTCGAGGTCACGAGTTCGAACCTCGTGTGCCGCTCCAACACTTCTTCAGGTGTATAAACTAGATACTTTATTATGAAGCGGCACTAGCTCAGCTGCTAAACGTTAGACGCGACCTCAAGGTTGCGCCCAGCGAGAAACTAAGAGCTACATTGTGATGCGGCACTAGCTCAGCTGGTAGAGCGCGACCTTGCCAAGGTCGAGGTCACGAGTTCGAACCTCGTGTGCCGCTCCAACTTTCCTCTCGTTTTCGACCTTCATTTTACCCTTATTTTTTCATTCTGACTTACTCACTCAACTTTAAATCTTATTCCACCAATTTTCAGAGATAAACTGATTGCTTATTTTTAGCGCGGCACGTAAAATACGCGCTCTTTCGGCCTAACTAACTTTAGTTCCTTGCCTTACCCCGACTGGCCGAAACGGGACAAGGCTATATTAACCGTAAGGAATATCCATGCGTCATTACGAAATCGTATTCATGGTTCACCCAGACCAAAGTGAGCAAGTACCTGGTATGATCGAGCGTTATACTGGTGCCATCACAGAAGCTGGCGGTAAAATCCACCGTCTAGAAGACTGGGGCCGTCGTCAACTGGCTTACCCAATCGAAAAGCTTCACAAAGCACACTATGTTCTGTTGAACGTTGAAGCACCTACTGAAGTAATCAGCGAGCTTGAAACTTCTTTCCGCTACAACGATGCAGTGCTTCGTAACCTGGTTATGCGTACTAAGAACGCTGTAACTGAAGCGTCTCCTCTTGCTAAAGAAGAGAAAAAAGAAGCAGCAACTGCTTAATCGTTATTGATTCGGAATTGACCTGGTAGTTTGGTGAGCACTCAGTCTGAACTGTATACAAACCAGCTGGTATTATCTGGCACGGTCTGTAAGCCACCTAAGTACAGTCAAAGCCCCGCCGGCATCGCGCATTGTATTTTTGTTTTAGAACATAAATCGATGCAGGTAGAAGCCGACCTAAATCGTAACAGTTATGTACGTATTCAGGTGGTTGCCAGCGGACAGCAGTTCCGGACTCAACTAGAGCATTTATACGTTGGGCAGACCTTACAGGTACGCGGTTTTTTAAACCGACACGAAAGTCGCAGTGGCTTGAGTCAACTTGTATTACATGCACAACATATTGAAAGAATTAATTGAGGAAATTTACTCATGGCACGTTATTTCAGACGTCGTAAGTTCTGCCGTTTCAAAGCGGAAGGCGTACAACAAATCGATTACAAAGATCTGGCTACTCTTAAAAACTATGTAACTGAAAGTGGCAAAATCGTACCTAGCCGTATCACAGGTACTAGCGCTAAATACCAGCGTCAGCTAGCAACTGCTATCAAGCGTGCTCGCTACCTAGCCCTTCTTCCGTACACTGACTTACACAAGTAAGCAGCTGATTAACAGTTTTTAAAAGGTGTAGAGACATGCAAGTTATTCTACTAGACAAGATCGCAAACCTAGGTGGCCTAGGTGACCAGGTTTCAGTTAAATCTGGTTTCGCACGTAACTTCCTTTTCCCTAAGGGCAAGGCAGTTCCTGCAACTAAAGCTAACATCGAAACTTTCGAAGCACGTCGTGCTGAGCTTGAAGCGAAAATCGCTGAAGAGCTAACTGCTGCACAAGCGCGCGCTGAAAAACTAGAAGCACTTGCTGAAGTGACTCTGGTTTCTAAAGCGGGTGACGAAGGTAAGCTATTCGGTTCTATCGGTACTCGCGATATCGCCGACGCTATCACTGCAGTAGGTCTTGAAGTTGCTAAGTCAGAAGTTCGTCTGCCTACCGGTACTATCCGTGAGACAGGTGAGTTCGACGTAACTATCCAGCTTCACACTGACGTGACAACAGCTATCAAAGTAATCGTGATCGCTGAAGCTTAATTTTATTAAGCACCAACCGCGCGCATCTGTGCGCGGTTGTATTCCCAATCTCTGAAAGACAATAACAACTCCAATTTTCAGTGTGTGGATCTGATGATTATCGGGATCATCATGGAAGGTTTACAACACAAGTCGGAAAATTAATCCAAATCAAAACAACGGCGCTCGTAAACGGCTTATAGTCATTACGGGAACAATTGAAGCTAAAATCTAATGGTCTGACCTCACGGTTGTTCTAGGGTAAAAAACCCGGCTGTTATAGACTGTAAGCGCGTTCCTGTTTTAGCTAATTCTGTTTTGTGATATTTTAGTTAACTGTTTTTATTACAGGCACTTTTTTTTATTGGTTAAATGTCATACAGTCTACTCAATGATTTATGACAGCGTTATCATTTAGGTGGGAAACCCAATATGCTTAAGACCTCCAGAATGCGTGGATTTACTTTGATAGAGCTGCTGATCGCCATTGCGATCGTCGCCATCCTGGCCAGTGTGGCATTGCCAAACTACAGCGAGTATGTGCGTGAAAGCAGACGACTGGATGCACAACACTTGTTGTTGCAAACCAGTGCCACGTTGGAGCGTATCTATTCCCGCAATGGTGGTTACCCCAATACAGCAACATTTCAGGGTCTGCCTGCTGCTGAGTTCTACACGTTCAGCTACGAGGCGCGTAATAAGCCACAAGGTGCGAACGGTGATTTTCGCAATATGGGCTATATTTTAAGAGCGACACCAGTGGCTGATGAGGGCCAGAACAGAGACGTGTGTGGCGTGCTGACTTTAGACCATTTGGGCAATCAGGGAGGCAACCTGAATGACTGTTGGTAAACACACCCAGCGCGGCGTAACGCTCATTGAATTGTTGGTGGTGTTGGCGATTATTGCCATTCTGGCCATGGTTGCAGCACCTTCTTTAATTGGTCAGATTAAACAAGACCGGGTTAATACCACGGCAAATGAGTTAAGTAGTTTTTATCGCTTTGCGCGCAGTGAAGCGGTAAAGCGTGAAGTGCCGGTAAAGCTAGAGTTGGAAAACAGCGACTGGGTCATGAAGGTGGTTGAGCAAGGTCAGGAAGTGACCTTAAAGCGTTTTACGATTGATCATAACCAAGTAGCGGTGAACCTGGTCGACAGAACATTACGTTCAAGTGGTGAGTTGAGTGCATTTAGTAACATACTGATTTCAGATAACGATGCGGCAACGGATGATGTACGTTTGTGCATTCTACATAGTGGGCAAAGTTGGTTGGGTAAGGCGACAGATAATTGCGCGTAGTAAAAGGTTTTTCATTGCTGGAAGTCATGGTGTCTATGGTCATCGCGGCCATTGCCTTGCTGGGGCTTGCTGCGGCGCAGATAAAAGCCATACAGTTTGCACAGAATAGCTTTAACTACACCATTGCCCTGATCCATGGACAGAATGCAATTGAACGTATCTGGCCGGATATTTGTCACTACCAAAGTGTCAATACCAGTCTGAATCCTGGTACGAATCCTACCGCGGCGGGATTGTACCCAAATGATCCGCGTTTCAAGCTGACGCTACCCGACACGTTTAACCTTGATATGAGTGTGTCAGTCAGCTGGCATGACGAACGTATGACTGATACGGGGGTGGATCAAATTTCCCTGCATGCCAGCTTTGTTAATGTTTGCTTATGAGACGTCTGATGAACAGCCGCGGATTTACCCTGTTGGAGCTTTTGATAGCATTATCGATAGGGCTGTTTATGCTCGGTGGTATAGCAGTGGCCTATTCGACCATTCGCAGCACCATTGCTGTTAATCAGGAATTGGCACAAGCGCAGGAAGTTATCCGCTACACCAGTCAGCTTATGACCCGAAGTATCAAACAAACAGCTTCTACGCCCCAGGTCAGACTCAATGGTAGCGCGTTAGAAGTTACGCAGGTAGCCAACACGCCGGCCTGTGATGGCAGTGTACCTGCAGTCACTTATACAGAAACTTTTTCTTTGCTTGATGGTTATTTGTTGTGTGATATCAGCTCGGATAACTTGCCTGCACAACGCTTATTGCGCGGTGTGAATGCTTTGAGCTTTTCAGTCAACGGCTTGATCACGTCGATCACTGTAACGCCGGTGGGGATTCCTGTGCAGTATGCTGCGGGGATCCAAATAGACGTAGCTGCGAGCCAGCAAGTGCTCGCGACGGCTAATTGGTGACACTATGAAGATGCAGAGTTTACAACAACGTGGATTTACCCTGATTAAAGTCATGCTACTGAGTTCAGTGGCCAGCGTGGTTGTGTTTGCTGCATTTAAAGATACCCTGGTGCAGGAGCGCCTGAGTGGTAACTATCAAAAAGACCTCAACGCGCGTCTCCTGGCCGAAAAAGGGGTTATAGAGCGGGGCCAAGCACTTAAAGCCGCCATCACCAATAACGCCAATCTGACACTTGAGCAAGCCGTGCAGCAGATAGGCGCCGGGCTGGGTACTGGCGAGCTGGATGGGACAAGCTATAACGCACAGTTGTCAGTCAATGGAGACGAAGTGTCGATTGCCAGCCTCGGTCAGCGTTATGATGATCAGGCGCATGCGCGAATGGTCTCTTATTTTAAATACACGCCCGCCGAACGCAGTTCAGTGTTTCAAAATGCGGTCACTGGATGTAAAGGCGTTAATCTGGCAGGTAGCGGTCTGGTTGACAGCTATGACTCTACTGTTGGTAGTTATGAAGACACGCGCACCAGCAATGGTGACGTGAATACTGTGATTGGTGATGCAGATGTGGTATTGAATGGTCACTCACCGATTATGGGAGATGTAAAAGCATCTGGCGTTTTGTATCTCAAAGGGTCTTCACCTGTCGTGGGCACCGTGCAATCGAATACCGGGATCGACATTTCGGCGGGAAGTGGGGTGCGGGTTGATGGAGATGTACTCACTCAGGGATATGTAAAACACAATGGCGGCCAGATCACAGGTGTGCTGCGCGCAAACGGTGACGTAAGCATGAAGTGGGGTGCTGAGATCCTCAATCAAAATCAGGCTGAGCTAGATATCATGTATGGGGGAACGGGGAGTTTTCAAAGTAGTCATGTACAGGACGGGCTCCATTACTCAGCGGATCGTTTCAATGTGAACCCTGAAGTTGAAGCGGTTCGTGTCTATGATCCAAGTTCGCCAGATTATGACCCTAATGACCCTGACAAAGAATGTGACCCACTGGCTTTACCGCTCAATATGCCTTCCGTGATCGACAGCAATAACACTTACACGGATTTTACGGTGGGTGCACAGACCGACTATGTATTCACGCCAAGTGAGGGGCGTTATATACGGGGTGGTAGCGATACCTGGTCTTCGAGCCCTGCTGACATCTATTTGTTCCAGCATTTGACGCAAAATCATGGCCAGAGTAATACCAGCAGCGAATATGTCTTTGGTATGAAAAACATGAAGCTTACCAGTGATGGCACCATTACCATAGAAGGCGGTGATGTGATCTGGCTGGTTGATGGAGACTTCAAAATGACGGGCCATACCAGCATCACCATCAAAGCAGGCAGCAGCCTGGCCATTTTTGTCACCGGTAAAGTGGATTTTGGCGCCAGTGGGGTAGTCATCACAGAGCAGGAAGGATTGACTAACAGTGGTTTTCCAAGCTTGAGCATTTTCTCATCCTATTCAGGCCAGAATGGCATCACAATGCGCGGCGCCAGTTCAATGTATGCTGTTATATATGCGCCGGTGACCAGCATTGCTATGCGCGGGAGTGGCCAGTTTTATGGCACCATTCGCGGCGCAACTATAGATGCGACTGGCGGCAGTGGTGTGCACTTTGATGAAGCGCTGAAAAACTTCAATCTTGGCAATGGTGGCGTGATTACGCCGGCGAAACTGGAGTTTATGGGGTGGCGTTTTGAGTCTGGTGAAGATTACCAGGCACCGGATGAAGACGAAGAGTAACCTGCCTGTCAGTTATTTAGAAAATTTTTCTTTCCTGTTTAAACCTTTTGTTGTTCCACGCTCGTCTTATCCTCTAAACATCGCACCATTGGGTTACTTTCTTTATGGCACCTGATATGTCACGATGATGACACGCAAGCGAAGGAATACTCTATGATAATCAATGCCAAAGAGGCATTTAATCCAGACACGATTGAGTTGTTAGTGCAGCGTGCTCAGCAAGGCGAGCAAGCGGCATTTGAACAGCTCTATCAGCAGTGTTATCGCAGGGTGTATGGACTGTGTTTGCGTTTGCTCGCTGATCAGGCCCATGCGGAAGATGCGACACAGGAGGTATTTGTACAACTTTGGCACAAAATTGCCCAGTTTCAGGGGCAGTCAAAATTCACTACCTGGTTGCACAGTGTCACATCGAATGTCGCGATCAGTTATTTACGTAAACAAAAAAACTGGCTGCAAAAAGTGGTAAGTCTCGAAGACAGTGGGATGGAATACGCCGAGATAATGCAATGCCAATCGCTCAATGGGCTCGACAAACTGATCTTACGTTTACCAGAGCGAGCACGTCTGGTGTTTGTTTTGCACGCGGTGGAAGGGTACCGCCACGAAGAAGTTGCCAGCATGTTGAATATGGCGGTGGGATCAAGTAAATCGCAGTTTCACCGGGCCAGGAAATTGTTACAGGAGTGGTATGACAATGAGTAAACCAACATTTGAGCAGTTTCTGAAACAACAGCTGCCGCGCCAGCAAGATCAGGACCAGCTGCCTGAACCACAAAAAGACTTGTGGCAGGGCATTGAAAAAGCGATCAATGTATCCAGTACAGTGGCTCCGCCACCTAGCCCCTGGATAAAGTTAGCGGGAGTGGCAGCCTGTGTATCAGCAGGTTTACTGAGCTGGCAGGTCATTATGACGCAGCCCAGAGAAGATACCATGACCCATATGAGTGCTTTTTTTGAACAGAAGAAACAGACATTATTGGTTCAGTATGAGGCACAGCCGGCCTTGACGAAAGACTGGCAAGTGCCATTGCAGGAACTAGAGGAAGCAGAGCAGGCGATTAAGCTTGCACTGATGAAAGACCCTGACAACGCTGCCCTGCTTAAGATGCTGGCACAGGTTTACCAGCAGCAGTTAGATTTAATCACTAAGGTACATCAGCCCCAGTGGCAACAGATTTAGGAGAGAAGCATGAAAGCAATCATTTTTGGACTGGCTACGCTGCCGCTGTTTGCCCTGGCGGGTGACAAGATTGACGAACAGATAGAGATACCGCTGGATGGCAAAGTCGTTATCGAAAGCCAGCGAGGCAAAGTGACAATTAAATCATGGGATAAGCCAAGCTTTCAGGTCATTGGTGAACTGGATGAACTGGCCGAAGGCTATACGCTGGAAACTCAGGGCAGTGTGACCGAGTTTATCGTTAAAATGCCACGCCGCAGTAAAAGCTGGAATAACCAGCGAGACGGCTCTCGGCTGACGATTTATATGCCACGGCAAAGCGAGCTTAACTTTGAAGGGGTGAGTGTTGACGTGGATGTTAGTCACTTTGATGCTGGTGTGGCCGTAACCACAGTCAACGGGGACATTGAGGCCAATGAACTCAGCGGCAAGGTTGAACTGGAGACCGTGAATGGCGATATTGAAGGCAAAAAGTTATCTGGCAATATTCGTTATGAAACGGTCAATGGTGACATTGAAGATATGGCATCAAATGGCAAGTTGCGTTTCAATGCGGTCAATGGCGGCATTGAGGGTGTGACTCAGGCTACTGATATTCGCGTTGAAAACGTCAATGGAGAAGTCGATTTTGACATTGCCAGCCTGAAAGACTTACGTATGAGTACGGTGAATGGTGAGATCAACGTGCGTCTAAGAGCACTCGAAAAAAGCGCGAATATTCGTTTTGAGTCGGTCAGCGGAGATGTCGACTTTTACTTCCCGGCAGAACTGTCCGCACGCTTCGATATTGATGCCCATGCAGGTGGACGGATCATCAATGAGCTTTCGACAGACAAAGAGAAGAAAGCCAAATATGGTCCATCCCGGGAATTGGAATTTGTGGTCAAAGATGGAGACGTGGATGTGGAAATCGATACTGTCAGCGGGCGCATTGCATTGAAGAAACTGTAAAGCAAACGGTGGGGGCGCAGTGCGCCTCCTGTGGTCATCATCAGACAGATAATCAAGATTCATTTCCACCCCATTTGCGTATACAATAACAGGTCTTTCCCTTAGTGTTTGTAGTGATATGGCGAAACCTGATCAACAAGTCGATACCCTGAAAGTTCCCCCCCATTCCATCGAGGCTGAGCAGTCTGTGCTTGGCGGACTCATGCTTGATAACCAGGCGTTTGACAGAGTGGCAGAGCTGGTCGTCGCGCAGGATTTTTATACCCGCACTCATAAGCTGATATTTGAGGCAATGACCAAATTGGTCGAGGCCAGCCAGCCGATTGACCTTATCACTATTTCGGAAAATCTTGAGAAGAATAACCAGCTGGACACAGTAGGTGGCTTTGCTTACCTGGCTGAGATTGCGAAAAATACCCCCAGTGCGGCGAACATTGATGCTTATGCCAGTATTGTCCGCGAGCGTGCGGTGGTCCGTGAGATGATCACGGTTGCCAATGAAATTGCCGAAGCGGGTTTCAACCCGGAAGGACGCGACAGCCACGAATTACTGGACCTGGCGGAAAGTAAGGTATTCAAAATCGCTGAGCAACGCACTAAGAGTACCGAAGGTCCGCAGAGTATTCACAGCATTCTGGAAAAAACCGTGGATAAGATCGAAGAGCTTTACCAGTCGCCGCAGGATGGTGTAACCGGGGTGAGCACGGGCTACTCTGACCTTGACCAGATGACCGCAGGCCTACAACCGTCAGACCTGATCATCGTCGCGGCACGTCCGTCGATGGGTAAAACCACTTTTGCGATGAACCTGGCCGAGCATGCGGCGATGACGCAAGACAAGCCTGTACTTATTTACTCGCTGGAGATGCCTTCAGAACAGATCATGATGAGGATGCTGGCCTCACTGGGACGAATTAACCAGACTAAGGTCAGGACCGGTCAACTGGATGATGACGATTGGGCACGCCTGTCCTCAACTATGGGCTTGCTAATGGAAAAGGGCCAGATGTACATCGATGATGCCTCTGGCCTGACACCGACCGATGTGCGCTCTCGGGCGCGGCGGATAGCGCGGGATCATGGCGGGATCAGCATGATTATGGTGGACTACTTGCAATTAATGCGAGTCCCCAGTTTGTCGGATAACCGGACCTTAGAAATCGCCGAGATATCTCGTTCACTTAAGGCATTGGCAAAAGAGCTTCAGTGTCCGGTGATAGCCCTGTCGCAGCTTAACCGTACACTGGAACAACGGGCGGATAAGCGCCCGGTTAACTCAGACTTACGTGAATCGGGGTCTATCGAGCAGGATGCCGACTTAATCATGTTTATCTACCGGGATGAAGTGTATAACGACGACAGCCCGGATAAAGGCGTTGCAGAGATTATTATCGGTAAACAGCGTAATGGCCCGATTGGTAAGGTTAGGTTAACCTTCCAGGGGCAATTCTCTCGGTTCGACAATTATGCTGGCCCTGCAGTGGATGACGAATACTAAGATATTCGTCTGTTGTGACTGACTCGGCAGCCTGAATTAGGAGTAAGTATGCGCCTGGCAACCGCCGAAATTAACCTCGCGGCATTAAGTTATAATTTAAAACAGATCAAGGCACTGGCTCCAGGTGCCCGGGTGATGGCCGTGCTTAAGGCCAATGCCTATGGCCATGGTTTGGTCAAGATTGCGCAGCATCTTAATGATGCTGATGCCTTTGCGGTTGCGCGCATTGATGAAGCGCTGGCGTTGCGTGCCGGTGGCCTGACTAAACCAATCGTGTTACTTGAGGGCTTCTTCAACCGTGCTGATTTGCCTATTCTGATCGCCAATAACTTTGAAACCATTATTCATGATGAAAACCAGTTGCGGGCCATTGAATCCAGTCAGCTGGACGCGCGTTTGCCGGTTTGGCTCAAGGTAGATACAGGCATGCACCGACTAGGTGTGGAGCCTGAGCAGTTTGAAGCGTTTTATCAGCGCCTTAAAGCCTGTGAGAATGTCGACCCCAAGATTAAGCTGATGACGCATTTCTCCTGTGCGGATGATGTCAATAATACACAAACATCAAGCCAGATTGCCGCATTTGAGCGGTTGGTTCAGAGTAAACCGGAAGCCAAGTGTCTGGCTAACTCTGCCGGGGTGATCGGCTGGCCTCAGTCTCATGGCGACTGGATCCGACCTGGTTTGATGATGTATGGCGTCTCACCGATGCTGAACCGGGTCGGCACAGAGCATGGCCTTAAACCTGTGATGCGCTTGATAACACGTGTGATCGCTATCAAAACAGTGGCTGCAGGAGAGAAAGTCGGGTATGGCGGTCGTTGGCAAAGCAATAAACAAACTCAACTTGCTGTCGTGGCCATGGGGTATGGTGATGGTTATCCGCGTAACGCGCAAGATGGTACACCTGTAGTTATAAGGGATAAACGCTATGGCATTGTTGGCGCAGTATCTATGGATATGATCACGGTGGACATAGGGAGAAACCCGGATGATATTCGCGTTGGCGACGAGGTTGAAATGTGGGGCCCTACACTGCCAGTTGAAGAAGTGGCATCGTGTGCAGGTACTATCCCCTATGAATTGCTATGCAATATCACACCTCGGGTGAGTTATGACTACCTTGCTCAGACAGACCAAGTAGACTGACTATTCCAGCAGCTGACCATGCAAGGTTGCGACGATAGCGCGATTGCCCGCCTGGTCTCTGTGTTCCCCGAGATAGATCCCCTGCCATGTGCCTAATTGCAGGCGTCCCTGACTTACCGGGATCGTGACCTCGCAGCCCAGCGTACTCGACTTAATGTGCGCAGGCATGTCATCGTCCCCTTCGTAATCATGGCGATAGTAACTCTGCCGTTCAGGTACAAAGTGGTTGAAGTGACTTTCCATATCCATACGTACGGTGGGGTCGGCATTTTCATTGATGGTGAGACTGGCAGATGTATGCTGGATAAACAAATGCAGTAAGCCTACTTTGTAGTAACCCAGCTGTGGTAGTTGGGTCAGGACTTCGTCATCAATCAAATGAAAGCCGCGTTGACGCGGCCTGAGTGTGATGTGTGTTTGATGCCAGCTCATAGCTTATCGAAGCTCACCTCTATGTTGGCGTTGCCGTCATCTGACGTAAACGGCATGATGATCTTAGGGCCTTCACACTTGTGCGTGATGGTGTGGCCAGGCCCGGACACCACGATTGGGGTGGCCATATCAAACTCATAGCCTTTTTCGCCCAGTAAATTTTTTGCGCCACCGGTGACCATATTGGTGATTTCACCCACCATATCAGTGACTTCTTCGTTAATTTTCTCCGGACGCTCGCCCAGCATTCTTTCCATAATGGTCAGAGCCAGACCTTCATCAAAGCTGATAGAAAAGGAGCCTTTGGTCTGTGGGCCCACCATGCCAATCAACCCGGACACGTCGCCACGTGCCACTTCATCTTTTTTAATCTTAGGCTTGCCAGGCGTTAGTTCTGTTTGTGCCATGGTGGCCAGTACATTCATCAGAGACGATAAAAAAGGGTTGATGAATTCTACATTCATATGCTTCTTCCCTAGGTTCCTACATTGTAACGGACGCTGAATTAAGTGTAGTGGGCTTTTTACTATGCTGCACTACTCATTACATTTTCCACAACGCCCGTGTGCTTCAATCGTTTGTGCTTTAACAAGAAAGCCATGCTCGGCAGCCAGGTTATTCAGTTCATGTGAAATGGAATTGGAATGCAGCTCTTGTACGTGACCACAGGAATCGCAGATCAATAATTGCACAGGGTGAATACAATCGAAGTGATGGCACAACATAAATGCATTTGTGCTTTCAATCTTGTGAATAAACCCGAGCTCTGAGAGAAAATCCAATGCGCGATACACAGTTGCTGGCTTAGCCCCGGATTCGGTCAGCTTGAGCTCTTCCAACAGGTCATAGGCGCCTACGCCGCCTTGTTTGGCAGCGAGTAAGCGAAAAACTTTCTCTCGGATAGGGGTAAAACGTGCACCCCGGTTGTCACAAACTTGCTTAGCTTTACTTACCAGTTGTTCTATATTCATGTTCTAAATCCTTACACTGCCATGCAATACTAACATATTCTTTTTAATAGTCTTGTATCGACAGGGATTTATTCATTATATTCTCAGGACGGGAAAAGTTGTGTTCAAGCCAATCCTGAAATGCCGCTTCAGGCATTGGCTGACCGATCAGGTAGCCCTGTCCAATGTTACACTTGAATTCTACCAGGCGGTTTAGCTGCTCGTGATCTTCTATGCCTTCTGCAATCACTTTGAGCCCCAGGCCATGCGCCATGGTAATGATATTTTTGACCAGATATGCTGATTCGTTGCCTGCATGCATGTCGGCGATGAAGCTCTGGTCAATTTTTAATACGTCAAATGGGTATTGGCGCAGATAGTTCAACGAAGAGTAGCCGGTACCAAAGTCATCCATTGAGATTAAGACCCCCATTTTTTGCAGGGTGTTAAGGGTGGCCTTAATAGTACTGTCACCGCTTAATAGCAAGCCTTCTGTGATCTCCAGTTCAAGAGTACCGGGTTGTAAAGCACAATGTGCTATCAGGTGTTTCACATGGCTGAGCAGTTCCGGATCGTTAAACTGGCGGGGTGATAAGTTGACCGCCAAACGCAATGACGTATTAAACTGCGTATGGATCTGTTGCAACGTACTGGCTGCTGAGTTTAAAACAAACTTACCCAATTCAATAATAAAGCCTGTTTGCTCAGCCAATGGAATAAACTCAGCGGGTGAGATTGGTCCCATGGTTTCACTGTGCCAGCGTAACAATGCCTCTGCGCCGACGACTTTACGTGCCTGGAGGTCAAGTTGAGGCTGATAGTAGACTTCAAACTCCCCTCGCTCTAGCGCACCTTGCATGCTTTCTTCAAGCATCAATCGCCGCTGTAGCGTATTACTCATGCTTTCAGTGAACAAGCAATAGGTATTGCGACCTTGTTGCTTTGCGTTATACATGGCTGAGTCGGCTTTACGCAGCAGATCATTAGGGGTGTCGGCATCTTGAGGGAAAATCGCGATCCCCAGACTCAGCGAAATATTAAAAGCGCGACCGTCAATGTCGAATGGGGCATGAAAGAGTTTAACCAGCTTGGTTGCAATAGGATGGATATCAGCACTGGTTTTCAGATCCCCCAGCAAAATGATGAACTCATCGCCCCCTAAGCGAGCCACAGTGTCTTTTTCTCGCAGTGCCGATTTGAGTCGCTGCGCTGAGTGGATCAGGACTTTATCACCGACTTCATGCCCCATCGAGTCATTGACTTTTTTAAAGTCGTCTAGGTCAATAAAGCCAACACCAACCAGTGACTTGTCTCGTCTGGCATCATGGATCAGTTGCTGGAGACGATCGAGCACCAAAAAGCGATTGGGCAAGTCTGTCAATGTGTCGTAAAAGGCATGGTGAAGAATGATCTCTTCCTGGCGCTTTTTATCTGTGATATTGCGTACGGCAATGACCAGTGAATCCGAACCGGGCAGGGCACTGAGACGTGCTTCAAAGTGACGGTTGCCATCGTCAAAGGGCAAGGTGTACTCGAGCTGTGTTAGTTGTCCTGGCTGTTCTATGCTTTGGATCGCACGCGCAAAGTGGCGGGAGGTCCGTGCGGGTAAAAACTCTTCAATTTTATGCCCCAGA
This sequence comes from Pseudoalteromonas sp. PPB1, assembly GCF_015356275.1. NCBI lineage: Bacteria > Pseudomonadati > Pseudomonadota > Gammaproteobacteria > Alteromonadales > Pseudoalteromonadaceae > Pseudoalteromonas > Pseudoalteromonas sp. PPB1. Next base: position 28,906 of record NZ_JACEQV010000014.1, on the reverse strand, counting down.
AATTGGGCTTCTGGTACGTACAGGTCGTCGGTTTGCCCACTATGGTACTCTAAAATAGTGCCTTGCTTATCGATGATAAAAAACAAGTCAGGAAGAGCCGAGAAAATACCTTCCAGTATTGCTGTTTTGCGCCTGGCTTCAGCCTCAGCCTGAAGTGTTTGCTGCCATCCGGTTTGCAGGCTGTGTGCCATTCGATTGAGGTTGTCAGCAAGGTGTTTAAATTCTCCAGCGCCTCGTGTTTCGAGTGCTTCACTGAAATCGAAGCTACTCAGTCGCTCACTGAGCGCAACCAGTTGAGAGACCGGGCGATGGATAAACAGCCGGGTGAAATACAGCACAAGTGCGGTTAACAGTGATGCGATAGCGAGGATGGACAGCGTTTTCATCCGCGTGTATTCCAGTAGTTGTTGTGCCTGAGTGGCAATGGAATATTCAGCATAGATGAGGGCAGGCAGTGGCGTGCTCGCCGTCACGGCGCTTTGTTGCTCATAGGTGCTGTAGGCCTGAAACAGATGTTTGTGTTTAGTGTATTCCACCATTAAATAAGGCGGACTGAGGCGTTGGCTGAGCGCTTCTGGCTTGATCTGTAAGGGGGTATCGCTGAAATGCTGACCCTCATAATTCTCTGTACTGCTATATAGTACAATGCCTTGCGCATCGACCAGGGCAAGTTGCGCGTAGTGCTGACCTTGTTTATAAGCAATCAGGGTGTTACGGATTTCATTTAGTTCATTGTGGGAGAGGTGCTGCTGGATGGTCAGGTTGAGTGATGAAAGGTCCCGTTTTAATGTCGCGTCGGTAATCGCCAGTAAGCTTTCTTGCTGGGTGTCGTGATGCACTTGTACCAAAGCGACTGCCAGTAGGGCGGCAAATAAAAAAGCACTGAGTGTAAGCCATAGCTTGAGGTCAATGGAGTACAGTTTGGTCACTCGGCTATCTCTCTTCTGTGTTATCACATGGCCCTGTGACTGAGTAGTCGATTTTGGGCTGTCCTTTGTTCAATCTGGACCTCGCGTAAAAAGCCATCTAAATATAAGTGTAGTTGAAAAGTACTGATTACTCGGTGTTATTTCAGATTAAAGAGAAAAAAGAGAGTCGCTCGGCCAGATGAAAGAAAATCATCACCAAATCATGCAATGTGTTTGGCCCGATTGATGTTTTTTAGCTAGGGTGAGAAAGACACTAATAGAGGTTAATACAAGGAGCGGCTATGACCAGCCAAGATACAAAGACATTGAGTAAAAGTGCTCAGCGGGTTCAGGATGCGATAACGTCTGCGGGGTGTGAATTTACCGTACTGGAATTGCCCGGCAGTACGCGCACGGCGGAGGAGTCGGCACACACCATAGGGTGTGAACTGGGGCAAATCGTAAAATCACTGATTTTTAAAGGCAAAGAAAGCGGTAAGCCAGTGTTGTTGTTGGTTAGTGGCAGCAACCGGGTAAAAGAAAAGGTTGTGGCAAAACATCTGGGAGAAAAGCTGGTAAAAGCCGATGCTGAATTTACCCGTGAGGTAACCGGGTTTGCCATTGGCGGTATTCCGCCCATCGGGCACCTTACCCTCCCTGTTACTTATATTGACCAGGACCTGCTGCAATACGAGACGATATGGGCTGCGGCTGGCACGCCACACGCTGTGTTTTCGTTGCCAGCGGCTAAACTGGAACCACTGACTCAGGGCACGGTGATTGCTGTAAAAGCCTGATAATGATGGGGCGTTATCCGGTAAAGAGTTGTAGTGTGATCTGCACTTCGTCTGACTCAAACTCGGCGACGCCCTCATAGCCTTCGATATTGTAATTAAAGCTGAAAAAGCGCCTTAGCCACAGGTCATCCTGGTTCTCTTTTAATACATCAATAGAAATATCCATCAGGTTTTCCGCGACATTCATCCCAACAGCAAACAAAGGGTTTGCTGCCGCAGCTGCTACAGTGCGAGTGAGCTCGCCAAATGCCGTAGTTTTTCTGACTTTTGCCATGAGCTTAGCTGTACTGCGGATGTCACTGTCATCTTCCAATACGGCAATATGCGCATCCAGAAAACGGGGGATCTGACCGGCCCGGTTACGATAAATTGTGTAACCAGCAGGGCCAAAGCTGATGGTGCCGCCTTCACTGACTGGCATCACATTGAGTTCCATATTAAATGCATGATCCGCGACCCCGTCGCTTACTGCACTGAACACTTTGATCTCAAACTTGCGCTCACTGAGTAACTTGTCCACCAGGCCCAGCGATTTAACGTGAATAGACATGATACGCAGTTCGACATCGGTAAACATTTGATTAGGCATGATTAAAGTCCTTTGATATGCAATGGTATTAGCATACTTGGAACCAGATTGGGGCGCTATGGTTTTTTGGTTGTTGCAAAGTGGGGGAGCGGTCTGGAGTTTTCGTTGAGAGTTTTGCGAATATCCAAGTGGCTAAGAAGTACAGGCGTCATGTATAACGCCCTTACTTACTTGTTTGGTTACTCTGCAGTGTAACTTGGTTTTGAGAATCAATGGCTTTGTCGATTACGTGTGAATAAACGCGCTTCTTTTCGCCTGAATTCGCATTTAACACAAAATTGGACAGCTTAGAGCTTTGTGGACTCTTTGATTTGAACGAGGTAGAAAACATACATATTCCTCCTTAACAGGTTGCTCACTTTATCATCAAATTTAATTCTTCGCGAGTAAATTTTTCACCAACATGGTGCTCTACTGCCTGGATATTAGCATGGTAAAAGCGTGTGTTACCCACATTGTTTTTTACCAGTAGGTCTACATTTATAAGATTGCCAAACTTAGCTTTTAGTTCCCTGATCACTTGTTGAGAGTCTAAGAATTGATTGATGAAAGTTTTAGCACGAATTCTACGGCCTTCTAATTTTTCTCTGTTTTGCACAAATTTCCAGGCGAGCTTCGGATGCTGATATACAAACAGGATGAGCACTGCCCTTTTTTTGCGCAGGGAGCGCGCAATATTTTTTTCCGCGACAGCGTAGCTTGATAATGTTCCGTCTAAAAGAAAAGATTGTTTGTTCTTGAATGCACGATCAAGCATTTGCTCGACAATTAAGGAAACTGCACCATGGAACAGGTAAGAGTTATTTCCTGTGTAATCCTGAAACCTTTCTCGCAGATCATCGGGGTCCAACCTAAGTACTGTCTCCTCGCCAATTTTCTCAAGGAATGCTTTGGATGCTTCTGTTTATCCTGCACCGGGAGAGCCACTCATAAAAACCGATACTGGTTGTTTATCTGGTGGAAAGCGGTCTATATCTGTCAATTCTCGAGCAATTTTGGTTCTATTTTTCTTAGCAAACTCTTTTGCTCGCGCAGTGATTTCGGCTTCTGAGTCCGTCAATTTAGCATATCAGTAACTAGGCATCAGATAAGTATGGCATGGATGATGTTCTGCGCAATAAAAGCTATGACTGGTTTGGTAGAGAGTTGGATATCCTGAAATGAGGTTTGCTTGTATTTTTGATTGGAGATGAAAAATGGTGGCCCCACCTGGACTTGAACCAGGGACCTACCGATTATGAGTCGGGTGCTCTAACCAACTGAGCTATAGGGCCATTTTCAAATTGTAGTGCTCAATAAATTCATCCATGAAGCGAGGTCCTGTCGGCGTCCTGCCTCCACCTCAACAAGCTGCGAAGCGGTGCTTCGGTCTTGTTTCGCCCAACTGAGCTATAGGGCCATTTTTTAGATTGTAGTGCTCACTAAATTGAGCATACTCTTTAGCAGAGACCTAAAAAGCGCTGGCAGTATAAAAATTTTTAACAGGCTTGTCACTAGCAAAAGAGGAAAAAGTCGCACATATCTGGTTCAATTGCTTAATAAAAAGCCAAACTAATGCGCTAAGCCTGTTTCTTTATTCGGTTCGTCCGCTTTACATCTGTGAGTTAGATCCAGACATCGTTTTGTGCGGTGAGTGAGCTGTCGGCATCTCCGGTGTTGACGACGCCTTTGGGTTCGACAATCAATACCTGACACTCTTGCTCGGCATAGGGTTTGTGCTCTGCGCCCTTGGGCACAACCAGCATTTCACCTTCTTTCAGATGCTCTGTGCGGTCCCGAAAGGCAATCTGCATCTCACCGGATAGCACAATGAACACTTCGTCGGTATCGGGATGATCGTGCCAGACAAATTCGCCCTGAAGTTTTACCAGTTTGAACTGGTAGTCGTTCATTTCAGCAATGACTTTTGGGCTCCAGTGTTCTGAAAATAGCGCCAGCTTTTCGGCAAAGTTGATTGTAGAGTGAGGCATTGCATTTCCTTATAGCGACGGACAAAAGAAAAAAGCCTTACCCGACTGGACAAGGCTCATTGATTAGTTAAGTCGTGAAACCACAAAGTAGGGATTCAGATAAGACTCTTTTTGATTGTATAGCAGTGGGCTGCCGTCCAGCTGGGTAACGGTTGCACCGGCGATTTTCGCGACTGCGTGTCCTGCACCGGTATCCCACTCACTGGTTGGGCCTAAACGGGGGTAGACATCAGCAGCACTTTCAGCGACCAGACACAGTTTTAATGAACTGCCTTTTGGCACCATGTTCACATCGTCAAACTGTGTGAGATACTCAGCTAAATCAGGTGACGGGTGAGAGCGTGAGCCAACCACCTGGATGGTGCCCTGGTTGGCTATACGGGTGACTTTCAGCTCAATGCGTGCTTCGTCACACTCTTTAAAAGCGCCGATGCTGTTGGCAGCGAAGTAACTCACGTTCAGTGCCGGTGCATGGACCACGCCCATGACGGGTTCGCCATTTTCAATTAAGGCGATGTTGACCGTGAACTCACCGTTTTTCTTAATAAACTCCTTAGTGCCGTCGATGGGGTCGACCAGCCAGTAACGTTGCCAGGTCTGGCGTTCCTGCCAGCTGATCTCTGCGCTTTCCTCACTGAGGATCGGTAAATCCGGGGTAAGGGCTTTCAGACCCGCTGTGATCACGTCATTAGCGGCTAAGTCGGCGTCGGTCACCGGGCTTTTGTCGTCTTTGTACTCTACGTTAAAGTCTTTGGCATAGATGGTGAGGATCTTGTCTCCGGCGCGTCGTGCCAGATTCACTATCTCCTCGAGTAAGTCGGTGTCGTTCATGGTTTTTCCTTGGTACTACAGATGGATTATCTCGCGCTGTTGTAGATACGCTACCAGCTGTTGCACCGATTGGTCCAGACTATTTTCACCGGTATTAATGCGGATCTCCGGGTTTTTTGGTGGCTCATAGTCAGAGTCTATACCAGTAAAGTGTTTGATCTCACCGGCACGGGCCTTTTTATATAACCCTTTTGGATCGCGTTGTTCACACACCTCCAGCGGTGTATCCAGATACACTTCAATAAACTCGGCCTCTTCAACCAGCTCTCGAACCATGTCACGCTCAGCCTGGAAGGGCGAGATAAAGGCGGTGAGTACGATCAGGCCGGCATCGACCATGAGTTTACTCAATTCACCCACACGACGAATGTTTTCGACTCTATCCTCGTCGCTGAATCCGAGGTCTTTACACAGACCATGACGCACATTGTCACCATCGAGTAAATAAGTGTGTGCGCCAAGTTGCTGCAGGGCACTCTCTAGTGCATTGGCGACGGTGCTTTTGCCCGACCCAGAATAGCCAGTAAACCATAAAATAACAGGACGGTGGCCTTTTTGTTCGCTGCGATGTGTTTTATTTACGGCATAGTTATGCCAGACAATATTCGTATCCATAATTCCTATCCACTAAAACGGGAAAACCAAGGGGATCAGCGTCAGCACAGTGATCGAGTAAATAATTGAGAGCGGCAGGCCGACGGTCACATAGTCTTTGATCCGGTAATTACCTGCACTATATACCATCAGATTAGTCTGATAGCCAAAAGGGGAAATAAAACTGGCCGATGCGCCAAAGGCGACTGCCATCACAAATGGCAGTGGGTTCACACCAAAACCAATCGCCAGTGCGTATGCCACAGGAAATGACAGCGCGGCGGCCGCATTGTTGGTGATCAATTCGGTGAACACCACCGTCATCACAAAAATGGCGATAAAGGCACCATACGGACCAAAGTCGCCCAGTACATAAAACAGCGCATCGGAAATTTGCCCGGCTAACCCTGTGTCTATCATCAGCTTAGCTAAGCCAATGGCACTGCCGACAATGGCAAGCAATTCAATGGGAAAGCGGCGCTTCATCTCGCTGACTTTGATGGAGCCAAACAGCACCAGTCCGAGTAATAAAACCATCAGGCCTTTGACTAAAGGCACAACATCGAAGATACCCAGACCGAGCACGGCAACAAAGGCAGCCATCACTTTATTCGATTGTGGCTGCGTTAAATGGGTTTGCAGGTCCAGGCCAGAGATATAAACAAATTCGCGTTTTAGGTCGGGTAGCTGATAAAAATCTCCGCCAGGGGCTAGGATCAAAGAATCTCCTGCCTGCAGTTTGACCTGACCCAGGCCACCAGGCAGGCGGTCGTGACCACGGCGAATGGCAATCACCGCGGCATGAAACTGTTCGCGAAAGCGGATCTCTTTGAGTGTTTTGCCTAAAAACTTAGACGACTGACTGATCACGACTTCCACCAGGTGTTCGGCGTCTTTTTCGTGTTTGTCATGTACCACCTGCAAGCCGTCGAAGCGGCGCAATAAAGGCACAGATTTGATGTCGCCGACAAACAGCAGAACATCGCCCTGCTGTATTTCCTGTTGTGGTGTGACCGCACAAATACGACGCTCGCCGCGGATGATCTCAGCGAGGAACAAGTCACGCAGGTCACGCAGGCCGTTTTCTTCGACTGTCCGGCCAATCAGTTTCGAGCCTGCGGTTACTTTCCCTTCCAAATAAAAAGGCACAACCTCTTCTTCTTTGCGGCCGTGATCGGGCAAAAACTTCAGTAATAGAATAATGGTAACCAGGCCAACACCCAGCGCGCCAATACCGACCAGCGTAAAGTCAAAAAAGCCCAACGGCGCCATACCGGCCTCAATAGCGAAACCATTAACGATTAAATTAGTTGACGTGCCGATCAGGGTCAGTGTCCCCCCCAGGATAGCGGTATAGGACAATGGCAATAATAGTTTAGACGGTGAATGGGTTTTACTGTCTTTGATGGTACTGATCAAAGACGCCACCACGGCGGTGTTATTGGTAAAAGACGATAAAAAAGCCGTGGATAATCCCAGTTTCATTACCGAGCGTGCCAGCGAGCCGTTGGCCAGTGAGCGCGCCAGGTATTGTACCAGGGTGGTTTTTTCGATGGCGATAGATACCAAAACCAGTAAAACCAGGGTGATCAGCGATGGGTTCGCATAATTGACCAGCATGGTTTCCAGATCGATGAGCCCAGCCAGGTAAGCGCTGCTGATGGCGCCAACAAATAACCAGGCCGGGTTGAGCCGCGTGCCAAAAAGACACGCGACCAGCACGAGCATGATGCCTGTTAAGATGATCTGCTCTAGCAGCATAGATAACTCCCGTTAACAGGCATACAGCCGTTACTTCAGCTTGCTTAAATCAAGCGCTTGCCAGTGTGGGAAGTGCTTGCGAACCAGGGCATTCAGCTCCAGCTCAAATTCGCTGAATTGCTGATTTTCACTAACTAGCTCATCCAGAATGGCATCGATCATGCCTGCGCCTACGGTCAGGTTGCTCAGACGGTCAATCAGGATAAAGGCACCTGTTTCGTGGTTATCACGATACACATCGGCAGCGATGGTTTCCGTCAGCTCAAGTGTAACGATTGCAATTTCGTTTAGCTGTAGACTGTCAGCCTTGCCATGCTCCAGAGTATTGACGTCAATGGTGTGGTCTATCTGCTTCACGATGGCAGCCGTACTCTTCGCGCCCAGCTTGAAGTTGTACGTTTTGCCTAGCACCAGAGGCGCCTCGTGCATCCATACCAGCTTGGCCTGGATCAGGTTGGTTGCCTTAGTCGATGAGTCTGCCGGGACAATTACATCCCCACGACTGACATCCACTTCGTCATTCAAAGTGATGGTCAGTGCCTGACCGGTTTCAGCTTGCTCGAGGTTACCGTCGAACGTCACCAATTCTTTGATGGTGCTGGTTTTACCCGAAGGTAAAATCTTAATCGCCTGACCAACAGTTAGCGCGCCAGAGGTCAACGTGCCCTGAAAACCACGGAAGTCCAGATTAGGGCGTACTACATACTGCACCGGGAAGCGGGCTTCAAATGCACTGTTTGGTTCAGCAGCCGGAGAGTCTTCCAGTAGCGCCATCAGTGGCTGATCTGTGTAGTAAGGCGTGTGCTCAGAGCGAGTCACAACATTGTCACCTTTAAGAGCCGAAATAGGCACAAACTTGATGTCATTGACGTCCAATTGCTCAGCAAACTTCAGGTAATCGGCTTTGATTTTCTCGAACACGGCTTCATCAAAGTCAACGATGTCCATTTTGTTGATGGCCACAACAAATTGCTTGATACCCAGTGAGTCACAGATAAAGCTGTGGCGTTTGGTCTGGATCTGTACACCATAGCGGGCATCCACCAGAATAATCGCCAGATCACTGGTTGAAGCACCCGTCACCATGTTACGGGTATATTGTTCGTGTCCCGGTGTATCGGCGATGATGAACTTGCGCTTCGCAGTGGAGAAATAGCGATACGCCACATCAATGGTGATCCCTTGTTCTCGTTCTGCCTGCAAACCATCAACCAGCAACGCCAGATCCAGCTCTTCACCAGCGTTACCTACTTTTTCGTTGTCTTTGTGCAGCGCCGCCAACTGATCTTCATAGATTTGGTGGCTGTCGTGCAGCAAGCGACCGATCAGGGTGGATTTACCATCGTCTACACTGCCGCAGGTCATCATGCGTAACAGGCTTTTGTCCTGTTGGCGTGATAAGTAGGTTTCAATCCCCAGTTCTTTTACTTCATTTGCGGTAGACATTAGAAATACCCCTCACGTTTTTTCTTCTCCATTGACCCGGATGAGTCATGGTCAATAACCCGGCCTTCACGCTCGGAAGAGGTCGATAACAACATTTCTTCGATGATCCCGGTCAGGGTGTTTGCTTCTGACTCAACTGCACCGGTCAGCGGGTAGCAGCCCAGTGTACGGAAGCGTACCGACTTCATTTCAGGCACTTCACCTTCCGCCAGCGGCATACGCTCGTCGTCGACCATGATTAAAGTGCCATCACGCTCAACCACGGGGCGTTTCTCTGCCAGATACAACGGCACGATCTCAATGTTTTCCTGGTAGATGTATTGCCAGATATCCAGCTCAGTCCAGTTTGACAGCGGGAATACACGGATACTTTCGCCCGGGTTCACCTGACCGTTGTAGGTATTCCATAGCTCAGGGCGCTGATTTTTAGGGTCCCAGCGATGGTGTTTATCGCGGAAAGAATAGACACGCTCTTTCGCGCGCGATTTTTCCTCATCACGACGCGCACCACCAAATGCGGCATCGAAGCCGTACTTGTTTAATGCCTGTTTAAGGCCCTGGGTTTTCATGATGTCGGTGTGCTTGGCTGAGCCGTGCGTGAATGGACCAACGCCCATCTCTAACCCTTCCGGGTTTTTATGCACAATCAGGTCAAAGTTGTATTCTTTGGCCAGACGATCTCGAAACTCAATCATCTCGCGGAATTTCCAGTCCGTATCTACATGCAGCAGAGGGAAAGGGATCTTTGCCGGGAAAAACGCTTTACGTGCTAAGTGAAGGAGTACCGATGAGTCTTTACCGATGGAGTAAAGCATCACTGGGTTTTCAAACTCAGCAGCGACTTCGCGAATAATCTTTATACTTTCAGCCTCAAGTTGCTGAAGGTGAGTTAAAGCCATTGTCGTCGTCCTACTTAATACTAAAAATAAAGTGGTTCATGCGTCAGGCGATCTTAGCGAGCGGCTGAGCGTAACTTGCAATTTGTTCTGTTTTACCAAACCAGGCCAGTTCCTGATGCAGTGCAGCGACCTCGCCAATGATCAGTAATGCCGGTGACTGGATATTATTGGCTTCGATTTGTGCTGCCAGCTGGCCAAGCTCAGTGGTCACAACACGCTGCGATTTGCGGGTGCCATTTTCGACGATGGCCACCGGTGTGTGTTCACTGCGGCCATGGGCCAATAGTTGGGCCTGAATATGTGGAGACTTAATGACCCCCATATAAATGGCCAGAGTTTGATTTGGTTTGGCCAGTGACTGCCAGTCCAGCTCCTGGCCTTCTTTTTTACAGTGTCCAGTGACAAACTGAATCGCCTGAGCGTGGTCACGGTGTGTAAGCGGAATACCCGCATAGGCACTGCATCCCGCAGCAGCTGTGATGCCCGGGACGATTTGATAGCGGATGTTAGCCGCAGCCAGTACCTGAACTTCTTCGCCACCCCGGCCATAAATGAACGGGTCACCGCCTTTGATACGGCATACCTTTTTACCTTGCTGGGCCAGCTTAACCAACATCTGATTGGTGTCTTCTTGTTTAACACTGTGGTGTCCGGCACGTTTACCGACACAGATGAGGTCGGCATCGCGTCTGACCAGTTCCATAATTTCATCGGACACCAGGTAGTCATACACCACAACATCAGCTTGTTGCATCAATTGCAGTGCTTTGAGCGTCAATAGCTCCGGATCGCCCGGGCCTGCGCCTACGACATAGACTTCGCCTTGTGGCTCTGCGGTGTCGTTCAGCATATCATGCAGCTGTTGTTGTGCACCTTGTGTGTCTCCGCTTTGTACTTTACTGACAACATGTGAGTCGAATACTCGCTCCCAGAATTGACGGCGATCAGCAAAATGCTTAAAACGGCCTTTGACCTTGTCTCTGAATCCGCCAACCAGTTCAGCCAGTGGGCCGATATGCTGAGGGATCAGGGTTTCGAGTTTTTCTCTTAAACGGCGCGCCAAGACAGGTGCTGTACCGGCACTGGAAATCGCAATTGTAATTGGGTTGCGGTCGACGATAGACGGGAAAATAAAGCTGCACTTGGGCTGGTCATCCACCACATTGACGAAAATATTGCGCGCATCTGCTGCATCGCGCACCTGCGCGTTGACGTCATCGTTGTCGGTGGCAGCAATAACCAGCGCCATGCTGTCAACGGCGTCGGCGCTAAAGTAGGCTGTTTTCAGGTGCAGTTCGCCTTCTTCAGACAACTGCATGAGTTCGTCACAGAATTCAGGGGCCAGTACGGTTACATCGGCGCGAGCTTTGAGCAGTGCGCGGATCTTTCTCAGAGCAACTTCACCGCCGCCGACGACCAGCACGGGTTTGTTGTCCAACTTGGTAAAGATAGGTAAGTACTGCACGCTGTTGCCCCTTAAACATCGTAAAACTTGATATAAGCCAACTCTGGCTTTTTCTAGAGTGGCAGAATATCCCGCGTACTGGCAGGGAAAAAATAACTTAAACCCAGTTTTTATAACTAAAAGTTATATAAAACGGAGGGAAAAGGCTTACCTCATATATATCAAGGGGTTTAGCGTGATAGCACACACCTATTCACAGTTATAGCTATTGGTTATGAGTTATAATTTCCACAATTTAGCGTGTGCCGGGCGTATTGACACCCCTGTGAAGCGCTATGTTTGCTGTTTTCTGACCAGGTGACAGGGGCTGCTTAGTAACATTTGACCGATGTACCATCATAAAGGGTGCGGACAAATGTCCTGTGGTCCGATAGGGCAAGCAGCTAACGTTGAGGTCCGACTCATATGATGCAGCTTGTCCACAGAGCAGGGTGCAGTTAAAAGGAAACCAATATGAAAATGCAAGCCGTCGCACGCGAGGTGCTTGGATTAATGGATCTGACGTCGTTAAATGAGCAAGATAACGAGGCCAGCATCATTGCGTTGTTAGACAGCATTCGTCCTGAATTAGGGCTACCCGCAGCCGTATGTGTGTATCCCCAGTTTGTCGCGCTGTGTAAACAGGAATTAAACCGCCGAGGCTGGACTGAGGTAAAGGTCGCGACTGTGACCAACTTTCCCTGTGGTAAGCATTCATTGCAACAGGTGCTGACACAAACGAAAGAGGCGTTGCAGGCCGGAGCCGATGAGATTGATCTGGTGATGCCTTATCAGCAGTTACAGGCGGGCGATCCGGATACGCCATGGCAATATGTACGCTCAAGCAAGCAGCTGTGTGGTGCTCAGGCCAAATTAAAAGTGATCATTGAATCTGGTGCACTCGAAAATACGCAACAAATCGCGCAGGCCAGCGATGTCGCGATTCTGGCTGGTGCCGACTTTATTAAAACCAGTACTGGTAAGGTGCCGGTGAACGCCACACTGGAAGCAACCAGAGTCATGCTGGAGCGGATCCATGTATCGGGTAAGGCAGTGGGCTTCAAAGCCGCCGGAGGAGTTAAAAGCGTCGAGCAAGCAAGTGATTACTTACACCTTGCAAAAGAGATAATGGGTGATGACTGGCTGACCACCGAGCATTTTCGCTTTGGTGCGTCGAGCTTGTTGCAAGATGTCCATCGGGAGCTGGGCAGTGCAGACTAGCGGAAAGTAGTGTGAAGCATGATCAGGCAGTAATACGTGATAGTGAGCGGGAAAAACTGCAGCTGGAACATGGCGCTGCCAAATTGTTCATGCGCAGTTATGAGCGACTGACTCACACGCCGATGCGTCACATCTGGCATAACCAACCGGCCAAACCTGATGTCAGCTGTTACCTGGCGCAGTCGCGCTTAGATATTGAAGTAGCGCATCTCTATGCCAGTGAAACGGAGGCCATGGCTGTGCTTGGCCGCCCTTTGTCGCTGACCATGCAGCGCGAACTGGCGTTGATGGCACAGGCTCCGAGTACACAGCGGTTGCATACGGGTCTTGCTCGCTTACTCAAGCAAAAGGCGGGCAAGCGTTACCACTCTCAGCGCGTCTGGCTGTTGATCCGCAATGCCAGTCCGATGTGGCATCGGGCTGATTTTGAAAATGAGCTAGCGCATCTGGTGGTACCAGATTGCCATCCTTTTGAACAGATATGGCTGTTGTGCGATTTCTTTTATGGTGATCCTCTGCGCTTGTATTAACTAAGAAACTTCCACTGAGTGAGGTTCAGTATGAGTTTCACCTAGCTGAAATTGGCACAAATACCGCTTTGCGCATCTTTTACTCTTGTTTTCAGTTTGTTCGTCAGTATAATGGGCATCCACTTTGCAGGGGCGTAGTTCCAATTGGTAGAACAGCGGTCTCCAAAACCGATGGTTGCGGGTTCGAGTCCTGCCGCCCCTGCCACTCTTATAATCAGTCCAAATCTAAAATAATGGGTCTTATCACCACCGCTTATTTGTAAATTTGGATTGAAATGGATTAACCCTGCTCTCATGTAGGGTTGTTGTGTCTGTATTTAAGGTAAAAATAAATTATGAGCACTAATGTTGAAAACCCGTCTAGCTCGATGGACACGGTAAAGTGGATGTTGGCAGTCGTTTTACTGGCTGGCGCAGTTGTTGGTAATTATATGTATGCTGATATCTCAGTATTGACTCGCGCAATTGGCGTTGTGGTCGCTGTCGGTGCAGCATTGGGTATTGCAGCAACAACCGAAAAAGGGCGTACCTTTATCGCTTTTGCCAAAGAGTCTAGAATTGAGGTTCGCAAGGTAGTTTGGCCAACGCGTCAGGAAACAACACACACGACCTTTATCGTAATGGCTGCAACAGTAGTAATGGCACTGATCCTGTGGGGATTGGATGGCATTCTGTTTCGTGCAGTTGGCTATTTAACCGGTTTGGCCTCGTAACAGGTTAGCGTTTTAACTGGATTGGAGATCTGATCCCATGTCGGATGAGAACAAAGAAAAGAAATTACGTTGGTACGTAATTCAGGCGTTTTCAGGTTTTGAAAAGCGCGTCGCTCAAACTATTCTTGAGCACATTAAAATCGAAGGTCTGGAAGACTACTTTGGTGAAGTACTGGTCCCAACTGAAGAAGTTGTGGAAATGCGTGCCGGACAAAAACGTAAGTCTGAGCGTAAATTCTTCCCGGGCTATGTGTTAGTTGAAATGGTGATGGATGATGCATCTTGGCACCTGGTTAACAGCACACCACGCGTGATGGGCTTTGTTGGTGGAACGTCAGATCGTCCAGCACCAATCAGCAAAAAAGAAGCGGATCGCATTCTTAACCGTCTGCAGGAAAATGCAGAAGCACCTAAGCCAGCAACTCTGTTTGAGCCAGGTGAAGTGGTTCGTGTTATCGATGGTCCATTTGCTGACTTTAACGGTGTTGTGGAAGAAGTTGATTACGAGAAGAGCCGTCTGAAAGTGTCAGTACTTATTTTCGGTCGTTCTACGCCAGTTGACCTGGAATTTGGACAGGTTGAACAAGATAAATAATTTTGCTGTTTAAAACAGCAAAAGTTATTGCCAAAGGCCGCTGGTTAATCTATAATCAGCGGCCTTTTTGTATGTCATTACTATGACGCACAAAAAGACAGTTTTTTAATTGGGAAGCCGTCTGAGTACGCGTCCTCGCGCGCACAAGGCTAAGACCCACATAACGAGGTATTATCATGGCTAAAAAAGTTGAAGCTTTAATCAAGCTACAAGTTGCTGCTGGTATGGCTAATCCTAGTCCTCCAGTAGGTCCTGCACTAGGTCAACACGGTGTAAACATCATGGAATTCTGTAAAGCGTTCAACGCACGTACAGAATCTATCGAGAAAGGCGCACCGGTTCCTGTAATCATTTCTGTTTACAACGACCGTTCTTTCACTTTCGACATGAAAACTCCACCTGCTTCTTACCTTCTTAAGAAAGCAGCTGGTATCAAGTCTGGTTCTGGCCGTCCTAACACTGAGAAAGTGGGTACTGTTACTCGCGCTCAGCTTGAAGAGATCGTTGAGACTAAACGTCCGGATCTTACTGCTGCTGATATGGACGCAGCTGTACGCACGATCGCAGGTTCTGCACGTGCAATGGGCTTGAACGTAGAGGGGTAATTGAGAATGGCTAAATTAACTAAGCGTATGCGTACTATCCGCGAAAAAGTGGATGTTACTAAAGAATACGAAATCAACGAAGCTGTTGCTCTTCTTAAAGAACTAGCTACTGCTAAGTTCGTTGAAAGTGTAGACGTTGCTGTAAACCTGGGTATCGATGCTCGTAAATCTGACCAAAACGTACGTGGTGCAACTGTACTACCTCACGGTACTGGTCGTGAAGTACGCGTAGCGGTATTCACTCAAGGTGCAAACGCTGACGCAGCAAAAGAAGCTGGCGCTGATCTGGTAGGCATGGAAGACCTTGCTGAACAGGTTAAGAAAGGCGAAATGAACTTCGACGTAGTTGTTGCTTCTCCGGATGCAATGCGTGTTGTTGGTCAACTAGGTCAAATCCTAGGTCCACGTGGCCTTATGCCTAACCCTAAAACTGGTACTGTAACACCTAACGTTGCAGAAGCAGTTAAAAACGCGAAAGCGGGTCAGGTTCGCTACCGTAACGACAAAAACGGCATCATCCACACCACTATTGGTAAGGTTGATTTCGACGCGAACCAGCTTCAGGAAAACCTGGAAGCACTTATCGTTGCGCTTAAGAAGGCTAAGCCTTCACAAGCAAAAGGTACTTACGTGAAGAAAGTAAGCATCTCAACGACTATGGGCGCGGGTGTTGCTGTAGACCAAGCTACTCTAAACACGCAAGTGGCTTAATTTAGAGATAAGCGTTTACATGGCGTAAAAATTAGACTATAATTTTGCGCCATTTCGTTGAGAGCTGAGCTCAAAACGAAGCAAAGAATTCGGGTTGAAGCGCATAATTTCGGCACTTTGCAGACTTTATAGTCTACAATGATCCGATAAATTGCGTTTCCGTCCAAGACCGTAGGTGTAACCTAGTTACTTAATTCCCTACGTAGACGGTGTGAATCCCAGCTAGATTTTCCTAATCTTCTGGTTCTCGCCGTAAAAAGCAGCTCACAGTCGTAAGACGATGAGTAAAGTAGAACTGGGACATGTTCCCATCATAACCAGGAGTAACACCCATGGCTTTAAATCTTCAAGACAAAAAAGCAATTGTTGCTGAAGTCAACGAAGCTGCCAAAGGTGCTCTGTCTGCAGTTGTTGCAGATTCTCGTGGTGTAACAGTAGATGCGATCACTGCACTTCGTAAAGAAGCTCGTGAAGCAGGCGTATGGATGAAAGTTGTCCGTAATACCCTAGCTAAGCGCGCTGTAGAAGGTACTGACTATGAGTGCCTTAACGAATCGCTAGTGGGCCCAAGCCTAATCGCTTTCTCTTCAGAGCATCCAGGTGCTGCAGCTCGTATCTTCGCTGATTTCGCGAAGAAGAACGAGTTGTTCGAACTGAAAGCGGCTGCATTTGAAGGCAATGTTGTAGACGTAGACATGCTAGCTAAGCTGCCTACTTACGACGAAGCTGTTGCACGCCTAATGAGCGCTATGAAAGAAGCGTCAGCTGGTAAATTGTGTAAAACAATTGAAGCTGTACGTGTTCAGAAAGCTGAAGCAGCTGCTTAATAGCACGCTTCTTACTTTCAAAAATAAATTTTTAGAACCCCATGGTTCGTGATTAATTAGGAAACTTAAAATGTCTGTAACTAAAGACCAAATCCTTGACGCGATTGCTGAAATGTCAGTAATGGAAGTTGTTGAACTAGTTGAAGCAATGGAAGAAAAATTCGGTGTAACTGCAGCTGCTGCTGTTGTTGCTGCTGGTCCTGCTGAAGCTGCTGAAGAGAAGACTGAGTTCGACGTAATCCTAGCTGGCGCTGGCGGTAACAAAGTTGCTGCTATCAAAGCTGTACGTGGTGCAACTGGTCTTGGCCTTAAAGAAGCAAAAGCTCTTGTTGAGTCTGCTCCTGCGCCAATCAAAGAAGCTGTTTCTAAAGAAGAAGCTGAAGCACTTAAGAAAGATCTTGAAGAAGCTGGTGCTGAAGTTGAGATCAAGTAATCTGGCATTTGCTAGGTTCGCTGCCTGAGCAATCAGGCAAGGGCTGGTGATTATTTAATCACCGGCCCTTTTGCGCTATAGAGCGACGCTTTCCTGTTGCGCAATAAATTCCTATGTTTTTCTTATTTTTCAATCTGTTAGAAGTATTTTGAAAGTGAGTGACTCATAGGACGACAATTAGATGTTGTTATCATGGCTTAGATGCCAATGAAGTCTGTTCTCCATGAACAGGTTGGGTCAAAGATCAGCAAGCTGAGGAACCCCATGGCTTACTCTTATTCTGAAAAGAAACGTATCCGTAAGGATTTTGGTAAACGTCCACAAGTTTTGGACATACCTTTCCTTTTGCAAACGCAGTTGGAATCGTTCAAAAAGTTCATTACACCGGACGCGGATGGTGATACCGGACTGGAAGCGGCATTCCGTTCTGTGTTCCCGATCAAAAGCTACTCGGGCAATTCTGAGCTTCAATACGTTAGCTACCGTATTGGAGAGCCAGTATTCGATGTAAAAGAATGTCAAATTCGCGGTGTGACTTTTTCTGCTCCACTTCGCGTAAAACTTCGTCTTGTGCTAATGGACAAAGAAGCACCAGGCACAGTCAAAGACATTAAAGAGCAAGAAGTTTACATGGGCGAAATCCCGCTCATGACTGACACAGGTACTTTTGTTATCAATGGTACTGAACGTGTTATCGTTTCTCAGCTACACCGTTCACCTGGTGTATTCTTTGATAACGACCGTGGTAAATCACACTCGTCGGGTAAAGTACTATATAACGCACGCGTGATCCCTTACCGTGGTTCGTGGTTAGACTTTGAATTCGATGTAAAAGATAACCTGTTTGTACGTATCGACCGTCGTCGTAAACTGCCTGCGTCAATCATTCTACGTGCCCTTGAATTCTCAACAGAAGAAATCCTAGGCATGTTCTTCGAAACGACTGCGTTCGAAGTGACTAACGGCAAAGTGATGATGGAATTGGTACCATCTCGACTACGTGGTGAAACCGCTGCTTTTGATATCAAAGATGCAGACGGTGAAGTCCTGGTTGAGCAGGGTCGCCGTATCACAGCCCGTCATATAAAAACAATCGAGAAAAAGGGCATTGACCAGTTAGAAGTACCGCATGAGTACATCATTGGTCGTGTGGTTGCGAGAAACTACATCGATGAATCAACTGGCGAGATCATTGCTGAAGCAAATGCTGAGCTATCTCTGGAGTTGATGGCCGAGCTGGTTAAAGCTGGTCACACAAAAATCGACACCCTGTACATCAATGATGTAGACAGCGGTGCTTACATGTCAGAAACTGTTCGTATCGACAGCACGGCAAACCGTCTGGAAGCACTGGTAGAAATCTACCGCATGATGCGCCCGGGTGAGCCACCAACAAAAGAAGCAGCAGAAGCCTTATTCGACAATCTGTTCTTCTCTGACGAGCGTTATGACTTGTCAACGGTTGGTCGTATGAAGTTTAACAGCCGTGTTGGTTATGATACTGACACAGGTCCTGGCACGCTGAGCAAAGAAGACATTGTTAGCGTGATGAAGGTGTTGATCGACATCCGTAACGGTAAAGGCGATGTGGACGATATCGACCACTTAGGTAACCGTCGTATCCGTTCTGTAGGTGAAATGGCAGAAAACCAGTTCCGCGTTGGTTTAGTACGTGTTGAGCGTGCTGTACGTGAGCGTCTGAGCTTGGGTGATCTGGACAATGTAATGCCTCAGGATCTGATCAACGCTAAGCCAATTTCTGCTGCCGTTAAAGAATTCTTTGGTTCTTCACAGCTGTCTCAGTTTATGGACCAGAACAACCCGCTGTCAGAAGTAACGCACAAGCGTCGTATTTCTGCACTTGGTCCGGGTGGTCTGACTCGTGAGCGTGCTGGCTTTGAGGTTCGAGACGTTCACGTAACGCACTACGGTCGTGTTTGTCCTATCGAAACTCCTGAAGGTCCAAACATCGGTCTGATCAACTCATTGTCTACGTACGCACGTACCAACGATTATGGTTTCCTTGAAACCCCATATCGTAAAGTGGTTGACGGCGTCGTAACGGATGACGTTGATTACCTGTCTGCAATTGAAGAAGGTCAGTTCGTAATCGCACAGGCGAACACTAACCTGACTGAAGAAAACCAGTTTGCAGAAGAGCTGATCCCATGTCGTTATAAAGGTGAATCAACCTTTATGCCAAGCGACAGCATCCAGTATATGGATGTATCACCACAGCAGGTTATCTCTGTGGCTGCGGCACTTATCCCATTCCTTGAACACGATGATGCGAACCGTGCATTGATGGGATCGAACATGCAACGTCAGGCTGTACCAACACTGCGCGCAGACAAGCCGCTGGTAGGTACAGGTATTGAACGTACGCTGGCAAAAGACTCTGGTGTAACCATTGTTGCTAAGCGTGGCGGTGTGGTGAAGTATGCAGATGCAAGCCGTATCGTTGTTAACGTGAACGAAGAAGAGCGCGTACCTGGTGAAGCGGGTATCGACATCTACAACCTGACGAAATACACCCGTTCTAACCAGAACACCTGTATCAACCAAAAACCAACTTGTATGGTTGGTGAGCCGGTTGTACGTGGTGACGTTCTGGCGGATGGTCCTTCGACTGACCTGGGCGACCTGGCTCTTGGTCAAAACCTGCGCGTGGCATTCATGCCGTGGAATGGTTATAACTTCGAGGATTCAATCCTACTTTCAGAGCGTGTAGTTCAGGAAGATCGTCTAACTACGATCCACATCCAGGAACTCCAGTGTATTGCTCGTGATACTAAGCTTGGTCCAGAAGAGATCACAGCGGATATCCCGAACGTGGGTGAGTCTGCGTTAGGCAAGCTGGACGAATCAGGTGTTGTATACATCGGTGCTGAAGTAAAAGGCGGCGATATCCTGGTTGGTAAAGTAACGCCGAAAGGTGAAACGCAGTTGACGCCTGAAGAAAAGCTACTACGTGCTATCTTCGGTGAAAAAGCGTCTGACGTGAAAGACAGCTCGCTACGTGTACCTAACTCTGTATCTGGTACGGTTATCGACGTTCAGGTCTTTACCCGTGACGGTGTAGAGAAAGACAAGCGTGCACTGGAAGTTGAAGACATGCAGCTTCGCGAAGCGAAGAAAGACTTCAACGAAGAATTCCGTATCCTTGAAGGTGGTATTCTGACTCGTGCACGTGATCTGCTGGTACGTGCTGGTCTGAGCGAAGATAAGATCGCAGATCTGAACGCTGAAAAGCTACTGACGCAAAGCCTGGCTGATGAAGAGCAGCAAGCTGAATTAGAGCAATTGGCTGCGCAGTATGACGAGCTGAAAGCGGAATACGATAAGAAGTTTGAAAACAAACGTCGCAAGATCACCCAAGGTGATGATCTGGCGCCGGGCGTGCTTAAGATCGTTAAGGTTTACCTGGCAGTTAAGCGTCGCATCCAACCGGGTGATAAGATGGCGGGTCGTCACGGTAACAAGGGTGTTATCTCTACTATCGTGCCTGTTGAAGACATGCCTTACGATGAAAAAGGTCGTACGGTAGACATCGTTCTGAACCCACTGGGTGTACCATCGCGGATGAACATCGGTCAGATCCTTGAAACTCACATGGGTCTTGCTGCACGCGGTATTGGTGAGCGCATTGAAGACATGATGAAAGAGCAGCGTGAACTCCACGAAATGCGCGATTTCATCAAGAAAGCCTACGAAATCGGTGATTGCCGTCAGAAAGTTGATATTGCTAACTTCTCTGATGATGAGATCCGTCGTCTGGCACATAACCTGAAAGGTGGTCTGCCAATCGCAACGCCAGCATTTGACGGTGCACGCGAAGCTGAAATCAAAGACATGCTAGAGCTGGGTGGTTATCCAAGAAGTGGTCAGGTAACGCTATATGATGGTCGTACTGGTGATGCATTTGAGCGTCAGGTAACAGTTGGCTACATGTACATGCTGAAACTGAACCACCTTGTTGATGACAAGATGCACGCACGTTCTACCGGTTCTTACAGCCTGGTTACTCAGCAACCGCTGGGTGGTAAGGCACAGTTCGGTGGTCAGCGTTTCGGTGAGATGGAGGTATGGGCACTTGAAGCATACGGTGCTGCCTACACGCTACAGGAAATGTTGACAGTTAAGTCGGATGACGTAAACGGTCGTACTAAGATGTATAAGAACATCGTAGACGGCAACCATAAGATGGAACCGGGCATGCCGGAATCGTTCAACGTATTGTTGAAAGAGATCCGCTCGCTGGGTATCAACATCGAATTGGAAGAAAGTTGATCCGCCGGGTCGCCAAGCGGCCCAGACCGGACTGAAAAGAATGAAGGGGCGAGCCCAGGCTTGCCCTCAAGATTAACTCCGACAGGAGAGCTAAGGTGAAAGACTTACTTAAGTTTCTGAAGCAACAAAATAAGACCGAAGAATTCGATGCAATTCGTATTGGTCTTGCTTCGCCGGACATGGTGCGTTCATGGTCTTACGGTGAGGTAAAGAAACCTGAGACAATTAACTACCGTACTTTCAAGCCTGAGCGTGACGGCTTATTCTGTGCCCGTATCTTCGGCCCAGTAAAAGATTATGAGTGTTTGTGTGGTAAGTACAAGCGCTTAAAGCACCGTGGTGTGATCTGTGAGAAGTGTGGCGTTGAAGTTACACTGACTAAAGTACGCCGTGACCGCATGGGTCACATTGAGCTGGCTAGCCCAGTTGCACACATTTGGTTCCTTAAATCATTGCCGTCTCGTATCGGCCTGATGCTGGACATGACGCTTCGTGATATCGAGCGTGTACTTTACTTCGAATCATTCGTAGTAACTGAACCTGGCATGACAACGCTTGAGCGTGGTCAGCTATTAGGTGAAGAAGAGTACCTGGATGCACTGGAAGAGCACGGTGATGAATTCGAAGCGAAGATGGGTGCCGAAGCGGTACTTGATCTGCTACGTGATTTGGACCTGGGTCAGCTAATCGCTGAAATGCGTGAAGAGCTGCCAACCATCAACTCTGAAACTAAGCGTAAGAAAATTACTAAGCGTCTTAAGTTGATGGAAGCGTTCCACCAGTCAGGTAATAACCCTGAGTGGATGGTAATGAGCGTATTACCAGTTCTGCCACCTGATCTACGTCCACTTGTACCACTGGATGGTGGTCGTTTTGCGACGTCTGATCTAAACGACTTATACCGTCGTGTTATCAACCGTAACAACCGTCTTAAGCGTCTACTTGATCTCGCTGCTCCGGATATCATCGTACGTAACGAAAAGCGTATGTTGCAAGAAGCGGTGGATGCACTACTAGATAACGGTCGTCGTGGTCGTGCGATCACAGGTTCTAACAAGCGTCCTCTGAAGTCGCTTGCAGACATGATCAAAGGTAAGCAAGGTCGTTTCCGTCAAAACCTACTAGGTAAGCGTGTAGACTACTCTGGCCGTTCTGTAATTACAGTTGGTCCTACACTGAAACTACATCAGTGTGGTCTGCCTAAGAAGATGGCACTTGAGCTATTCAAGCCATTCATCTACGGCAAACTGGAGCGCCGCGGCATGGCGACTACCATTAAAGCTGCGAAGAAGATGGTAGAGCGCGAAGTACCAGAAGTTTGGGACGTACTTGACGAAGTGATCCGTGAACACCCGGTTCTACTGAACCGTGCACCAACACTTCACAGACTTGGTATCCAGGCGTTTGAACCAGTACTAATTGAAGGTAAAGCAATCCACCTGCACCCACTAGTGTGTGCGGCGTATAACGCTGACTTCGATGGTGACCAAATGGCGGTACACGTACCGTTGACGCTGGAAGCACAGCTTGAAGCGCGTGCGTTAATGATGTCGACCAATAACATTCTGTCTCCTGCGAATGGTGAGCCAATCATCGTACCTTCACAGGACGTTGTATTGGGTCTGTACTACATGACGCGTGATCGTATCAATGCAAAAGGTGAAGGTATTGCCTTTAAAGATGCGAAAGAAGCTGAAAAAGCTTACCGTACTGGCGCTGCAGAACTGCACGCACGCGTAAAAGTACGTATCGCAGAAGTACATATTGATGGCGAAACAGGTGAACGTAAAGACGTGACTGAAGTGGTTGAAACCACGGTAGGTCGTGCGATCCTGTCTTTGATCATGCCGACTGGCCTGCCGTTTGAACTAATCAACCGTGCGCTAGGTAAAAAGCAAATCTCTGGCCTGTTGAACGAGTGTTATCGTCGTCTGGGTCTGAAAGATACCGTTATCTTCGCGGACCAAGTGATGTACACCGGTTTCCACTATGCGATGAAGTCGGGTGTTTCTATCGGTATCAACGATATGGAAATCCCACCAACTAAAACAGGCATCATCGAAGCGGCAGAAGCTGAAGTTACAGAAATCAACCAGCAATTCCAGTCTGGTCTTGTAACTGCGGGTGAGAAATACAACAAAGTTATCGATATCTGGTCACGTGTTAATGAAAACTTATCACGCGAGATGATGGCGAACTTGTCGAAAGACACGGTTGTGAATGCGCAGGGTGAAGAAGAAGAGCAAGACTCTTTCAACTCAGTGTTTATGATGGCCGACTCGGGCGCACGTGGTAGTGCTGCTCAGATCCGTCAGCTAGCCGGTATGCGTGGTCTGATGGCTCGTCCGGATGGTTCAATCATCGAAACACCTATTACAGCAAACTTCCGTGAAGGTCTTAACGTACTACAGTACTTCATCTCGACGCACGGTGCGCGTAAAGGTCTTGCGGATACCGCACTTAAGACAGCGAACTCGGGTTACCTGACTCGTCGTCTGGTAGACGTTGCACAAGATTTGGTCATCAACGAAACAGATTGTGGTACCCTTGAAGGTACAGTGATGAAGCCGCTGATTGAAGGTGGTGACGTTGTAGAGCCATTGCGTGAGCGAGTATTGGGTCGTGTTGTAGCAGAAGACGTGGTTATCCCAGGCACTGACGAAGTGCTGGTTGAACGTAACGTGATGCTTGATGAGAAGCTGTGTGACCTGTTAGAAGAGCACTCAGTGGACGAAGTAAAAGTACGTTCAGTTATCACCTGTGAAAACGACTTTGGTGTGTGTGCTAAGTGTTATGGTCGTGACCTTGCACGTGGCCACATCATCAACGCGGGTGAGTCTGTTGGTGTTATCGCGGCACAGTCAATCGGTGAGCCGGGTACACAGCTTACGATGCGTACCTTCCACATCGGTGGTGCGGCATCTCGAGCGTCTGCAGAAAACAGCGTTCAGGTTAAGAACAACGGTAGCATGAAGCTGCACAATGCGAAGTTCGTAATCAATACCGACGGCAAGATCGTGATCACCTCACGTTCAACCGAAATTACGGTTATTGACGAGCAAGGCCGTGAGAAAGAGCGCTATAAAGTGCCTTACGGTGCCGTATTGTCAGTGAGTGACGGTGCAGAAGTTAAAGGTAACGACATTGTCGCGACCTGGGACCCGCATAGTCACCCAATCATCATCGAGCACGAGTCTAAAGTATCGTTCAGCGACATCGACGATTCTAACACGGAAGCACAAACAGACGAGCTAACTGGTCTGACGCGTGTGGTTGTTAAAGACCTTGCTAAGGTGAATGCAAAAGAGCCTAAGCTGATCATTGAAAATGAAGAGCGTGGTCTGCAGGAAATTCGTCTGCCTTCGTTCACTACCATCGAAATCACAGATGGTGCAACGGCACAGCCGGGTGACGTTCTGGCACGTATTCCACAGGAAGGTTCGAAGACTCGTGATATCACGGGTGGTCTACCTCGAGTTGCTGACTTGTTTGAAGCGCGTAAGCCGAAAGATCCAGCAATCCTGGCAGAAATCACAGGTACCGTTAGCTTTGGTAAAGAAACCAAAGGTAAGAAGCGCCTGGTGATTACACCGGAAGAGGGGGATGCATACGAAGAAATGATCCCGAAATGGCGTCAGCTGAACGTGTTCGAGGGTGAGCAGGTATCGAAAGGTGAAGTTATCGCCGATGGTCCTGAATCTCCGCACGACATCTTACGTCTGCGTGGTGTAACTGACGTATCTAACTACATCGTAAACGAAGTACAAGAAGTATATCGTCTACAGGGTGTAAAGATTAACGACAAGCACATCGAAACCATCATTCGTCAGATGCTACGTAAATGTATCATCCTTGATGGTGGTGACAGTGAGTTCCTGGCAGGCGAACAAGCCGAAGTGGCGCGCGTTAACATCGCAAACCGTGAGCTAGAGAAACAAGGTAAGATCCCAGCGAAGTTCGAAATTCAGCTGATGGGTATTACCAAAGCCTCACTGGCAACAGAATCTTTCATCTCTGCAGCCTCGTTCCAGGAGACGACACGTGTCCTGACTGAAGCCGCAGTAAATGGTAAGAGTGATGAGCTTCGTGGTCTGAAAGAAAACGTTATCGTGGGTCGTCTGATCCCTGCGGGTACCGGTTTCTCTTACCACTTAGATCGCATCAACCGTCGTAAGCAAAATGAAGCTGCAGTTGAAGAGCAAACTGTAAGTGCTGAAGAAGCATCTCAGGCACTGACAGACGCACTAAATGCAGACTTGCTTGGTGGCCAAGACTAAAATTGACGAAAAACACGTCAATTGCAATAAAAAGGCAGCTTTAACGCTGCCTTTTTAGTTGTTTTGGTTGACAGGTTAAACTTTGCTCATTAAAATTCCGCCACCCATTTATTCGTTCGAATAACAGAACGCTTAAATTGGCGAAATTTGATTTTTTCAGTAGTAATTTTTATTAATTCAGGAGCTATTTAATGGCAACTATTAACCAGCTAGTACGTAAGCCACGTCGCAGCAAGGTTACTAAGAGCAACTCAGCTGCTCTTAAAGCTTGTCCTCAAAAGCGTGGTGTATGTACTCGTGTATATACAACTACACCTAAGAAGCCAAACTCTGCACTACGTAAAGTAGCGCGTGTTCGTCTAACGAACGGCTTCGAAGTAACATCTTACATTGGTGGTGAAGGCCACAACTTGCAAGAGCACAGTGTTATCCTAATCCGTGGTGGTCGTGTTAAAGACTTACCAGGTGTGCGTTTCCACACAGTACGTGGCGCGCTGGACTGTGCTGGCGTAAATGACCGTAAACAAGGTCGTTCTAAGTACGGTGCAAAACGTCCTAAGGGCTAATGGTTCTCCGTTAGTAAGGCCAAGCACTTAAGTTTTAATTTATATATTTTGTTTTGGGAATTCGTCGTAGTAAGACGAACCTGAAGATACCGGAGAAAGAAAATGCCTAGAAGACGCGTAATAGGTCAACGTAAAATTCTTCCAGATCCGAAGTTCGGATCAGAGCTTCTTGCTAAATTCGTTAACGTAGTAATGCTTGACGGTAAGAAGTCTACTGCTGAAAAAATCGTATATGGTGCGCTAGACGTGGCTGCTGAAAAATCAGGCAAGTCGCACCTAGAAATCTTCGAGTCTGCACTTGAAAACGTACGTCCACAGGTTGAGGTTAAATCTCGCCGTGTTGGTGGTTCTACGTACCAAGTACCAGTTGAAGTACGTCCAGTTCGTCGCAACGCACTAGGTATGCGTTGGTTGGTTGAAGCTGCACGTAAGCGTGGCGAGAAGTCAATGGGCCTTCGTCTGGCTCAAGAGATGATCGACGCTGCTGACAACAAAGGCACTGCGGTTAAGAAACGTGAAGACGTTCACCGTATGGCTGAAGCGAACAAAGCATTCGCTCACTACCGTT
The DNA here is from genome assembly GCF_015356275.1 of Pseudoalteromonas sp. PPB1. NCBI lineage: Bacteria > Pseudomonadati > Pseudomonadota > Gammaproteobacteria > Alteromonadales > Pseudoalteromonadaceae > Pseudoalteromonas > Pseudoalteromonas sp. PPB1. The sequence goes on along the minus strand of NZ_JACEQV010000014.1, from coordinate 2,331 downwards.
GGTAATCTGCCCAAGACCTTTAAGAGGATAATATGGCACGTACAACTCCTATTGAGCGTTACCGTAATATCGGTATTTGTGCTCACGTAGATGCGGGGAAAACCACCACTACGGAACGTGTACTTTATTACACGGGCCTGTCTCACAAAATTGGTGAGGTGCATGATGGTGCCGCAACTATGGACTGGATGGAGCAGGAGCAGGAGCGTGGTATTACCATCACTTCTGCTGCGACCACGTGTTTCTGGAAAGGGATGGATGCTCAGTTTGATGAGCATCGTATAAACATCATCGATACTCCCGGACACGTAGACTTCACCATCGAAGTAGAACGTTCATTACGTGTACTAGATGGCGCTGTAGTCGTATTATGTGCTTCATCAGGTGTACAACCACAAACGGAAACCGTTTGGCGTCAGGCGAATAAGTACGAAGTACCTCGCATGATTTTCGTCAACAAAATGGACCGTACCGGTGCAGACTTTCTGGCCGTTGTGGATCAGGTGAAAAAGCGTCTTGGCGCTGCACCTGTGCCAATTCAGTTACCAATCGGTGCTGAAGATGAATTTAAAGGTGTTATCGATCTCATTAAGATGAAAGCCATCAACTGGAATGCTGAAGACCAGGGGATGACTTTCAACTATGAAGAGATCCCGGCAGAGCTTCAGGAGCTGGCAGAAGAGTGGCGCGCAGAGCTACTCGAATCTGCCGCAGAAGCGTCTGAAGAGCTAATGGACAAATATCTTGAAGAAGGTGAACTGAGCGAGGCCGAAATTAAGGCCGCGATCCGTCAGCGTACATTGAACAATGAAATTGTGCCAATGAGCTGTGGTAGTGCATTCAAGAACAAAGGTGTTCAGGCTGTGCTTGATGCCGTGATTGAATACATGCCTTCTCCAACAGAGGTTAAAGAGATCCAGGGTATCCTGGACGATGAAAGCGAAGCAACGCGTCCTGCGGACGATGATGCGCCGTTTTCTGCTCTGGCGTTTAAAATCGCCACCGACCCTTTTGTTGGTACGCTTACCTTCTTCCGAGTTTATTCCGGCACAGTAGGTCAGGGTGACTCGGTTTATAACCCAGTTAAAGGCAAAAAAGAGCGCTTTGGACGTATCGTTCAGATGCACTCTAACTCGCGCGAAGAGATCAAAGAAGTTCGCGCCGGGGACATTGCCGCTGCAATTGGTATGAAGGATGTCACCACAGGTGACACGCTTTGTGCTCATGATGCTGTTATCACGTTAGAGCGTATGGAATTTCCAGAGCCAGTGATTTCAGTTGCAGTAGAGCCTAAGACCGTTGCTGACCAAGAAAAAATGGGTATCGCGTTAGGTAAGCTGGCTGCGGAAGACCCGTCTTTCAGAGTTGAAACCGACGAAGAATCAGGCCAAACCATTATTTCAGGTATGGGTGAACTCCACCTGGATATCATCGTAGATCGTATGAAGCGTGAATTCAGTGTTGAATGTAACGTAGGTAAGCCTCAAGTTGCTTATCGTGAAACGATCCGCGGTTCGGTTGAAGCCGAAGGTAAATTCGTACGTCAATCAGGCGGACGCGGCCAATATGGTCACGTTTGGTTGAAGCTCGAACCTATGGAAGTTGCTGATGAAGACGCACCAATTTACGAGTTCGTTAATGAAATCGTAGGTGGTGTGGTACCTAAGGAATACATTCCTGCGGTTGACAAAGGCATCCAGGAACAGATGAAGCAAGGTGTTCTTGCTGGTTATCCTATGCTGGGTGTGAAAGCTACCTTGTTTGATGGCTCATTCCATGATGTTGACTCAAACGAGATGGCGTTTAAGATTGCCGGCGCAATGGGCTTTAAGAAGGGCGCGCTTGATGCGCAGCCAGTGATTCTTGAACCCGTTATGAAGGTAGAAGTCACCACCCCTGAAGCAAACATGGGTGATGTCGTTGGCGACCTGAACCGTCGTCGAGGCATAATCGAAGGTATGGACGACTCATTTGGTGGTCTGAAGCAAGTTAATGCTCAGGTCCCACTGTCTGAAATGTTTGGTTATGCAACTGATCTTCGTTCTGCAACACAAGGTCGAGCTTCGTACTCAATGGAATTTTCCAAGTACGCAGAAGCGGCGAAAAACGTTGCTGACGCAATTATTGCAGCTCGCGCTGTTAAGTAATTTTAGTTCGGTCCGGTCTTAGGGCTGGACTTTAATTTCTTTATAGGAATTTTTAAAATGGCAAAAGAAAAGTTTGAACGTTCGAAACCGCACGTTAACGTTGGTACTATCGGCCACGTTGACCACGGTAAAACTACCCTAACTGCAGCAATCACTAACGTACTTGCAAAAGTATACGGTGGTG
>NZ_JACEQV010000013.1:0-170033 GCF_015356275.1 Pseudoalteromonas sp. PPB1 | reverse complement strand
TATCCGGCCGTTCAACGGTTGCTTTTTTATAGCTATGTGAACCTGGTTGCTTGCATATGAGCTGCATATCCTTCATAACGCGCCTGATTTTGAAAAGACCTGCTTTTATTCCTGAGTCAGCCAGCATCGCCATGATTGTTCGACTTCCCGCTGAATTCCGGCTTAATGTGAATAGCTCGTTTATCTTGGCTCGTAACGCAAGTTCATCGGTATTGTTAGACTTCACTCGATGTTTATAGTCGTAATAACTTGAACGCGGAACACCAAAGGTTTCGCAGACCAATTCAACAGGCTCAAGCTCACTTAACTGGTCTACTATCGAGTATTGTTCATCTCGTCTGACATCAAGAGAGCTGTAGCCTTTTTTAGTATGGACTTTTCACGTTCCAAGCGATCAATTCGTGCTTCAAGTTCTTGAATTTTCTGCTGCTCAGGCGTTAGAGCCTTGGACTGGGGTGTTTCACCACCACGCTCTTGCTTCAGCTGCTGGATCCAGCGCCTCAAAGCCGTTTCACCGACATCCAGAGACCGACATGCTTCGGGCACTGAATATCCTTTATCGAGTACCAAGGCGGCCGCTTCCACCTTAAATTCCTGTGTAAAAGTACGACGTTTTCTGGTCATAGACACCTCTCATTGAGTGGTAATAATACCACCTAAAATAGTGTCCGGTTTTATTGAATCACAACACATGACACCCATGTCGCCATGTTAATGGGCGCCGCTGAGGTGCTGGCAGGGATGCGTGGTGAGTTGGCCGGTAACGTGATGTTTGTCTTTCAGCCTGCTGAAGAAGGCGCACCAGAAGGGGAAGAAGGCGGGGCTGAGTTGATGCTCAAAGAGGGGATTTTTAAAAAGTATCAGCCGGAAGTGGCATTTGGTTTACACATTACCTCTAAGCTCAATGTCGGTCAGCTGGGGTATCGCAGTGGCCCGACTATGGCCAGTGCCGATCGTTTTGAGATCAGTGTGAAAGGAGAGCAAACCCATGGTTCCACCCCCTGGGCAGGTGCCGATCCCATTGCCGCCGCTGCGCAAATTGTCTCCGGGGTGAATCATATCGTCAGCCGTCAGATCAATATCACCAAAGAGCCAGCTATTGTGTCATTTGGCAAAATTGCCGGTGGGGTGCGTAATAACATTATTCCCGAAGAGGTGAATATGGTGGGGACCATTCGTAACTTTGACATGGACAACCGGGCACAGATCTTCGATAAAATTACCCACACTGCGAAGCATATTGCACAGGCTTCTGGCAATACCGCAGAAGTGAACATCATCGAAGGTTATCCGGTAACCGTGAACGATCCGGCTCTGACAGAGCAAATGTTACCAACATTAGAGAAGGTGTTTGGTGCACAGGGCATGATTGAAATGCCTAAGGTGACGGGGGCTGAAGACTTCTCATTTTATGCCATGGAAGTGCCCGGGTTGTTCGTTTTTCTGGGCGGAACGGCAAAAGGCGTTGATCCCCGAAATGCGGCCAGTAATCATTCCCCTTATTTCATGGCCGACGAATCGGCGTTTAAGCTGGGCACGCAGGCACTCACCCAGTTTACTCTGGACTATATGACACAAGCTAAGTAGAGCAGTGGCAGAAAGAGGCCATGGAAAGGCCTCAAAAATAATCCGCTAAACCTCTATAGACTGAGCATGGTTGAGCTTGTTATGAGGATCTAGCTTGCGTTTAACTTGTTGAAGTTTCGCATAGTTGTGTTTGTAATATAAATGCTGCCAGTTCGGGATATCGACATCGGCATAATTCACATAACAGCCATCCATCACTTCGTCGGCCAGCGGCCCCTTAGCGCCGTACATGGCATGATAAAAGCCATTGATCCAGCCAATGTGGTAGGGGTCCTGAGCTGCATCAAACCAGTAGGTCTGATACTGAAGTTTCATAATGGAATCGCGGTGGGAAACAGCAGTGTCGGTATCCGATAACGCGTTGATCTGGCCACCATAAGAAGACAACTGCAACATGCCGCCTGGGCTCAGATAGTCGCCATGGCGCAGTGTTTGCCAGAGTGTTTGAATTTGTGCGTCGGGAAAAGGTTGTTTCATATAAGCCGATTTATTCTTACCCCGTGCGCCAACCAGTGTCCCAGCGCCATACTGAGTGCCATACCACCAGGGCATGCTAAAATAACTGCCCGGCGGCACCGGACGTTGAGGGGCGTTTTCCTGTTCCTGCAGGCCCATATGATTGGTGGTACGTAGCCCCTTTTTTGCCTCCGTGAGTTGTTCTGGGGTAAACAAGGCATCGATAAATTCATCAATCAGGGCAGGATCGCCACTACAATACAGGGATAGTCGAATGTCGCCGCTGCCAGCCACTGAGTTGGGTAGTGCCATGGAAGTGTGTAATGCATTAAATCGGCTATCGGGGCCGTTATGTGTGTACCAGAATTCACCATAATTACGCAGTAGCTGGGCGAACTGATTATAATCGAACAAGTGCCAGGGCAGGGCAATTTCCTGTAGGTGGATATATGCCGGCACAGGGGGCAGGTCTTTGAAGAAATACTTAGTCACTATGCCGAAGTTGCCTCCCCCACCACCCTGATGTGCCCAGACAATTTCGTCAGCTTTTGCTGATTGACCTTTAAAATAGCTGCGCGGATAGTTGGCCTGTCCGCCCCATTGATCAAAGGTGATTAATTCCACTCCCACCAGATAGTCACTGCTGAGTCCGTATTGTCTGGAATGAATGCCGAATCCGCCACCGCAAACGTGACCACCAACACCGACGCCAAAGCAGGAGCCGCCGGGAATGATCACGCCAAATTCCTTAAACAGGGTTTTATAGGTATGTCCTAAAGAAGCGCCTGCTTCAACGACATAGTGATCATCGCTGCGATAGACTCGATCCATATTGCTGAGGTCAATAACCACACCCTGATCATTCACCACAAAGCCTTCATAGCAATGTCCCCCAGAGCGCACAGTGAGCCTGAGGTTATTTGCCACGGCTTCCCTGGCTGCCATGTACACTTCATGGGCGGAGCTGCATGCCGCGATATAGCCAGGCTGATTGGGAAACCTCAGGTTAGAACCGGTGAGCATAGAGAGATATCTGGGGTCGTCGGCATACACTTTGTGATACTGACCATACTGAGGACTGGCGGCAGCGGGGTTGCTGAGCATCAGTGGGGCTGCACCAACGGCACCGCCCATAGCGAGAGATGATTTGAGAAATTGACGTCGTGAGGTGGCGATATGTTCGCCTGATTGCTTTTTATTGTGTTCCATAAACACTTCCTTTTTATGTTGTATAAAATGAGGGGACGTAAATGGGATGATTTTTACGCAAATTGAATGTATCAGATACCGGACCGGGAAAGTGTAAAAAACAATCAAAAAAGTGTCATGATGCGAAAAGTTCAAGATGCCGCCGATGTAGATCGGCGGCGGATGGCTTAATCAACAAGTATTTGCAAGTTCAAATCATCAAAGTAGCTGTCATTGTCGCTGCCCTGATTACGCGTCCCTTGTAGGACAAACTCAATATAGGCTGTCCCTTTGGGTAGTCGTGTTTGCCCGGATAGGGTTGTCCATTGTGCAGCTGTGGTGCTGAGTTTTTCACTGTCACTCAACCTTTGACTACGATTATCGAGGAAACGCAGCTGAATGGCGGGCACATCCTTACCACTGTAATTGCGAAGTTGACCGCCATAACTGACGCTGACCCGGCCTGCTTCGATTAATCGGCTGTAGTGCTGTACAGACAGTGTCTGACTGATCTGTCCCTGAGCAGACTCCCCTGCACACACGCCACCGACGGCAAAAAACCGCTCGCCAGTCGCAGGAGGGATCGAGTCACATTGTTGAGCGGCCAGAGACTCCACCGGACCGGCGCCGCTCCAGCCCTGAATACCAGCTTCAGCACCCGGGTTTTGCAGCAGATTGGCTGAGTTGCCAGGTTGCTGAGTAATGTATTCTTCCGCCACGCCAGCAGGTCCCTGATCCGACACTGTGGCGCAGTCACTTTGCTCGGCCAGCTTGAGTGCTAAGTTGTCAAAATAGCTGTCATTGTCGGTACCACTGGTACGCTGGCCTGTCAGGACGAAATCGATATAACGGGTATTGGCGGGCAGCGGCGCTTCCTGGACATAGGCCTGCCAGCTGGCAGTCCCGCCTTTAACTTCGGGTGTGCTGCTCAACAGCGCCAGATCTGCATCACGAAATTCAAGGGCAAAAGCGGGAATATCGCTGCCACCCCAGCTACGTAGCATGCCCGAGTACAGGGCTTTTAGGGTGCCATTGTCAATATTGGCAGCCCAGTTGCTGACATCAACACGCTGATATGCGCGTCCGCTTTGGCGTTCATTATCACAAACACCACCGACGGCAAAGAAGCGTTCACCCTGATAAGGGGAAACGGAACCACAGGCTTTATCTGTCAGGCTTTCCAACGGCCCTTCACCTAGCCAGCTGTCGGTGCCCAGTTCTGCGCCTGGGTTTTGTAGCAGGTTGTCGGTCAGTTGTGTGCTATCAGTGGTGGTAAATGACTGTGGTTGTGACCAGTCACTCCAGGCCAGCGAGCGGTCTCGCATGCGCATGCGAACGCAATACTGCGCGCCAGGCGTGAGCTGACCCAGTGCAAAGCGGTTAGGCGCAAGGCCGGCACGGGTATCAACCCCATCCCAGATATTTTCATGCTGATACCAGGTATCGATCAGCGGCTGGCTGAAGTCATCGCAGTGACTGCTCAATTGCCAATGCGCAGCACCAAACAGATCTTTATCGGGATCTGCAAATAAGGTTGCGACAGCGTTGGCACAACTGGCCGGGACTTGTCCTGTGGGGGCCAATATTTCAGGCGTAAACGGTACAGTGTTGTTTAACCGTACAGTCAGTGTGTCCTTGATTTGACTGTTCAGTGGCACCTGCTCATCGCCCATTGAAATGCGTTTAAGTTCGAAAGCCGGATTGTCACCGGCGGTAACATCTACCACCACAAAGCCATATTCGTCTTCACTGACTGAGAATTCCGTGTAGTCGCGCTGGGCAAACTCGCCAAAGTAATCCAGGTTGCCCCCTGCGGAAGCCACATTCACCATAGTGTGATTGTGATCCCGGCTGGTGCCGCGAGAATAGGCGTGAGTGTGGCCAAAAAAGTGAATACTCGGTTTGTTGCAGCGCGTTGAAAAGGCCTCAAGGCGTTCAACAATTTTGCCGCTGTAATCGGTCTCACCGGCAATCCACATTTCAGATTTATGTGGGTGGTGCATCTGCGCGAAGACAAAATCGGTTTGCGCACGCAGACAGGTTTCAGCCAGTACTTTATCCAGCCAGACGAGCTGTTCATCAATACGGTAATTGGTATTGGTGTCGAGTGACAGCACCCGGATATTGGAATGGTCCTGATACCACCAGTGTTCTTCATAGCCGGGTGTGCCGTTTTCTGGCAGCCGGAAGTATTTAAAGTAGGTTGGAGTATCACGCTCGTGATTGCCGGGGGCAGGATACAGCGGCACTGAGCTGGCCAGCGCTGCAATGGGTGAAAAGAAGCTGGTGCGCCAGCTGTTGTAATCCTGGCCATTGTCGACTAAATCGCCGGGGATCAGGGTCATATTCAGGCCATCGTGCAACTCAAGTCCCAGTGCCTGTTGCACATAAGGCAAGACACCCTGGTTAATGATCTCGCTGAACTTCCCCGGGTTACTGGAGTCGCGTTGCATGTCACTGACCGCCAGAATACGACTGTTTTTTTCTGCAGATGCCAGCGGTGGAGTCCTGAACTTATGAACATGACTGTAAGTATCACCGGTTCTGACCCGGTAGAAATACACGCTATCCGGTGCAAGATTTGTTAATTGGACCTCATGGATACGACTCAGCAGATAACCGGTTTCACTGGTGCCGCTGGCTTGCTGGCCCAGCTCAGCGCTGGTGCCCCATTCTACGATGGACTCATCACCACTGCTGGTTTCCCATTTGATCCAGATGCTGGTCGGGGTTGCAGATTGCAAATAGGGGTGGACTGCAAGCCCTTCGGTGTGGGCGTGTGCCTGACTGAGCGCCAGCACCAGGCCCAGAGACAGTATTCGCAGAGAATAGGTCATAGTAGTTTCCTTGGTAATTAAACGAAACGCGGGATTATCCGGGGAACAAGTGTATTGGGAATGTAAACGTTGTGAACTTTTAACGTCTTATTTATGACCCTCACTGGCAGGGGGCTGTGATATAGTAGGGCCATATGCAGCCGATACGCAGCCTGATGAGAGGGAGCCTAATGTGCGGGTAAGAGTGATCTTTACGTTGGCCTGGTTAAGTTTTCACAGTGAGGCTTATCAGCCAAGTCGGCTTATGCACTTTGTCGATGACTGTCGCTCCGAGCAGCACAGTGCACTCAGGCAGGGTTGCCAGGGTTATTTATTTGGCTTTCTTGATGCGCTCAAACTGAATCCACCGCATGGGGTTGATAGCCAGTGTCTGCAAGCCTGGAACCCGGACACGTTGCTGGCTGCACTGGGTAAGGCAATCACACAACAGCCCGAGCTGGGCAAGCAATTTTATTACGAGGGCATAAATGCATTCATTGACACTCAGTGTGGTGCACGGCCGTCATCATGAATGAACCTAAAAGGTCCGTAACAGCATGAAAAAAATCGCCATTCTGGTCGATGTCCAGAACATTTACTACACCACCAGACAGGCCTATGGCAGAAGCTTTGATTATAACGGCTTCTGGGAGACGGTATTAAAAGACCGCACTTTGTATCGTGCTTTGGCCTATTCCAGCGAGCCCAATGCGCCTAAGCAGCAACAGTTTCAGAATATTCTCAGAGCCATCGGCTTTGAGGTTAAACAAAAGCCCTATATTCAGCGCGCCGATGGCTCGGCCAAATGTGACTGGGATGTGGGGATCACCCTGGATGCCATGGAGTGTGCGCCACATTGTGATGTGGTGGTGTTGCTGACCGGGGATGGCGACTTTGACTTACTCGCCGAGCGTATTCGCAGCCGTCATAACTGTGAGGTCGAAGTGTACGGCGTGCCTCAGCTCACTGCTAACTCGCTGAAGCGCGCAGCCACCCGTTACATTGCCATTGATGAGCGTTTGTTGCTAAATGCAAAACCAAACCACAACAGGGCAGGCCAGTAGAGATACGACAGGATCTCCAAATTCTCAAAAAAGCTGTAGCAGACCAACACCGCCATCAGACACAGCGCAGTCTGCGCTGTTTTTGAATCTTGCGATGCCCACAGCAAATAGACACTCGAAACCAGCATAGGGACAGCCAGCGCAACCGCGCCAACCATACCTTTGACAAACAACAGCCCATACCAGCTGTGGTGTGAGCCAATCGGCATAAATTCCACCATTTTGGGCCCGCGCTCAACAATGCCATGGCCCCAGATAGGCGCTTCTGCCTGCCAGCGTTGAATGGCAATGTTGGCCAGCGCTTTGCGCACTCTGGTAGAGCCTGGGCGCTGTTGTTTCACGGCCTCGTAAGAATCCATGATTGAATTGTAGATGGGTTCACCGAGTAGCAATATGATGGGTACGGTAATCCCAAGCAGTAGCAGCATCCAGGGCTCTTTAAACTTATCGCTGAACAGCACCAATGGAAACAGCATAATGAAAATGGCGATGCCAGCACGGGATTGCGATAACAATAGCATGGCCCAGCAGCCAGCAATGGCCCAGCGGCGAATTCGGCTGTTTGTTTCTTGCAGACAAAAGACCAAGTAAATGCAGGCCATAAATCCGGCCGCCGGTGCCCAGGGTGTAAAGAAGCGCCAGCGCCCGGCACCCGTCTCGGGGTTAATGCCGTAAAAGCTGACCATGAAAAAGCTTTCCCCTGGTCCGCCGATGACCTTCAATGGCGACAGGAAAATATCACCGGGTAACTTGACGACATAAAATGCCACTGAAATAAAAGAGAAAATCAGCGTGTGAATGGCGACAATACAGACTCCGCGGATCACCACTTCTTTGCGGATCTTTGCAAGTGCCGCAATGACAGGAAAAATAGCCAGCAGTGCCCAGCCCTTCATCCAGCCAATGGTGGACTTAATGGTTTGTCCGGTGCCCAAAGACCATTCGCTGTGTGCGACCAGCAAAGCCACGAGCATCAGTAACATGGCGATGATCCACATCCAGATCATCGGTGACAGTGGGCGAGGCTTAGCACGCAGGTCCAGATAGCAGCGCATTAAGACCACCATAAAAATCAACCAGCCGATGATGGAGCCCATCACATACAGCATGCCCAGCATAAAAGTGGGGTAGGTAAGCACCAGACCCGCCCAGACCAACTTTTCTTCTGTGCTGATAAAGCGCTTGTCCTTGAAGGGTAAATAGGCGGTGAATAGCATGCTTGCCTCCGGCTAGTCTGGCTGTTTCATCACAGCGGAAATGATCACCCGGCGTTTGTTGATCATTAACACGCCCATTGATAAGAAGATCATTGCGGCCAAAGCTGCTGCTACGGCAATGGATTTTTTCGGTGAGAATGAGTTCACAGGCAATGACGGTGGTGACATCAGCTGGATCACCGGATACGATGCAAAAATATCCGCTTTACCGGCTTCGAGACGCGCCACCGCTGAGGTGAATACTGCTTTTGCCAAATCAAACTCACGCTCCAGACGCTCCAGCTCGGCTGCTTCTCTGGCGTACACTTTGAGCTTTTCATTGAGTAACTGAACCTCATTCTCCAGCTCAATCAATTTTGCTTCAGACCCTTTTTTGGCGGCAAACGCACTGATCAGATCCGCAAACAGTTGTGCGCGATTCGGGTTAGACGCCAGATCTGTGGTGTGAAATGCATGGGCTGCATTGATCCCGACCAGACCTTCCGAGCGGGTTCTGAGCGCCAGTTTTGACTGCTCAAAACGCGCCAGCTCCGCTTTTACCATGGGATGACCATCGTCCCAGCGAGAGCGGTATTCGCTTAACTGAGCGGCACTTTTATCTAGTTCAGACAAATAGGCTCTGAACTCACCATCAGATTGCAGGACAAAGGCCTGACCTGCCATGGAAGGGGATACGCCTAAATCGACGCTGAGCTGGCTGACAAAATACTCAGCACGGCCAATTTCGGCTTTAACGATGGCAACCTGTTCTTTCAGGTTTGTCAGCGTACGCATTTGCTGGTCAAGCTGATCCCGGCTGATCAGCAAAGAGCGTTGCTGAAAGTCGGTAATGTTGCTGCGGGTAAGATTAAGTCGCTCTCTGTACTGATCTAATACTGACTTGATGCTGGCATCACGACGCTGGACTTCATCGGCGCGAAGATGATCAAGCTGGTCCTGCAATGCGTTGTATAAAGCCCAGGCTTTTTTCTCGGCGATACGCGGGCTGGCCCCGGTGATCTCAATTTTCAGGATTGAGGTTTGCTCAGTCAGACGCACTTTTGGACGGCCAAACGCTTTGGCTGTCATGCCCATAGAGTTGGCCGCATTCTCTAGCAGGTTTTTACTCATCAGCATTTCTTTGTAATTCACTCTGGGATTGTAACCCTTGCCAAACGGTGCGCTGGTGGATGACACCACCTGACCAACTTCATCCAGCGATACATTACTGTTTGCGCCTGTGCCAGGTAACACCATGTCCAGGTCGCTGCGGTATTTTGCGGGTTGTTGCAGGTAAGCGAAAACCAGCAGCAAAATCACAGCATAGCTGACCAGGCAGGTCACCAGATAAGGTTTGTGCAGGGTGCGGTAAACCGCCGCCCTGAACCGTGAGTACGGTGTGGTTACTTGTAGTTGCGTGTTCATGAGTCCTCCTTACTCAACAAAGAGAAGGGTGCCACAATATCGAGCAGCGTCTTTGCGATATCACGCAAATTAGTGATATCTGAATCATAGCAGGCAATCGCATCATTCGGCATGACATAAGGGTTAACATGATCGCGATAAGACATCCGCATCAGCTCTTCTACGGAGCGCTCGACGACCTGGGTTTGGCCTGTCAATGGGTGGTTGCTGACCAGTACGACGCGACGTGGTGCATTGGTGTATTCTTTACCGCCCACACAGTTGGCTGAAATTGCGGCCTGCAATAACCGGGTGCCATATGGCAGGTTACTGGAAAAACGACCGATTGCCGCATTGGCGTTACTCATCGACGAGTCAATCAGGTTAGACATAAAGACCCGAAACCCTTTTGGCGTGATCTGCGACGGTTTCACCAGATTTGGTTGAAAACACCCGGTGCTCGGTACAATGACCTGATCGCCGGCAATAAGTACGTGGTCAGAAACGGGCTGTCCGGTCATGATGCCGGTCAAATCTGCTTCAATGCGCCAGCCCTGACGTACCAGAATCACCTGGTCCAGTTTGGCATCAGGACGTACGCCGGCAGCAGCACGTATCGCTTCAGACAGCAGACGCTGCTTAGAGTGATCACCTGACGCGGCGACTTGCTGATCTAATAACTGCTCAGGTAATTTTGCATTGATGGTGACCCGGCCCGGTGAAAACACTGCGCCAGACACCGGGACTTCAATGGCCGCCCAGGTTTTTACTTTTACCGTGACATCTAACGTTTGAGCACGGAAAATTTTGGCCCGGATCAGCGCCAGCTCAACTTTTTGTGCCAGCGCTTTGGTGGTCAGGCCCGCGGCATAGATGGGCTCGATAACGGGCAGTGTCAGTGCGCCAGAGCTGTCCAGTACATAGTCACCATTGAAGCCCTCACCGTATTCCATTCTGACCTGGATTAGGTCACCCGGGCTCAGTGGTGCAGCGCCGAATACCCCACGGTGACTGGATTCATAAGGATTCAGGCCTGGTGCGGCAAGTGGAATAGGCTGGTCGATGCGATAATTCGCTGCGGCTGCAAAGTTGTCCGCGTCGGTGCAGGTCAGGCGAGAGGCAAACACGGAGTTAGACTGACCGAATTGCGTGCCAACCGCATGCGGCATGCCATAGAAGTCCTCGTCATTATAGTCCGGGCTGAGTGTGCATCCTGTACCAAGCACACACAGTACGAGCGCACAAGTGCGGGTCATCAGGGCTGTGATTGAAGTGGCTGGTCTCATAATGTGCTCCTTGGAGGTCTGTCTCTCTAAGTGGTCTTAATAAGAGAAGAGCATAATTTGAGCCAACTTTTAAAATTTATAATAATCAAATGTTTAAGGTTTTTTGGGGCGGGTTTTTGCGTGGTTTTTTGTATTTTGCAAAGCAGTTTCAAAATGAAAAGAAGCCAGCAACAGCTGGCTTAAGGGCCTCAGGTACGAGGTGCGCTATCAGCTTATCATTACGATATACTGATAATCGCAGGCCCGGGAGCGAAGGGTTAGCCCGCAGGGTGTTTATTTGACTGACCCACTGTGCGCATCGCCAGTTTTTCTGCGCGATTGTACAGCGACTTTGGCAACAGGCTGGTCAGGGCACAACACCAGGTGAGTGCTGTGCGACCAGGCTCTTCGAACAGTATGCGAATATCGGTGAATAACGCCTGATGTATCAGCTTCAGTGCGGCAGATGTGTTACGTGACTGCACGGCACGACGACTCAGGTATCTGAGCTGGTAAGCGCGCGCAAGTGATCCACACTGTTTGAAAAACTGTGCATGACTGCGGCGATGCTTATTGACCGCGGTTTCCCAGCTCTGATATTGCTTTTGCAAATTGGCTGACAGGCCACTGGCGTTGACGCGATAATAAGTCAACGGCTCAGGGATCCCGGCGAAGGTGGCCTGAGTGTATAGTGCCAGGCGCAGCCACATCTCAATGTCCTCAGATTGTCTCAGGTTTTCATCAAAGTACTGTCTCCAGCTGCGGGTCTCATCGTGAAATGCCACTTTTTCCAGCGCAGAGGCACGGATCACCGGTGCAGAGCCATTACCAACGGGGTTACGACAAAAAATGGTCTTGGCATCTATGTTGTTCAACTTGGGAAACTGGCCAATGCCCAGTTGTTTATTGTCATCATCGACAAACAGCGAAGGACAGTAGCTGACATCAACATGAGGATGACGATTTAGGTGGGCAATGTGTTTTTCGAGTTTATCGACTGCCCAATAGTCATCTGCATCCAGCAAGGCAATGTATACGCCTCTTGCATTACGGATCCCGGTATTACGGGCCCCGGATAAGCCGCGATTTTGCTGACGAATGATATTGATGCGATGATCTTTATAGTCCCTAAGATAGCTGAGTGTGTTGTCACTGCAGCCATCATCAACACAGATCACTTCAAAATTCTGATAGGTCTGGTTAAGTACCGAGCAGATACATTTATCGATATACTTTTCAACGTTGTACATAGGGATGATGATACTGACAACGGGTTTTGAGTTAATTACATAGTTAGTCATAATGGGCTCCGGATCATGAAGAAGATTTTGCTGCGCTGACGTGAAAGTGTTTCAGCGCAATGTCTGCCGCCGGAAAGAGCAGCCACAAAGCACTGCAACTGACCAAAACAGCAGCAAGTAAAACGGGTTGACCTGGCTGTATCATTAACAGCCCTGCCAGAGAAATCAGTAAACAATAAGCGTTAAGCTGGCACTCTCGTGCATAACGACCATTGGCGCGAAGCATCACTGCGTAGCTATCTACCCACACGGTCGTTGTCGCTATCAGGCACAGCAGTGCGCTGGTGGTAAAGCTGCCTTGCCAGTTGTCGCTGAATAACACCGGCACGTACCAGGGCACCAGTAACGCCTGAACAATGAAAATGACAGAGACAGCAGCTGTGATGGCCAGCAACAGGTGACGATGTCTGCGCTCAAAGCTGCCTGCATTTTTTAGTTTGCAGACAAACGGGTAGAGCGCGGTGGTGTAGGCTTGGGCCACGGATATGGCCAGCCCGACGCCCACACTTTTAGCAAAACTATATAAACCGAACAGCTCTGGGGTTAGCAGGCGAGCCGCCACAAACATGTCCATGTTGACACGCAGTGAGCGCAGGATCTCACTGCCAGCAAGTTGTGTTGATGCCCGCAGCAGCCGGGAAAAAACGGCCCGACTGTAGGCGCCAGCCAGGGGCGAAGACTGCATGAAGGCAAAGCAGCCAAGCCACAGTAACGTGAATGCCCATTTACCAACCACGACGGCCAGCAGGCCTGCATCAAGATAAAGTGCAGCGGCCAGGGCGAGGTTTTCGGTGATGATACAGACGCTGCTGATCAGGCCAAACAAACCCATCTGGTTCCGGCGTTGCATCAGAAAAACCTGATTACACACCAACGGGAAAACCAAGTAAGTCAGGGCCATCAGGGCGACCAGGTGCGTCATGTCCTGGCCAGGAAATATCCAGGTACTCGCCAGTGCAACAAGTATTTGCACCACACACAAAGCGCCACAAAGCAGCCATTGAAGTAATAAACCATTTTTTAAAAATGCGGGCAATTCATCATCGCTGGCACGGATCACCTGTGCCCCCGCGCCTGAGCGAAGCAGTAGTCTCAGCACTTCATGCAGTGTCAGCGCAAGCATGGCTGTACCATATTCGGTCGCAGACAAGCAGGCTGCCATGGCCATGATGCTGATCAGCCGCGAAGCCTTGGCAACCACTTCTGCACCAATCAGGTACGACGTGTTGCTGAGCAGGTTCCGCATTGTGCTGGATGAATGAGTCATGGTATCGCGCTCTTTTTTATCAGATACCTTTACTAACCAAAATTCGTACCAAGACGGGTGAGTACAAAAAATAAACCGAGAATTGATTTTAATCGTTTGTTTTATATGGTTTTAATAGGTTGGTTGAGATGGTGACGCCCAGTTCGAAGGCGATAGACTGAACAAATTTAGTCACCCAGGAGGAGTGCAGATCGCATTTTGCAATGGAGATTTTGCAATTTGCAATCTGCATAGACAGTGTGCCTGAGGGGATCAGGCGCCAGTTTTATTGTCCCCCCATTGCTGTATTTTGCGATACAGCGTTGAGGGGCTGACTTCGAGTAAACTGGCTGCTTTCACCACATTGTCATCACAGGCTGCAATGGCTTTTTCTATGGCGATACGCTCAACCTCGGCGAGTGAACAAATCTGATTGGCAGAAGGGACATCTGGTGGCTGAGGGGCAGCATAGCCATTTTCCTGCACTGCCACCGGTTGCGGCATTGGTGTACTCTGAGTTGCAGAGGCGCTACCAGATTGGCCATTGAGCAAAGCCTGGGCATCGCTCGGCTTGAGCTTAAGCTGCATTTGTAACGTGTCTTCGGTAATGAGGGGACCATCGGACATCACCACACAGCTGTGGATCAGATTTTCGAGCTGACGTACATTACCCGGCCAGTCATAATTAACTATGAGCTGTTCGGCGGCAGCTGAAAAACCAACAAAGACTTTGTTCTCGATTTCACTGAACTTGCTCAAAAAGTGCTGCGCAATTTGCAAGGCATCGTGATCTCGTTCATGCAATGCGGGCAAATCAATGGCAATGACGTTCAGACGGTAAAACAGGTCTTCACGTAACCGTTGGTCGGCAATGGCCTGATGCGGCTCGCGGTTGGTCGCACAGATAAAACGCACATCGACCTTTTCTTCTTTGCCGCTGCCGACCTTCTGGAAAGTACCTGACTGGACAAAGCGCAAGATCTTAGCCTGCAGGTTCATGTCCATTTCGCCGATTTCATCTAAAAACAGGGTGCCGCCGTCGGCTTGTGTGGCTGCGCCATCGCGGTTCGTGACTGCCCCTGAGAATGCGCCTTTGATGTGACCAAAGATTTCTGATTCCATCAGTTCACTGGGGATCGCCGCACAGTTAATACACACCAGCGGTTTATCTTTGCGTGTACTGGCGCGGTGAATGGCATCGGCGGCCAGTTCTTTACCCGTTCCACTGGGCCCGGTGATAAAAACATTGGCCTGACTGGGACCGGCTTTTTCGATGGCTTTATACACCATTTGCATGGCAATAGAGCCCCCAACAAAACGATAAAATTGCGACTTGATTGAGCTATGATAGCGCTGCAGGCTGGCCCGCAACATATTCCGTTCAGCCACCAACATTTTGGTCTGAACGGCCTGCTCGAGTGTGAGTTTGATATTGCCGATGTCGAAGGGCTTTTGCA
Source organism: Pseudoalteromonas sp. PPB1 (assembly GCF_015356275.1). NCBI lineage: Bacteria > Pseudomonadati > Pseudomonadota > Gammaproteobacteria > Alteromonadales > Pseudoalteromonadaceae > Pseudoalteromonas > Pseudoalteromonas sp. PPB1. The sequence goes on along the minus strand of NZ_JACEQV010000013.1, from coordinate 155,053 downwards.
TATAACCCCATACCTTGCCCTGGTTAATGGCATCAATGAGGTCCTCCACTTCAGTGAAGGCGGTGAGCATCATGCGAATGGTGTCCGGAAAGCGCTCGGCGACCTGAGCCAGAAACTCAATGCCAGACATATTGGGCATCATTTTATCTGAAACAACGACGTCGATAGGGTGTTGTTCTAACAAGGCCAGGCCTTCTTCTCCACTTGACGCGGTGAACACTTTATAGGGCTCATTTTTAAGCGCGCGGGTGAGGGAGCGTAGAATAAGGGGTTCGTCATCGACGAACAGCAAGGTAATGTTAGTAACCGGTTCCATGTAATCCTGCCTGAGTTAACGCGTATTAATAGAAGTATTACACAGTCTTAGACAATTTGAAGCATTTATATACTGGAGTTTACGGTGAACAATAAAACCGCCTGCGAAGAGAGGCACAGGCGGTTTTGCGAGGAACTATCATTGTTTAATTGAACTGATGTGCCACTGTGGTGGCTTGCATATTCAGCTCGGTGAGCAAATGATTGCTCTGTAACATACCGTCTACGCTGATCAGCAGGGTTTTATAATTGACCGGAATATCCAGTGTCATGGTGATCTGTCCGGCATTATTAAAGCGTGCCGTTGCCAGCAAGGCTTTGTCGGCCATCGCCTCGTCCTCATAGCTTTCAACCACCTCATGCATGGCATAGATTTTCACCATCTTATTGGCCAGACTGTCTCCCAGCACATCCTGTCCACTCAGATCTAAGGTCACCGTTTTACTGGTACTAAAGTTAAAATCCGCTTTGACATGCAAGTCGTTAGAGGTTTCAGCCTGGCTGTCAAGCAATGTCGGGTCTGGCTCGTAACTTGGTGCAGGCTCTGTCGGCTCGGCGGGTGTTGCTGCCCCGTCGTTCTGCGTCTGACTTTGACTCTGTGTGGTCTGGGTTGACGCAGGTGTACTGGTGTTATTTGCCGGTGCTGTGGCCGTATTACTGCTGCTGGTTGAGGTGCCCGTTGAGCCACCTTCACCACCACCGCCTCCGCAGCCACTCAAAGTGAAACAAACCAAGGTTAAAGCTGAAAATTTAGTTAATGTATTCATGGTCATATCCTCTTAGTGTGCGCTGAAAGTGTGGGTGGTGCGTTCGTTGGTCATAAACCAGTCCTGAGCTTGTTCGCCATTGCTTTCCACCCAGGTTTCGTAGGCAGGATACGCCCAAATTACGTCGAGATACTCTCTGGGGTAGTGCCAGTCATTACTGATCATCAAGGCCCAGGGCAGGTTCTCGGCTGTTCTGAAGTAGCGGCCCGCTTGTGCGTCTGAGGTATCATCGGCTGTACCAAAGCGGTTAGCATCAAACTTGTCTGTTGGTGGGAAATCTGCCATATGGATTTCAAGTGAGCGGTCTTGTGTTCTGTACAGGAAAAAATCGAAATCGTTGATGCTCAGTGCATCCAGGCTTTGTTCAAAGCTGACATCGAAGGTGTATGGTACAGGTTCAAAGTAATCGCAGGTCATCACCGTATTAAAGTGCTGGCACTGGCCAGACTGGCCTGTGGTGGTGAAGACATGGGTATTACTCCACAATGACAGCACGGCGTTGGTTTGTCCGTCCTCTGCCGTTTTGTCATAGCTTTCACCGTCAACCGTGAGTGTGGCTTGTTTAATCAGTGCCGGATTACTGTTCATCAGACGCAGACCGAAACCATTCTGGTAGGCTGCACCGCGCGCCGTGATCCAACCATTGATGATGAAACCGCTGATCTGATTATCCGCATTGTAGGTAAAGCGAATGCGTTGTTTAACTACCAGGTCGTTCATGTCATGGTCACCACGGGCAGGCCAGTTATCTTCGAAAGCGAGTGTCGTGACGCCTTCTGCGCTCGGATAATATTGGCTGTAGGCCCGGTCAAAATCGTTGGGGAATTCATCCAGCTCATCTTCAATGCCATCGGCATCGCTGTCGTTCTGCTCCGGCATAACCGTCAGGTTGAGGGCGGAGATGGCTGTCGCGGGTGAGCTTTTTACGCTGAATACTGCATCGTTAAAGTCGTTGTCTCCCCAGGTGCGGGGTAAGTCTTCGAAGCCGATGACTACTTCCTGCTGCTCTTCATCCAATAGCAATACACAGTGCTGACGCAAGGTTTCGTTGCTCTCCGGATTGAGATCAGACAAGGAGTAGTAGTAGGGAGTTTTAAATGGTTTTACACCGGTGTAATACCAAAACCCGTTTGCCGCAATAAAGAAGCCAATGCTGGTGCCTGCCGGAAACTCGCCAATACTGACCCGGTGGCCATTGGTCAGGTGTGGGTAGCTGAGGTTTGGAAAGACAATGGTCTCCTGCACCTCTTCGGGTGATTGCGGCGGATTCTCCGGGTCGAAGGTAAAGTAACCGAAGGAGTTTTTGTACCCTGCGCCTTCATGGATAAACGTCACAAATACTTCGGCGTCTTCAACCAGATGAATGGTTGAGCCTTCGTCACCTGTGATGAAGGCCTCATTAATTCTCGCTTCGGGCAGTGCGTTTTGAATGCGCTGGAAAAATTCGCGGCTATACTCTTCACGTGCATAAATCATCGAGTCGGGCTTGCCGGTAGACTGGTTGTAGCCTGAAGGCCAGGCCTCACCAGACTGAAATTGCCAGACATACTGGCCGTCGGCCTGTTCAACTGCTGCGGCTGCAAAAGACAGCAGTCCGCAGGTCATCAGAGGGTAGAGTGGGTTAAGCAGTTTCATCATATTCGCTCCAGTTAATTTCAATTTTTTACGTCTGTACTGGATATTTCATGAAACGTGCCAAAAATTTAGTTTTTATTTATCAGTGGCTTGTGATTTTTTGTTCTGTGGTGTCAGGGTTTTTTGCAAATTGCACTGCATTGCGCTTTGCAAACAAAAAAATGCTGACCGACTGAAATTAACCTTCAGTATGAAAAGTCAGCCTATGCGGTGTTTTCTATAAACGGTGCAATACTTGCTTCATGAGAGAGGGAAGATAAAGGAGGTCGGCATGCAATCGTCTCAAACAGACACTTTGATATTTAGCGTGGCATTGAATGGGTATCAGTGGCGCTATCGACGTTATCTGAACAGTCAACGTCTCTATGCCAGGCGCATGGGCTATGATTATGTGGTCGTCACACGGCCCTGGCTGAATCGGCTGGGCGCTGAGTGTTGCTGGCTGAAGTTGTTTTTATTGAAAGCGGCATTACAGGCGGGTTATCAACAGGTGATGTTTGTTGATGCGGATGCCTGTATCCAGCCTGCGTGCCCGGCACTGGATAAACTGGATGACGCCGAGAAGTTCCTGTTTCTGGCTCGGGGTTACAGTGGGGCGTTTAACTCAGGCGTGATGCTGATGCGCAACTGCCCACAGGCAATTGAGTGGCTGGATACACTGATCGCTGCGATGACCGAGCCGGTGGCTGAATCCCGGGGAATTGGCTGGGGAGAAAATGGCCATGTGATCCATTATGCACAGGATTGCGAGGGCGTCGGTGAGCTGGAGCGACGCTGGAATAACACCTGTGAGCCACACCTGGATGACTATATTCGTCACTTTAATTACGGACCGCTGAAATGCTCAGTGGTGGATAAATGCTTCCATACGTTGATTTTCAAATGTTCACGTCTGTTGCTCGGGTATAGTCTGTCCCGCCCGGATGAGCAAGCGGATAAGCTCGCTGTGGTGCAACTGCGCATTCCAGCGGCGCTGAGCCAAATCCAGGCGTTGTATCCAGGTTATTTTTCCTCCTTTTAAGCGTCACATCGACGCTTTTCAAAATAAGAAAATTCTCAAAATGCAATGCAATTTAGCTGAGAATAGAACCCCAGAAAAACGTAAAATTCACTTTAAATCAACACTTTAAATTTTGGCATGGTCCTCGCTATCTATTCGATGTAATCAACTGAACAGCGGAGGAAGCGATGTCTACTTACTTATCCACACATTCAACACACGCAAGTGAGTCAGGTGCACGCAAAGCACTCAGAGTCAGCGCTGCATTGCTGTTAGTTATCGTTTTAGTGCCGTTGTTCTGTCTCAATTCTCTGGCTGCGCTAATTTGTTTTAAAGCGCCACTGAGACGCCAGACCTGGATAGACGTGAGTGCTCAGCCTGTGTCGTTGCTCGGCTGGCAGGTCGGCGTATTCAAGCGCAGCGCAGTGCTGTTAAATGTTGTGAGTGGTCGTATTCGGTTTGTCGGTAACCCGCTGCTACGTGACGGCGTGAGCATGCCCCGTGTGGCGCGTTTACACTCTCCCTGCGGTCAGCCTGGACTATTCGATTGTCTCTGGTTGCATAGCCTGACCGGGCTCAGTGCGGATAAGCCACTCGCGTTGCTCCATGCGCAGCATAACCAGTCTTTGTTTGCAGATATTTTATTAGTATTTAAGGTGATCTTATGTCTGGGTTTGTATAGCAAATCGGCAAGTACCCCGTCGAGCAGTGAATTGTTTGGTATTCCGTTTAGCAATACGCGCATGCAGGCTGCAGTGGATTGGGTCGTAAAAGGGTCGGCGGAAACAGGTACACAGGGGTGCCAGTCGGCTTACTACATCAATGTTAACTCGGTGAATTTATCGGCTGGTAACGCACAGCTCTATCAGGTACTGCAAAACAGTGACCGGAATTTTATTGATGGCTCAGGTATGCGGATCGCGGCTCGAAAAGCGGGCATGAACCTGGCCGACAACAACAATGGCACCGACATGTTGCCTGGGCTTTGCCAGGCTGCCGCTGAAAATCAACGGTCCCTGTTTTTACTTGGTGCACAGCCCGGTGTTGCACACAAAGCCGCTGCCAACTTGCGCCAGCAATACCCGGGCTTGCGTATCGCGGGTGTGCACCATGGTTATTTTGATGATGATGATCAGGTTGTCGACTGTATTAATCAAAGCGGTGCCGACATTGTACTGGTCGCCTTGGGTTCACCTCGCCAGGAACTCTGGATAGATAACAACAAGCATAAACTCCAGGCGCAGTGTGCGCTGGCGGTCGGCGGCTTATTCGATTTTTTCTCAGGCAATATAGCGCGTGCTCCCATGTGGATGAGAGAGCTGGGCCTTGAATGGGTTTGGCGTCTGATCCAGGAGCCCAAAGCCAAGTTTAACCGCTATGTGCTCGGTAACCCGATTTTTCTATTCCGTGTTTATGTTTTACAACAAGCTTTGCGAGGACTTTAATCATGTATAGCATCAAAAAAACCACTGCAACTCAGTACAATACAATGTCATCATCTGCTTCTGAGCAAACCAAAACAGATGGTCGTCACCATGGTATTCCAGCCTGTTTACAGCGCCTGGCTGCGATTACTGGATTACTTTTACTCAGCCCGTTTTTACTGGTGCTTATAGCGCTGATCAAGCTGGAAAGTCAGGGGCCATGTGTATACAAACAGGTTCGGGTAGGTAAACTGGGCCGCCGTTTTACCATGTATAAGTTTCGTTCTATGTACATGCCTGAAGATCCACGCTTTCGTAATCCGGACCCGGCACAAAGCGACCGTGAAGGTGTGTGCGCTAAATATCGTAATGACCCACGTATTACCCGTATTGGTGCTTTCATTCGCAAGTACTCAATCGACGAGTTACCCCAGCTGATGAATGTGGTACGGGGAGATATGTTGCTAATAGGTCCGCGCCCAGCGCTGGAAAAAGAAGTACACGCATACCAACCGCATGAGTTAGGCCGTCTTAACAGCGAGCAGGGGCTGACTGGCTTATGGCAGGTCACCGGCCGCGCCGACACGACTTTTGCACAGCAGGTGCAGCTGGATAAGCGCTACATCAGTGAGCAAAGTGCGCTGAATGATGTCACCATTTTGCTTAAGACTATTCCTTGCGTCATTGGTGCCAAAGGAGCCTACTAAATTCATTGAGGGAGCACATTGTGGATCACACCTGTCTTTTCATGTAGAGCCACCGCTTAGTCGGTGGCTTTCTTTTTGCAAACCCGCTTTTTTATTTTGGTAATTCACTTCAGACAACGCATCGCCTTTTGCAAATTAAGCATTCGCAATCTGCTTAAGTTCACAATAAATCATTTAAAAACAATGGTTTAAATTATGGCACGAGAGCTGCAATACCTAAGTATATTAACTTAACGAGGCAGCACAATGGCAGCAAAAAACAAAGCATATATTGTCGGCTACTACGGCATGCGCAACAGCGGTGACGATGCGCTCATGCTGGCATCAGCAATGGGAGCCCGGCATTTTCTGGGCAGTGAACAGATCACTGTCAGCGCGCCTGACGATGACGCACTGGTGAATCAGATTGGCTGCGTTGGACAGCAGCCACTGCTGTTTCGTGGTCACCAGCGGTTATGGCACTACCGTCATGCGTATGGGGCACAGCACGTTATTTTTGGTGGTGGCTCTGTGCTACATAGTAGCCGCGACATTGCGCTTAAACGTCATATGATGGCACTGAGTGGTCGTAAGCAGTCCATGGCACTGGGCGTTGGCATTGAGCCATTCAAAACCCTGGATGATGAAAACCAGTGTAAAAAGTTTCTGTACGAATGTGGGCTGGTTACCTTACGTGACAAACAAAGCTATGACATTGCCGAGGCACTGGCGCCTCATGCGAACCTGAAGCACACGTTTGACCTTGCGCCTTCTTTACTGCATCACCTGCAAGGTAAATTGAATCCGGTTAAGCGTCAGGGGATTGCATTTAATTTTTGCCCACAATCTATCGATGCGTTTGGCAATGTGAATGAGCACAACGAGTTGCGTCGTATAGCGAAAGCGGTTGACCTTATTACGACTGTGTGGAGCTTTACTAACGAAGACATTTACCTGGTTGACTTGAATGATCAAACAAAAGGCAGCGACAGAGCCATTCACGACAAAATAGTTGCTCGCCTGCCTGAGTATGTGAATGTGAAGCGGGTCAGCTATGTGCCGAACCCTGCCAGTATTTTACAGTGTATGGCGATGTTCCGGGTGATGATCGGTATGCGACTGCATGCGCAAATATACGCTTATATGACACAAACGCCGTTTATCAGTCTGCAATATCACGCTAAATGCACACAGTGGTGTGAACAAATTGGCTTGCCGGCGCAGTATGCATTTGACGCCAATGAATTTAGTCCGGATACCTTATTTCGGGTGATGTATCGCGGCCTGGAGCGCGGCTTCGATGCCCCAAGTCTGGCCCTTAACCAGGCTATCACTTTATCTCTTTCTAACTGGAGCGAAAACTATGAACACTATTCAATTCACAGTCGTTATTCCACTGTACAATAAGAGCGAGTGCATTGTCCGGGCATTGCAAAGTGTTCATGCACAGCATTATCAGGCTGCGGAAATCATAGTGGTGGACGATGGCTCTACCGATGACAGCCCGCAAAAAGTGATTGATCTGGGTCTGCCAAACCTACGGTTGGTACGTCAGGCTAATCAGGGGGTCTCTGTTGCACGCAATAACGGCGTTAAAGTGGCCTCTTCAGATTATGTGGCGTTTCTTGATGCCGACGATACCTGGAGTCCGTTCTTTCTGGCACGCATGGCAGAATTGATCCAACGTTTTCCTGCGGCCGGACTGTTCGCCTCTCGCTATCAGAAGGTGCTCGATAATGGCGAGTACATCGACGCTAAAATCGCTCTGACCGACTGGACGCCAGAAGGGTATGAGATGGACAATTATTTTGAGGTAGCGGCCAATGGCGACTTGCCTTTTACTATGTCGAGTCTGGTGGTTGAGAAAGGGGCCTTCAATCAATTGGGCGGCTTCCCGGTAGGAGAATGGATGGGTGAAGATCAGAGCTTTTATGTTCAGGCTGCCTTGAAATCGCGCATTGCGTATTCTCCGGCCATTGAGAGTTTTTATTTTCTCGGAGCGCCAGGCAGTGCCTGCGATAAAGCGCCGCCAACGCAGCTGTGTCCTTTTGCAGAGCGCTTGCTGACAGCCGTTAAAAATGGCGAGGTCACGCACATAGCCATGGCGCATAAATACGTTGCCACGCATATCTGTGATTTGGCCAAGCGTAATATCAGGCATCGTTTGTATGGCCATGCACTACGCTTGCTGGCCAACCCGGTAGCACGTGCCAAGCCATTGCACTGGAGTGCTTATCTGTTGCTGAGCCTGACAAAAAGCGCGTTATCACGCGTGTCACTGGGTTTGATACGGTGATAACGGCGCATGTGCTATTTACTGTCGTGCTCTGAGGGTGTCTATGATGCTGGCATCCACCCAATAGATATCAACATTCTTGTTGTCGTCACTAACACTTCGGTTAAATAACAGGTATTTACCATCAGGTGTGACAGTGGCATAGGCATCCCATTTATCTGAGTTGACGGCAGGGCCCATATTGATGGCGCGCCCCCAGCTGCCGTCTTTTTGTTTAAAGCTGATATAGAGGTCGGAATCACCAAAGCCACCTTTGCGTACGCTGTCCCAGATCAGATAGCTCTCATCGGGGGCGATAAAAGGGTGGGCGGTCATTTCACCTGAGTTGACCACTTTGTTCATGACCCGCGGCGCTTGTCGCTGACCGTTCACTTGCTCAGAAATGCGTACTACCTTGCTTTTATAATCATCAAAGACATAAGTGCCTTTGCTGGAAGCGGACAAGCGCATAATGCCCCAGTCTTCGCGGTCAAACATCGGGCCCAAACTCCGGGGCTCTGACCAGCCGTTGCCCTGACGATCCCGGTAGTCTTCTGCCATATGCATGCGCTGACCATCGGGTGAGAAGCTGACTTCGCCGGTGCGTAAAAACTCGGTGAACTTGACCCACTGGTTGTTTTGTTGCCTGAAGCCAATCACGGTTGGACGAAAGCCCGTTTTTTCAGGACCCGCATAGACGCCCCGGTCAAGGGTAAAATAAAACTCCTGCATGCCAGGTGCAAACACACCTTCAAGTTCCCAGTCACCTTTGGAGATCAGGCCCGGCGCAAAGGGTTCGGCAATCATACCGGGTGGTGTCTGGCCCATCAGAGGCCCCTTGGTGGAGGCGAATTCCGCTTCTGCGTGAGATTGTCCGCTTGCAAACGTTATACAGGCCATGGCGATTATTAATGCGTTGGATTTCATAGCGATACCCCTGCTGAAGTGCGTTCTGATAGCCATTTGACGGCACGGACACCGGTCAATGGCGCGGCAGTTTGGTGCGTACCATCTATGACGGCCAGTTCCACATGCATAGAAGGGTTATTCTGCTGATTTAAAAATTGATAAAAGTCATTTATGTGCGGGCTCAGCTTGGCTTCTTCCGTGCCGTGGGACAGATAAACATTGGCTTTCGCTTTGCTCAAGGCTTTATTGCGGGTTTTGATGAGTTGCGCCAGCCGCCATACTGAAGGGCTGCCCAGCAGATAATTGTCAAAGGTATCGGGCTGTGTCAGGAGTGTGTAAGCGCCAAACAGCCCACCCATAGAGTATCCAAAGTAACTGTCGCTGTCGGGTTTAACGCGATAGTGTTGTTCAATGTAGGGCTTGACCTGACTGCGGATAAAGTCGATGTGTGCGTTGGCCCCGCCAAACTGGTATTTTGCCTGATTCTCGGGGTTGCTCGACGGTGCAAAGGAGTAATCTCTAAAGCGGCTGACATGGGCTCCCTCTTCTTTCATCAGGGGGGCTGGCATATTGGTTTGCCAGGAAATCCCGACCAGGATGGCGTCTTCCATTAGAAAGTAGGCGGCAGATGCCAGCATTTCGATATGCCAGGCGGCATCGGTGTAATACAGGACGGGATGGTGTTTTTCCGCTGTGTAATTTTCTGGAAGCTGGATGATGAGTTGATATTGGTGGTTAGTATCAGTTTGAGTCAGCGGCACAACCTGAGTTCGCGGTATTTCATAGGGCACCGTTTTCATACTGGCCAGCAAGTTAAAAGACAGCAGTAACAGTGATAGTGTCAGGGCGCGTTTTATCATGCGAATTCCTCTCGATGTTTTCGTGCTTGGTTACAACAGCAGATGTGCTTAAATCACACTGTATCCAGGCTGAGATAAAAGGCATGACGTTACCTTGATGTTAGGCTGAATTTAGGCTCTTTTATTTTAAAAGTATATATATCATTTGCTTATGAGTCTTTATCTGAGCTTGGACGGTGAAGGCTGCTAGATAGCAGGGTCATTATTGATAATGTGATGCGTGTAATTGGATGAGTTGTTGAGATGTATAACTGTGATAATGGTGCCTGCTAGCCATTACATGAATTCTTAAATGGGACGCGCCGCTAAGCTAAAATTGGCTGCTGGCACCTTTTGTGGGTGCCAGCCGGGAAGGTCATTACTGACATTTTTGCGCAGTGATGTCTGCTTCCGTCAGGGTCATTTTGCGAGGAGAAATAACGACTTTCTCACTGGCTGAACCGACTACGAGTGGGCCACTGCCAACAGTGATGTTGCCACCATATATAATGTACTGAAGCGTTTTGTATTCATCTATCTCAAACGCCAGGCTGGGGTTTGCGTTTTTAAGCTTAAAGTGGCGCAGGTTCTCATCATATTCGAAGCTCAGGCCGTTGAACTTTTTGTTAGGGGTGGAATCAGACGGTGCCGCATAACAGGCTTTATTGCCGCCGACACTGTCGTTCAGATCATCAAAAACCTGATATTCACCAGCAGCAGTGATCACAACAATCGCCTTATCGCCTTGGTAAGTGGCATCGTAAACGCCAGCGATAGGTGCAAACTCGTCAGACTTTTCAGGAGTCTGTGTATTACCAGTACTGGTAGTGGTGTTTGTTTGCGTTTTTGACGATGTATCGGTTACCTTGTTGTCTGAATCAGAGCCGCCGCCACAAGCTGCAAGCGTGAGTGAAACAAATAGAGGCAGAAGTGCTTTTTTCATCTTAAATCGGACTACTGTAATTTTAAAGGGGCCGAATTTTATTCAGTTGTTGTTCTTTTTGCAACAGAAAGGTATCAATTTTGGAAACGCATATTGTGCGTGCTGGTGTTGCGCGGGCAGGCGCGTTGATAACTGATGTTATGGGTGTTGGAGTACAGTCATCGCCATCGCTGAGGCTTATGACTGTACAAGAGGTAGGTTGGCTTTTCTTAATGGTAAGTGGTTACTTTTATCAGTCAAACAAAACTTGTATGGCCTGTAATTTTAACTTGTCCATTTCGGTTTTGATTTGTGGCCCCTTAAAGCCTAATGTAATGACATCTTGTGCTTTTACATTTGCAGCAAGCGAAAGGGCGTGCGTTAGCATATCGCAACGATTGGCCAGCTCAGTACTAAGTGTTTTGGCAATTTTACAGAGCAAAGTCAGTCGCTGTGGGCGGCGTGATGCATCCAGTAAGCCGAAAATTTGCATAATGGTCTGCGGCTGCCACTGGGCGCCTTGTAATACAGGTAATACTGCCTGCAGGTCGCGCAGAGCCTCACAATAGGCTTTGGGGATTTTAAAGTCCTGCTCCAGATTGTAACCGTCCAGTTGCGCCTGACATTGCCATAAGGCAAAACTCATCAGCAGGAAGTCATTATCTTGTGGATTAAGCTGAGCAATGTGTGCTTTGAGGCATTGACTGTCGGCACCTGTCCAATCATTCAGCCATGGCATTACCAAAGGAAGTGCATTCAGACTGGCCAATACCTCAGAAAAAACTTCGATGGCACCGTCTTTGAGAGATTTTTCAACTTCCTGCCACACTCGCTCTTTGGTGAGTGTGGCCAATTCGCCATTATCCACCATATGCTGCATCAGCGCCTGTGTTTCAGGGGCAATGGTAAAACCTAGATGATGGTAACGGGCGGCGAAGCGGGCAACCCGCAAGACCCGCAACGGATCTTCCCCAAACGCGTTACTGACATGGCGCAGTACCCGCGCATCGAGATCTTGTTGGCCGTGATACGGGTCAATCAGACTGCCATCTTGATCTCGAGCAATGGCATTGACAGTGAGGTCGCGACGCATTAAATCTTCTTCCAGTGTGATGCTGGGCGCGAAATCACAGATAAACCCGGTATAGCCCTGACCTTGCTTGCGCTCAGTCCGGGCGAGTGCATGTTCATCTTTACTTTCTGGGTGTAAAAATACCGGGAAGTCTTTGCCAACCTGCTGATAACCAAGTGCTTCCATTTGCTCAGGTGTGCTGCCAACGACCACGTAATCGCGTTCAAGAATAGGGCGTCCAAGGAGTTCATCACGTACTGCGCCGCCGACCAGGTAAATTTTCATGGTAAATTCCGTATTGAAAATACAAACAAGGTTTTCACTTGTGCTGTTTTTTTGCCATTATAGGCCCCATTCTAACAAGAAAGAGACGAGCCGTGTATTTACGTTATTTTGGTCTGACCGAAAAACCGTTTTCGATAGCACCAAACCCGGAGTTTTTGTTCTTAAGCGAACGCCATAAGGAAGCGCTTGCTCATCTGACCTATGGCCTGGGTGATGCCGGTGGTTTTGTGTTGCTGACCGGCGAAGTCGGCACAGGTAAAACAACCGTGACTCGCAGCATGCTGGCGCAATTGCCTGATTCCACGCAGGTGGCATTTATCCTGAACCCGGCGTTATCGGAAATGGAGTTGCTGGCAAGCATCTGTGACGAGTTGAATATTGACTATGATGCGGATAATGCCACCCTCAAATCTCTCACCGATGTGATTAAGGCGCGATTACTGGATAATCACCATCAGGGTGGCCACACCATGCTGATCATTGATGAAGCGCAACACCTGGCAGCTGAGGTGCTGGAGCAGTTGCGATTACTTACTAATCTGGAGACCGACCATAAAAAGCTGTTGCAGATTGTGCTGGTGGGCCAGCCGGAATTACAACAGCTGCTCAAGCGTAATGAGTTGCGTCAGCTGGCACAGCGAATTACGGCACGCTATCACTTATTACCGTTGACAGAATCTCAGGTCTTTGCGTATGTGAAGCACCGTCTTAATAAGGCTGGCTGTCAGACCAGCTTGTTTGAGCCTCAGGCTATTGCTTATATGCATCAGGTTACCGCCGGGATCCCAAGGCTGATTAACTTGCTGGCGGATCGCTGTTTGCTGGGCGCGTATTCCGCGCAGCAGCAGGTGGTTACTAAAGCGATCGCCGTGCAGGCTGCCAAAGAAGCCCTGCCGTTGGATCTGGTGCCACAGTCCAACAAGAAACCGGTGAATATGCCAGTGCTGGTGTCTGGTTGGGTAGCTGCCATGTTTATTTGTGGCATCGGTCTTTCTTATATTTTTTAGTGGTGTGATATGTCGTACCTAATTAATGCATTAAAACAATCTCAACAAATCGACTCTGAGCAGGATTATCAACAATCACGTCATGAGCAACAGGTCCGTTTTTATCGCCGTTTGAGCCTTACTCTGGGTGGGGCGCTGATCAGTGTGTGCTCGCTGAGTGCCGGTTATTTTGTTGGAGAGGCGGTTCAGAACGTACCCCAAAGCGAAGAGCTGGTGAGTACAACAGACAAAAATGATGATGGAACCGTTGTGGCAGCTGATACGCAAGCCAACACACAAAGCAGCCCACAGGCTCAAACAACTCAAACTCAGACAGCAGTACCCGCTACAGTACCTGCGCCAGTAACTCAGGTGCCGGTTGGTAATTCGGTTGTTGTGCAGCCGGGACAAATTATTGGCCAACCGGTTAATAGCGCTGTTAACCCTGTGATGCATGGCGCACAGCGTCAGATCCACTATCAGTGGATGTCTGTTCAGGTGGGTTTTGATTCGCAGGGACAGCCGGTTTATTCACAGCAGCTGGTACCCGTTTCAGCCAATGGCCAGATTGTGCAGCAGCCCGTCGGGAATCAGTATGCGGCGACGCAACAGGCTTATCAAGCCAATAGTGCTGCGGTGTTTACGCCCAATCAGGGGCAGCCGATACAGCAACCGCTAGAAGATTTGAGTGGCTACCGGGTACTTGGCGTGCCTCTGGAGCAAGCCCGCGCTAACGCGGCTCGCCAAGAAGCGGAGCGTCAGGAAGCTCAGGCACTGGCTGGTGTGCCAGATGAACTGAAAAAAGCATTCGAGCAGGCAGTTGAAGACACTGCACCGAAATCTGAACAGATTGCTTCTGAGGTGTTATCCAGTACCAAAGGATCGGCACGGGCTACACCAGTTGAGTTGTTGCCTGTGCAGCTACAAAATAGTTTGCCAAAGTTACGCTATCAGGCACATATTTATGCCACTGACGCTGAAAAGCGCTGGATCAAGCTGAATAACCGAGAGTTATATGAAGGCGATAATATGGGCGCGCTACAACTGGTGGAGATCACACCGGAGCAGGCTATGTTTGACTTTGATGGTATAGAGTTTACGCTGCAGGCCATGCAGGATTGGCCGGCAGAGTAGTTACCACTCAGGGCATCATGGTATGGCGAAAGAATCGGATCAAGTCAATGCTGAACTCTTCCGGTTTTATCGCCGCTTCTAGTTCATCAGTTACCCGCTTATCAGCCAAGTCTATGTCCTTTACTTCGGTATAAAGCATGTTTTTGGCATGATAAAACACTTTCACAACTGGCTTGAGTGGCTCTTGCGGGTTGCTTGAAGCTACAATGCCAATGCGTTCACTTTTGAGCTTCACCAGGGTACCGACTGGGTATACGCCGATACAATTGATGAAGTGCGCCAACAGATCGGCGTCATAATGCTCGGGTGTGCCCTCTTTTAAAATACGAAAGGCACGGATTGGTGTCAGGCCTACCTTATACACACGCTCCGCGGTTAAGGCATCGTATACATCAACAATGGCAGCCATGCGAACATACTGAGAAAGCGCATCGGCCTTTTTACCATAGGGGTAGCCACTGCCGTCCAGGCGCTCATGATGAAAGCCAGCAATTTCAGTCGCTATCTGACCTAAGCCACTCTCCCCGACTATCTCATAACTGTATTTGGCATGCTCCATCATTAAGCGGTACTCATCATCACTGAGTTTTCCGGGTTTGTTGAGGATCTGACTGGAAATTTTAATTTTGCCAATATCATGTAATAAGGCACCGGTGGCCAGCTGCTCTATGATGTCACGCTCAAGGCCAAGGTGCTTGGCAAAAATACTCATTAAAATGGATACGTTCAGTGAATGTTCCAGTAAGTAGCTGTCTTTTTCGCGGATCCGGGCAATACAGGCCAGAGCATCCTGATTACGAAATATGGAATCAATAAATCCAGATGCGGTTTGTTTAAACTCGTCAACGGCGATGGCTTTTCCCGCTTTGACATCCGCAAAGGCTTTTTCCTGTAACCCTTTGGCTTCTTCGTACAAAGTGGTGGCCAGATCCAGCTCGGCTTCGACACTGGTGGTTTTGTGCCACGGATCATGTACTGTGACGTCAGCCTCATGAGGGCTTTCATCCGACTGCACTTGCTTTTGCTGCTTGGTTTGCAGGGTTTTGTCTGGGTCGATTTCCACTTCCAGCACGCCGGCTTTTTGCAGTGCGCCAATAGCACCTTTGGTGCGTACCCAGCCCTGGCTTTTGACCCGCACATTGCCCGCTTGCTGGGTGACACCAACAACAAACATGCCTGGTTTTAAGTCGTTGATAGTAATCGTTTTCACGGCCAAGTTGAGATGATTGTTCAGACTTTAAGCTTAGCAAAGGTTAGGCATAAATAAAGGCCGGATCGGGTAGTTTATTAACATCACACTGAGTCTGACAACGCAAAGTGGTTGCAATTCATGCGATTTATTCGCAAGCTGATAAATCCAAAAAAACAGTAAGAATAACAATGATGAAAACACTACTATCTGCATTGTCACTGGCGCTGGTAAGTCACAGCACAGTGGCTTATCAACTGAACACTGAAGTCGCCCGGGCGTTGCCTGAGCTTGAAGCGCTGTACTTGCACCTGCATCAGAACCCTGAGTTGTCGTATCAGGAAGAGCAAACCGCTAAGCGTCTTGCCAAAGAGCTCAGGCAGCTGGGGTTTGAGGTGACTGAAAACATTGGTGGACACGGCGTTGTGGCACTGCTACGCAATGGCGAAGGGCCGACTGTGATGATCCGTGCGGACACCGATGGCTTGCCCATCGTAGAGCAAACCGGCAAGTCTTACGCTTCTAAAGTCAGAGTGAAAGATGCCAGCAATAATGAGGTGGGTGTGATGCATGGGTGTGGTCATGATATTCACATGACTAGCTTTATCGGTACCGCGCAGCAACTGGCTAATAACCGTGATCAATGGCAGGGGACCTTGATGATGGTAGCACAACCGGCAGAAGAAGTCGGGGCTGGTGCAAAAGCCATGCTTAAAGAAGGTTTGTTTAGCCGTTTTGCTAAGCCCGATCATGTACTTGGCCTGCATGTCAGTGCCTCGCTGCCAGCAGGTCAGGTGGCCATAGCGCCAGGCTATGCACTGGCCAATGTCGACTCGGTAGACATTACTGTGCGTGGTAAAGGCGGGCACGGTGCCTATCCACACACCACGATTGACCCTGTGGTATTGGCATCACGCATTGTGTTGGCTGCGCAAACTATTACCAGTCGGGAGATATCACCTTTAAAGCCTTCGGTGATTACGGTGGGTTCGATCCATGGTGGCTCAAAACATAACATCATCTCTAACGAAGTGAAGCTTCAGCTGACCTTGCGCTCTTATGATCCGGCGGTGCGCGAGCAACAAATTGCAGCGCTGGAACGCATGACGAAGGGCATAGCGCAAAGTGCCGGCCTGCCACCCGAACTTGCCCCTGTCGTGTATGTGCATGAAGAAGAAAGTATTCCGTCAACCTATAATACGCCTGAACTGGCAGTACGGGTGGAACAAAGCATTCGTACGGAACTGGGTGATGCACAAGTCGTCAAAGCAGAGCCTGTGATGGCAGGGGAAGATTTTGGTCTGTACGGCCGTACACCGGAAAACATCCCGGCAACCATATTCTGGTTGGGTGGTGTGGAGCCTGAAGCATACCGGCAGGCCCAATTCTCAGGAGAGTCTTTGCCGTCTCTGCATTCCAGCAAGTTTGCGCCGGACTACCCTTTGACCATTCAAACTGGCGTGCGCGCCATGACGGCCAGCGCGCTGGATTTGTTTAAAACGGCACCGGGGCAATAAAGGTCATCATGTCTTCACTGTCGGGGTGACGTATCTGTAGCATCTCGGCGTGAAGCTGAAGTCGTGATGCCGCAGCAAGTGCCTCGCCCTGAGCGTAGAGGCGATCGCCTAAAATTGGGTGGCCCAGCGAAAGCATATGAACACGCAACTGATGCGAACGCCCGGTGATAGGCGTTAGCTTAACCCGGGTGGCGTGTGTTTCTTGTGACAACACTTCAAAATGTGTCAAGGAGGGCTTGCCTGTCTCATGACAGACCATTTGTTTAGGGCGGTTCGGCCAATCACAGATCAGCGGCAGATCCACTGAGCCATTGGCTTGTTGCAGGTGACCATGCACCCTCGCAATATAGCGTTTGGCAGTGAGTCGGTCTTGAAACTGAATACTGAGAAAGCGATGCGCGGCTTTGTTCATCGCCAGGCACAGTACTCCGGATGTTGCCATATCCAAACGATGCACAATTTTCGCATTGGGGTAGACGAGGTTAACCCGGCTGATCACGCTGTCCCAGTGTTTCGGATCTTTCCCCGGTACGCTCAACAGGCCACTGGGCTTATTCAATACCAGCATATGCTCGTCCTGATACAGAATGTCAAGATAAGGGTTGGTAGGGGGAGCGTAATTCACTAGCACGGCTAACCTGCGACTGGCATTTAGTTCAAGGGCCGACATTCTACCTAGCGCAACTGCAAAAGGCCAATTACAAAAGATGTAACCCTCTGTTATTGACAGCACAGGCAGGATCAGTGAAAGTCAAACGCAGAAATACCAAAAGGAATGTGCCATGACGCTGTCATTACAATGCGACTCGAGTTACGACCCCGATTTTTTAACTGACGCGCAAAGTCAGGCTTTGTTTCAGTGGCTGACAGACCACTTTGACCTGTCACAGCCTGAAACCATTACCATGGGGGATGGATCAGAGGCGGAAATTTTGCCCTGGAAAGTAAACTTGCTGGAGCCGACACTTGCGCATTCGGGTCAGTTTGGACTTTTCCATGGCAGGCAACAACCCTGGTTTCCGTTAATTGAGCAGATCCATCAGCGCCTGACAGAGCTGACCGGGCTGGTTTTTCCTGTCTGTGTATGCCTGTATTATCCAGACGGAGAAGAGTGCATGGATTTTCACTGTGATTTGCCAGCGTTTGGGTCCACGAATGTCATTCCCTCTTTGAGCATAGGTGCAAAACGCACCTTCCTGATACGTAATACACAAGATCATCAGGAGGTGCACTCGGTTGAGCTGGAAAATGGCTCCTTATTTATTATGGGCGAGGGCTTTCAGTCACGCTATCAACATGCGGTACCTCGGGCACCAGAAGGGGCTGGTCCCCGTTTTAATCTAACGTTTCGCCAATTTGACCAGATCTGATAAGTAAGGAAGTGTGATGAAAGTGGGTTTCTTTCAGTTTGACGTGGCGTTTGCTGAGCCTGAGCAAAACCGCGATGCCATCAAGCAAGCGCTGATGATGTCTCATGAGTTTGATCTCTTGTTGCTCCCTGAATTGTGCACCACGGGGAGTATATTCTTCGACCGTCAGCAAGTGAGTGAGCTGGCAGAAGATTTGTATCAGGGGGTATCTTCGTTGTTGTTGCAAACTCTGGCTCAGGAAAAGTCGGCCTGCATTGTTGCTGGCTTGGCTGAATGCCATGAGGGGCAGCTCTACAATAGTACACTGCTAACAGGTCCAGACGGTTTACTTGGCATTCACCGCAAAGTGCATCTAGCGTCAACGGATCAGTTACGATTTGTGCCAGGTAAGGATTTCTGCGTGTATGAAGTTCAGGGGGTCAAAATCGGCGTCTTATTGTGTTACGACATCTGGTTTGAAGATGGGCTGGAGGCGCTTAAACAACAAGGCGTGCAGATTATTCTTAATCCATCTAACTTTTGCGGGGAGGACAGCCTGGAAGTTATCCAAAAGGCGGCCAAAGACTATGGTGTCTATGTGATAGCCGCCAATCGTCTGGGTATGGACCATGACTGTAGTACGGGTGTCCGTTTCATTGGCAACAGCCTTATTGTTGACCCGCAAGGGGCTGTACTGGCGCAGGGAGACGAGTCTCAGCAATTACGGATAATCGACATCCCGGTGTGATCCAGGTGAGTGGTGCTGCGCTCAAATGATACGTTGGTTGCTTGGGTACTGGTGTGTAAACCAATGCTGTAAAAACTGGATGCATTGCAACACGCTGGCCGGTACGTGGTGACGGGCTGGGTAGAGAGCGAGCAGGGTGAGTTGCGGTTTCTTACTACCCGGCAGAATACTCACCACTTCTTTGGCTTCAATGGCATGCCGACAGGCAAATTCCGGCAATATACCTATCCCCAGGCCGGCTTTAATGGCTTCCAGCATAAACAGAACATTGTTCGCTTTTAATGTGCCAGTAATTTTGACGCCTTCAGCCAGCGGCCAGATATTTTTTCCTTTAAAATATCGGTATTCAAAGCAGTTATGCTCCGTCAAATCGCGAGGATGTGTAATGTCTGGGTGGGTCGCCAGATATTGCGGACTGGCGCAAATGTGGTAGTCAAACCGGGTGATTTCACGGCCAATATAATGACTGTCAATGGGTCGGCTGGTGGCACGCAGACCAAGGTCAAACCCTTGCTCAACCAGGTCAATATCCTCATCACCAAGATGAATGTCGAGTTCAATACTCGGATAAGCCTGCATAAAGTCCGCAAACATTTTCCCAAGATCGGTGATCCCCAGAACCATAGGTAAATTTATTTTAAGCTTCCCTCTGGGAGCCTGCTGTGTCGACTGAACAAAGGTGTCTGCCTCCTCCAGTTTACTGAGGATATCCCTGGCACGTTGCAAATAACCCTCACCGACCTGGGTCAACTGGATATTGCGGGTGGTGCGATGCAACAAACGTGCGCCCAGTTGATCCTCAAGACGGCTTATTTCTTTGCTGACCATTGATTTTGATGTGCTGAATTGTTCTGCAACCTGGGTAAAGCTGCCCACCTCCGCCAGTTTCACGAAGAGCTCAATGGCACGTAGCTTGTTCATTTTAATTGTCCTTACCTATCGTGGAACTTAGTGAGTCAACCATACATTGTTTCCTGTGTGTGAACACTTGGTTTCTTTTGTTGTTATATATCAAACAAAGCGCAAGTCATAGACTAGAGGTGTTGAAAATAACCACAGACGAAGTGCGTCAAATTCGTCCGTATTATCTGACCAGAAGGACAATGATTATGTACACTCTTTACTACATTCAGGAAGCCTGTTCACTCGCTGTGAACACCATATTACGTGAGCTGGGGCAGGATGTGATGCTTATCCGCGCTGATACCCTCAGCGATTTTTCAACCGTGAATCCTGCCCAACAGGTCCCGGTACTCATAGATGGAGACGAAAAACTGGTTGAAGGGGCTGCGATTATGCTACATCTCACCCGCAAGCATCCCAGCCAGTTGCTGCCCACTAAGCCGGGGCCTGCTCGCCGCCGAGCGATTGAGCAATTGTTGTTTGCCAATGCCACTATGCATCCGGCCTATTCCAGGTTGTTTTTTATCGCGCGTGTCATGGAGCAGGGCGCTGTGCGCCAGCAGCTGTTTGAAGCAGCAGCAAAGGGGATCAATCAGCTATGGCTACAGGTCGAATCTCAGTTGCAATCTCAGCCATTTTTAGGGGGGCAGCATGCGTCAGTCGCCGATATTTTGCTGGCAGTTTACTCGCGCTGGGGGGCTGCATTTGAGGTCGAAATCACACTCCCTCCGCGCACTGCACAGATGATTGAAGCAGTAACCAGCATGCCAAGCTTTGTTGCGGCGTTGCAAGCTGAACAGGCGCAGGGGGCATAATGGAGCACGCTGAAATGAAAGCGGATCTGAGTCAGGTCCTGGCCATAGTACAGTGTTATTTCAAGGGGTTACATGAAGGTAATCGTGAGGCATTGTGGCCGTTGTTTCATCCTGACTGCTGGCTCAAAGCGCCGGGTTTGAGGCGCAGTCTGGATGAGTGGTTAGAGCTGGTCAGCCATCGCACCTCACCAGCAGACAAAGGCGATGAATTTGCCTATCAGGTGCTGGCGGTAGACTTGCTTGGACAACAGGCCATGGTCAAGGTGTTATGCCCGTTGTTTGAACATACTTACGTTGACTTTCTGGGCTTGCTGAAAGAACAGGGCCGGTGGCGGATAGTCAACAAAATGTATGCGGATTTACCACACACTCACCAGGAGTAGCTATGCCTTATATTCATATTCGCGTCACCGATGAAGGGGTGACAAACGCACAGAAGCAGTCACTGATCAAAGGCACGACCCAGTTGATGGTCGATGTATTAGGGAAAAGCCCGGAGACCACCTTTGTGGTCATTGATGAAGTCTCGACTGATAACTGGGGCATTGGCTTTGAACAGGTTACCTCGATCAGGCAGCGACAGACTTAACGCTCATGATTGACTGGCTTCATCGTAACGGGCACGGGCTGCGGTGATTTCATCAAAGTGATCGTCGGCCCACGACACCAGTTGCCAGGCCGACTTAGCCAGCCCTCGTCCCAGCTCGGTGAGTTCATACTCAACCTTAACCGGTACTTCTGCATAAACGGTGCGTTTGACATAGCCATCGCGTTCCATATCACGCAAGGTCTGTGTCAGCATGCGCTGTGATATGCCCTTAATTCTTGATTTTAAGGCATTGAACCGGTCAGGCCCATCAACCAAAGCAAACAGGATTAAAATTGACCACTTATCGCCTATTTGTGCTACCACATTGCGGATTGGGCACCGCTCGTTCTGTTCAAATACCCGGCGAGCAGGGGCGCTTGTGTTGGTCATAATGTGGTTTCCTTTCGTTAAAAAATGGCTCATACATCGAAGCGTAAGATAATGCCTATTATATTCATTAATGCACTTTAGTATACATAAGTAACTTGGGTTGTGAAAGTGCTTAGTATGCTTGTATATGTCGGATTATTAAAAAGGCAGCTTTGGGAAGTGAAAGGTCAGAAAACTTGTACGGCAGGGAAGTGCGGTATGGTATCGTGGCTTGGCTGGAGCAGTGAACAAAAGGCGCTATTGCGCCTTGTGTTCTTCACTGTGTAACAACTTAATGATGGCTTTAAAGTTGCGTCGCGAGGTTTCGTTTTTCAACGCCTGACGCAACACGGGTTTGATGCCGTCTTTTTGCTGTTGAGTCGCTAATGCTTTGATAGCGGCCAGACGAATCGCATCATCCTGATCATTCACCGCCATATTAAGTACGGTGTCACTGGTTTTAGCACTCATCTGGTAATTCCCTAGTGCACTGATCAGCGCTTTCTTGTTGCGCGCTGGGGCATTAAAAAAGTGTTGTTCCAGATTTTGATAAGCCGTGTCGGTTTGCATCATGCCCAGCGCACGGATAGAGGCTTTCTCAATACGGGCACTGCTGTCAGACAGATGCGCATTGAGCAGCGATTCATGCTGGGGATCACGGCTGTTCCCTAAAGCGGTGATGAGGTTGGCAGTTTTACCCTCGTTGTCACCCAGCGTGATTTGTTCAGTGATTGCCTGACTTAGCTGCATAGCGGTATCTGATGCACTGCGGTTGTTGAGTAAGGTGCCTAATGTCATATAGAAACTGGACTCGACTTCGGCATCTAAGGTGCTGAATCCATTTGTTAGCATTTCCAGTAGCATGTCTGTGGCTTGTTGTGACAATGGTGCATGACCTTGGGTCAGTGCGCGCAATGCACGAAACTGAGTAAGAGGTTGTTTCTCAGCCTGTAACAGCTGGCTGAGTAACTGCTGGCTGGAGGCAGAATCTAGCTGTCCTAATGCATTGAACAGGCGCATCTGAGCTTTGTCGCTGAGTGTGCCTGAAAGCATCAACGGGGACAAAGTGCCTATGACAGCGTCGTACTTTTTCAGCAAGATTGACAGCGTATGTGCGTCTATTTGCGTGATATCCTGACCGGTGATCAGCTGTTGTAGTTCAGCTGCGAGACGTGCCTTTTCGGCTTCGCTGAGCTCGGCTGGGGTAGGTTGCCAGGTCGTCAGGTCGGTACCCAACTCGTACAAGGCACTGTTATAAGGCTGGCTAAGCTGTGTCAGGGTATAGCTTTGTTGCGAGCCAAATCGCAGATCGGTGCCTGTCAGAGCCAGCGCCTCCTGACCTTCGCGGTGCACCAAAAAGCAGCTATCTGGGGTGATCAGGTGTGCAGAATCGAGTACGTCGATACGGTTAAAGGTCGTCAGCTGAGTGCTATCGAAGTCGCTGTAATGTCGTTTGACCATTTTTAACTGCTTATCGACTTGCTGGTAAGCGGGTTGATACTGGCCCAGAGTGTCGGGCTCTTTACTTACCTCACTAATATCTCTTTGATATTGAAGATAATAAGCTAATCCCTTCAGCTTGTCCTGAGTCTGCTGGTCGAGCTCACCCGCAAAGTGAAAGTCACTGATCAGACCGTTGTCTGTGAGTTTAAAGGCAAACGGGTGTTCATAACTGGGCAAAGGCATACGTTCTTTGCCCTGAACCGCAGCGACCTGATCGGCTTTAATCGCCCACCAGTTTCGTTCATCACCTTTTTGCGCCGGTTTAAGCGACAGTTTACCGCGTAAATGCACCATAGAAGTTTGTGGAGCACTTTGCAGCTTAACATAGTCAAAAGAGGTTTGGCTTTTGATGTCAAACTGGTATTGCGGCTGGCACAGTGTGCCAGCCATTACCTGAGCGCTTGTCAGCGCCACCCAGGGCGCTGCAAGCAGAGTCAATCGACACGGGGTCATAGTTCGATTTCGTCCTCTTTGGAGTACAAAGTCCAGGATTTGTTATACACACTTGGTGTTTGATATAGCCACAGGTCGTAGCGGTGGGTTTTCTTACCACACGGATAAGGGATCCCCCATTTCTTACACCATTTCACGCCAATGGTTTCGGCGTATAAACCAAATTTACCTGAAATCACATCCAGGTCGTTCTTCAGCTCAAGGCCATAATAAATATGTGGTGCTTTGTTACCGTTAGAGACTAGGGCAAAACCTGCATTGGACTCCATGGCAAAGGTATTGTCGATTAAGATCAAAATCGCCTGGATACCAGCAGAGACTAAGCCCAGATTTACACCACCACGGCCAAAGGCGTTAAAGTCAACATGAAACAAATCACCTTCGGCATACAGCTCTGCGTTATAACCAACCGTCAGTTCAAAGCCCAGGCTGCCGGTCACACCGGCTTCAACACTCATAGGCACTGGACCTATGGTAAAGCGCGCCTGTGCGAGGACTTTTTCTTCTTCCCAGGATTTTTCCCAGGATTTTTCATATTTCGTGGTGTATTTCTCATCTTCAAACGCAACATTATTGAAGATAATCATTTCAGATGCATAGCCCGTGTTCTGTCCACTGATATAGGCACTACCGTCATATGAAATGCTGAATAAGGTGTTTTGCGCATTAAAGAAATATGCTTCTACGACGCCTTCACCTGTGATCCGGCCGCCCGGGTCGCCGGTTGGCACAATAAACAGCTGGCCGCTTAAATCAACACCGACACTGAACTTAGACTTGTTGCCATAAGACTTATCAAACTCTTTCTCCAGCTTAATATTAGCCAGTCCCACTGCGTATTGCGCATCACGCTTTGCCAGACTCTGCTCGGTGTCCGTGTCGTCACCGGTGAAGAAGTACAGCGGGATCTCAGTTTCGATCACATTGTTGTCTGTGATGGTTTCGGCATCCTGAGCCAAGTCTGTTAAAGTGAAGCGGACCTGTAAAGACTGCTCCTGGGTCGCGTCGTAGCCCTGGTAAATCTGAGTGAGCAGCGCGTCATCCAGTGCAATATCAAAACCAATGTGCTCATCGTGCAAGCCCGCAGTAAAATTATGCGTTAGTTGCGCCTCATAAGCGGCGTTTTCGGTATTCCAGAAGTGGGTCGGTTGCCAGTTACCCTCTACCAAAACTTCTGCTGTGATAGCAGTGCTGCCCAGATTGCCCCCTTCATAATCTGCAGTCAGGTAACCAACCAGATCAGAATGATGCTCGCTGGTACCATCGGCATTATTTGGTACATCGAGGATCAATGCTTGTTGACCAAATTCCGCGTTTAGCAGCTTGTAGTCATGGCTTTCTGGTACCCGTACCTGTAGATCAGCGAATGGGAACTCGCCATCAGAGAAAGGTTCGTGATCAACTGATGGATGGTTGTCTTCTTCGATGTCTTCCGCATGATCATCATGTGGGTCAATTTGTGCGATTAAGTGATAATGGCCACCCAGCAGGGTATCCGGAATGGTGATTTCCGTTTCAAAACTGTGACTGCCTTCAGTGACCTGAGTTAACTCCAATGCGCCAACTTTATGGACTTCTTCGATTTCAGCTTCTTCGCCATCAGACGTGTCTAATTCTGTTGCATGCACCAGGTAAAAGTGCACGTCAACGTCGATATCCTTAAAGCCGCTGATGTCTACATCATAGAAGACTCGCACAGCAGTATTGGGTTCCAGCGTTTCTAGTGGACCTGTGGATATTTTGGTGATGGCAATATTGCTTTTGCTCTGTTCAACCGGGATTACGATAGGGAGTTTATCGTCACCCCCAAGATCACACCCCGCTAGTGTGGTGAGCATAGCGCTCGCTAAAATGGCACGTGTTAAATGGCGCATTGTATTTCCTAATCTAATCTTACCCAGTGTTTAGTATATCGCAAAAATGTGGAGGAATAATGAGTTTGGACGGGGTTATGCTATTTGGATCATCGAGAAGTATGAGGGTGTTTAGTTAAAACACCCAGATTGACGCTTTTTAAAGCATCACATAGTTAATGCGGCATCGATCGCCAATTTTGTAGGTGCTGCTGTCAGCAGCCTGGATCATAATGTTTTTGCCAGAAAGACGTGCTGCGAGTAACGTGCTGTAAACCAGTTGTTTATTGTCAGACGTGTGAGGCAGGTAAAAACCACCAGGGCAAATACTTGGATTGTTTTTCAAACTAACCCAGACACCATAAGTATTTGAACCGGATACCCAGGTTCTCATGTTGGCGATTTCACCACTGTGATTCGTTACACTGGCTGTGGTGTTAAATGTCATGATGGCTAGAGCTAGTATTGTTGCTTTTTTTAACATGGTTAGTCCTTTTTTGGGTAAAAGGTAATTGTACCTTTTATTGGAGGTTAGCAATAGAAGTATGTTCTATTTTATTTGGTGTGGTGCAATCAAGCTACTGTATTTTAAAGAGGTTTGAGCTTTTATGAGCGTTACTTAAATTTGCGTTCCTTGCCGCTATCATCGTCACATCAACTCATGCATTAATAGCGCTTTGATTACTTTTACAGATACGCTTGTCATCACATAACAGTAGTGTTAACTGATGACAAGCTGGTGATGTCGGACTAAATCTGCAACATGCCTTGGTGATTATGGAGTGGGTGAATTGCTGTGTTGAACTGGGAGTTTTTCAGTGGAGGCTTGAGCTGTGCCATACCAGTTCACATGTCGGGTCGCGAGCATGATCGTGGCGAGTACCGTAAAGCACAACAGGCTACCTAGCAGCAGTGCATAATGTTCAGCGCTTAACATGGCATAAAGCATGGCATACAGCGTACTCAGCGCAATGAGGTAACAGGCACTGAGCTTCGCGCTTTGCAGTATACCCCAAATGTAGCTTACCAGCAGCAGGATGGCTGCCAGTGCTGATAGGGCATAGGCCCAGCCAAAGCCCAGATGCTCACTCAGAGAAATCAGTAATAGATAAAATACCGCTAATGATAGCCCGACAAACCCGTATTGTACCGGGTGGATGGCTTTGGTCTTACTGAGCTCCAATAGAAAGAAACTCGATATCACTAAAATAATCACCAACAGAGCATAGTTTGTGGCACGGTGGCTTTTCAGGTAATGATCAACCGGCTCCACGAGGCGCACGCCCATATTGCGTGATTCTAACTGCGCACACTGATGCTTAAAAATACAACGCGAAAATAGCTCTTTCATATTGGTGGCAAAATAGCTGGTTTGCCAGCTGGCGTTAAAGTGCGTTGCAGTGATTTCAGAGTGAACTGGCAGGTACTCTCCTTGAAAACTGGGGTGTGGCCAGTTGGCTTCTAATGAGACCTCAGTACGTGCGCCTAATGGGGCGATCGACAGCGAAGTCATCCCCTGCAAATCGAATTGAACATCAAACGTCAGGTCTTTATCGCGCAATGCTGAGATGGGCAGCGTAATGTGCACGCCTTCTTCGATAGCACTTAACGTGGTGCCGGGGCGCAACGTATATGTCTGTCTATTGAGTGAGATTTGGGTGTTGATGCCAATCCCCCGGATATCGCTAACCCCTAACACTAAGGCTACTCGGGTGGGTGTAAGATCGGCTAGATCGTCCAGCTGTTTGGGATCAAAGTGGCCTGTGAGTGTTAAATCTGCACGATAAAGCTGTGCCTTGTATATGCTGCGGTACTTCTCGAATGTGTCGAGGGTCCCCTGTACCGTCAATTGCTCGGGAAGTAAGGTACGTTGGTGCTTTATGCGTGTCTGTACGCCATCGAGTTCAGTTGAGGTTTCATATTCAGCGTAAATAAAGGGGGCAATCAGAGCTTGGGTGCCACTGGTGCTGCGGGCAATTTCCTGTTGTACAGTGTGCTCAGAGGCAGAACGTTCGTCGATCAAGTCTGTGATCATGGCGATGGGGATCATCAGCAATAAAATAATTGCAGCGATGATGGCTAATTTGATCCCTGTTTTTTCGGTAATTGGCTGTGTCATAAGTTTCTCGGTTAGGCCTGATGTACTAACAGGCTAACCGAGATGATTGGCGTTAGAGTGGGGGGTATGTGGAGACTCTATGGAGTTTTAATGGTGAGTGTGGCCTCCACACCCTGCGCGCGATTGTTGATGGTCAGCTCACCATGATGCAGTCTGGCAACTCGCTCCACAAAATTGAGACCAAGTCCCGTGCTTTTTGCGCCATTGGCACGAGGCAGGGAGTAAAATCGCTCACATAATCTGGGCAATGCATAATCGGGGATTGTGGGGCCAGTGTTATAAATGCTGAACGAACATGTGTTGCCGGCAGAAGTGACGGACAGGCATATCTCTCCATGTAAGGGGACAAAATCCAGGGCATTTTCCAGCAGATTAAGGATAGCTTGTTGTAACAGGAAGGGGTCGCCGCTGATCACTTGTCTGTGATCTTGTGTCAGGGTGAAGGTGACCGATTTTTGCAGCACCCGATGAGTCAGTATTTGTTCGCATTGGTTAAGCAGCGATGCAATTGATACGGATTGTCGGGTGTTCAAAGTGGGCAGTTGCTCCAGTTTGGCCAGCTCCAGAAGTCTGTCGATCAGCTGTTGCATTCGCTGGGTTTCGCGCTCGATATTGTGTGCAAACTGGTGGCGCTTATCATCACTCAACGGCATCTGTAATAGTTCGCTGGCCCCTTTGATACCGGACAATGGGCTTTTTAATTCATGTGTTAAGGTTTCAACATATTGCTCTATATAGACCTTACCATCGAGTTGATTACGCATTTGTTCCACTGCATCACTGAGTTGGCGATATTCGTAAAAGACTCTGAATTGGGGCTTTTCGGCTTGCTTGCCCAGGCCCATTTTTCTGGCATAGTCAGCGAGTTTACTTACTGCTGAGTTGATCCGCCAGGCGATAAGAGCACCGATAAGAAGTGCGAGCAAGCTCAGCAGAGCGAGCCATTTTACGATGCGCTGCTGGCTGTGTTCGATGAATGGCTGTACCGAGCGATTTGCTTTAGCAACGGTGAGACTGCCTATGATCTGATCCTGGTAAATCACCGGGGCAGCAATATGCATAACCGTTGACAGAGGATCATCGGGATCGGTTGCACTGGAGCGGGCGCCGTATTCTCCGCGCAAAGTCAGGTATACGTCGTTCCATTGCGAAAAGTCTGTGCCGACATCTTGTTGCCAGGAATCAGCCACCACAATACCGCGATGATCCGTGAGGTAAATGCGATGTGACATAGTGGTCTTTTCCACTCCCCAAATCGCCGCATCGACTTCTCGCTGTCCGTATATCTTCATCAGTTCAACTAAGCGACTGTTACTGGTGGTGCCCTGAGCCAGATCTTCTGCGACGACAACCGCGAGTAGATTGGCCATATCGATCAGGGTTTCTTCGGTTGCCTGACGTATGGCTGGCTTAATCTCTCTGAGCATTGTATTGCTAATCACATAAGTCGTTAGCAGGACTAAGATCAGATAGAGCATGAAAAATCTCAGCCCCAGAGGGATACGTGGCCAGTGTCGAGCCTTCACGCTGGATCCTCGAAGTAGTAGCCAAATCCTCGCTTGGTTTTTAATGGCGCAGCACAGTCATAACGTTTCATTTTACGCCTAATCGTTTTGATATGACTGTCGATGTTACGCTCATAACCACAGTCAGCCGGCGCTTGTGTTGCATCCAGCAGCTGAGTTCTACTCAGAACACGAGGTGCCTGGGTGATTAGCGCCTCAAGCAGCTTGAATTCCAATGCTGTCAGGCCAAGTGCCGATCCTTTGTAGTAATAATCAAAGTTTCTGGCTTGCCACTTTGGTACTTGCTCCGTCGCCATATTTGTCACAGGTGGATGCAGTTTTTTAAGTCTGAGCTTGACCCGGGCGAGCATTTCTCTGGGGCTAAAGGGTTTAGTGACATAATCGTCCGCGCCAATTTCTAATCCAACCACCCGATCAATTTCATCACTGCGTGCCGTAAGAAAGATAATCGGAATAGCGGAAAACTGACGCAGCTGTTTACACACGTCAAAGCCGTTTCCATCTGGCAGGCCAACATCCAGGATCAACAGCTCGGCAGGGTGTTGCTGTAAGTACTCATAGCCAGCCCCGGCGGTTGTAAACCAGTGTACTTCAAACCCGTCCATTTCAAGAATGTGGACCAACGTATCAGCAATGGCAGGCTCGTCTTCAATTATTACTATCGTCATATATTAAAATTCAGTTTGCTCAGCGCGTCGGGCTAACATATTACCTGCAAAGCAAAACTCGGTAAAATCGGGGAAAGTCATTGCGCATTCAGTTTCGCTTTTATACTATGCGCCGCGCTTACTACAGTGGTGAGCAATACTGCTTTACTATATGGAAATAAAGGTTTTTTATGAAAAAGCTATTCACACTTGCGGCACTTGCCGTCATCACCGCCACATCAGCCCACGCTACTGAGACTAAACAATGGTTTAACAGTGCTACTTATACCGATCAGGACCGTACGTATGATAATGATGCGTTGATGATAAGCAGCCGTTATTTCTTTGCTCCGCAGCAAAGCTCAGGTGTTTGGGACGACTATGGCTATCTGGATACCGACAGCAATGTTGGCCTGAGTTACTACAATGATGAGTACATGAACCGCTTTTCTTTTGCAGGTGAGGGATATTTTAGCAAAGAAGTATTCGTGGTTGGTCGAGTCAGTGACCTCGGTGAAATTGACGATCATTACACTTACGGGATCGGGTATCTGTATAACGACAAGCTGAAGCTGAGTGTTCGCCGCAATGAGTCTGATCTGGGGGCTGACAGCACCTGGTTAAAAGCCGAGTACAATCATCAGCTCAATGACACCGACTATTTAGGTGTAACTATAGATACAGATGATGAGATGGACAATTACACGGTATCTGGCCGTTATTTTATGCATCTGGATGCCGAGCGTTATATCAGCGTGGATGTATCCCATCATGAGGTCGATTTAGGATACACCGATGAGTCGTATACCAATGCTTTGGTGAACTATTACTTTAACCGTAATATTGCTGTGGGCGTAGGCTCTTATGACTCTGATTTAGCACTGGAAGGTAAGTACTTCTTTAATGACAGCTACTACCTAAGAGCTGAATATATAGATCGTGATGCGGGTGAAGAAACCAGCTTGCAGTTTGTGGCGCAATTTTAAGGCCTACGCATAAAACAGGGTTGCAGCGGCCTGCAACCCTGTTAAATAATCACGCTTCGTCTGGTTTAAAGGCTAACAGGTCGCCGGGCTGACAGTCTAAATATCGACAGATCTGTGCCAGTGTTTCAAAGCGTACCCCCTTCACCTTACCGCGTTTGAGCAAAGACAAATTTGCTTCGGTGATCCCTATGGCTTTGGCCAGCTCTTTGGATGACACTTTGCGCATTGCCATCACCACATCTAAGTTCACAACAATCTCCATAGCTTAAATGAACTCCTTGTTTTCATCTTCGATTTCTTTTGCTGCTTTAAGCAGGTAGGCCACCACAGCGAAGAGTCCGAGCGTCGTGAGCTCACCAAAAGGGATTTTCAGCACCACCTGATTTGAGTGGTAGAGCGTGTGATACCAGTAATCCAGAAAAAAATTCAGGCCACACGAATAGAGGACCAATGCAATTTTTGTCCAGATAAATCCCTGATAGCAGGTGTAGCAGTGGTTATGAAAAAACTGTCCGCCACTAAAGAGTTTTAATAGCCTGATTATCCAGTACACACTGAGTAGCATCCCAGCCAGCAAGGGGAGAGTGAGACTAAACAACATGCCGTGACTGACTTGTCCACTTTCCCACAATAAATTGAATGACTCGCTTTCGATATACCGTACCTGACCATTGATGATCAGGTGATAAATAAGAAACGAAAATACCAAGCCACTGATACCCAACACCACAGCGCGGAAGGTGCCGCACCAGCGCTGAATTTTGTCTGTCGATTTGACCATAAAGATCCCATGTTTCTATGTTGTTCTTGATAAGAATCATATCACACAGAAACTAATTTCTGAAAAAAGAAAATAAATTATCGTTTTACAATAATAAAAATCCGTGTAATGATATTTTCAACAAAGAGAAGGAGTGACATGATGAAAAATAAAAGCACAGTAACCAGATTAGCGTTGAGTGTTGCACTGAGTACCGTACTGGGTACTACGGCTGTGTTGTCAGGCTGTACGCTGAGCGACAAGCAGCCAGTGAGTGAGGCAGAGTCGGTTCAGCATGTTTCGGCATTTGTGGATGTGGAGAGTTTATTCAGCACCAGTGAGAAAAAGTCAATTGCGATGTCAAAGGATGGCCAGTGGATCGCATTTCTGAAAATGCACAACGGCGCACATAATCTATTTGTGGTGGCTACCGATAAGCCTGATGCGAAACCTGTACCTGTGACTAACCTCATCGATTCGGTTGACAGTTTTATTTGGTCTGCCAATCACAACGAGATCTTGTTTTCTAAGGATCATCAGGGCAATGAAAATAGCCAGGTTTATAAACTGGCGCTGAACAGCACAGATCTGACAGCCAGCACTATGACGAGACTCACGCATAATGATGAGGTCGATTACATGCTGTTGGGACAGTCTGAGCAGGATGCTAATATTTTGGCTGTCGCCGCCAATCACGTAACACCTGAGCGCATTGATTACTTTCACCTGACGGTGGATAAGGGCGAACTGACACAAACTCAGACTAACAGCGTGAGTCTGTTTGAGACACAGCTGAATAAATCGGGTCAGGTGGCACTGGGTTTGGCGCTCAACGCTGATAACTCCAGAAGCATGTACACATTCACAGACGGGCGCTGGCTCAAGGTGATGACCACTGAACCGGGAGAGATCCTGGAGATCATCAGCTTTGATGAGCAAACCAATACCGCTTTTATTGCAGGCAGCATTGAAGGACGCGATAAACAGGAACTTATCAAAGTGGATTTAGCGACTAAGTCGACAGAGACGGTTCACCTTGACCCCAAGCAAAGCTCGGATCTGCACCACGTTGTGTTCGATGAACAAGGGCAACCACTGATTGTATCTTATTATGGCGGTAAGTTGCGTAATTACCCACTGACCGATAGTGCGGCTAAAGCGTTACAACAAATACAGAGTCGCTTCTCACAAGATATTGAATTAAAAGTCGATAAAATAAACCATAAGGAAGATCAGTGGTTACTGACGGTGTCTTTTGCTGACCGCCCGGATCAAAAATATGCATATTATCCGACTCAGGATAAGCTGACAGGTCTGTTGAATGAGGCTCCAGGGTTTGATCCTGAGTTGTTGGGAGATCGAAAGTCTATTACTTATACGGCATCAGATGGTGTTGAAATCCAGGCATATCTGACTTTACCTAAAAACCTGAATAAGAACCTGCCAACCATAGTGTTGCCACATGGCGGTCCCTGGGCGCGAGATCAGTGGGGCTACAGCAGCGGTTATTTTGTTCCTGTGGCGCATTATTTTGCTAACCGCGGCTATGCCGTGCTACAACCTAACTTCCGTGGCTCATTGGGATTCGGTAAGCGCTTTATTCAGCTGGGCGAGAAAAACTGGGGCACAGGCACTATGCAGCATGACTTAACAGATGGTGTAAATTACCTGATAGAGCAGGGCATTGCTGATAAACAACGCGTGGGTATTATGGGTGCTTCCTACGGCGGGTATGCTGCACTTGCTGGTGCGACATTTACACCAGACGTATACAAAGCCGTGATTTCTTATGTTGGTCCATCCAGCCTGGTGACTTTGATGGAGTCTTTCCCGGCACACTATCGCCCTTATCTGGGGACCTGGTATGTCTCTGTAGGCGACCCTGAGATTGCAAAGGACAGAGCAGATATGGAATCACGTTCACCGATTAACTTTGTTGACCAAATCAAAGCGCCTTTGATGCTAGTACAGGGGGCAAACGATCCGCGTGTGACACAGGTTGAGTCGGATAATATTGCCAGAGCGCTGGCCGCTAAAAATCACCCTCTCGAATATATTCTGGCAAAAGACGAAGGGCATGGGTTTATGAAGCAAAACAATAAACTGGCCTCTATCGTGGCAATGGAGCGCTTTTTTGCTAAACACTTGGGTGGCGGCACCTCTAACACGGTTAATCCAGCCATCAGCGCACATTTGGATACTTTGCGTGTCGATGTCAATCAGTTATAACACCGGTTAAACATGCTGTATTAAACTAAAGCAGGGCGATGATACCATCGCCCTGCTTTTTGTGTTTGTGTCAGTACTGAGGCATCAGAAGGAGATAGGGTCTTCAGACATAACGGATAGCAGAAATGGTGTATAGCCCATGATGCCGATGAGCATAAGGAGTGTGAGTACACATAAGGTGACACTGGTTGCTAACTTTACCTGTGCATTGCGATTTTGCTGTGCATAGAAGTAGAGTTTGGCTGTCAGTAGCGGGATTAAAAAGCAGCCAAAGGTCCACATAGGGAAGAAGGGGTCGCCAAATGCGGGATTAAGATCCAGGGTGGTACCGGTGACCAGATAGCTGAACACGCCCACTCTCAGGAACCACTGCGCATTTGACACAAGAAACAAGTAGATAGCCCATTTTCTGTGGCTCGCGATGTCTTTTTTAATTGCGCTGCGTACCGTTAAATAAGAGAACAGTAGGATCAAAGAACCATTGATGCTGGTGCCTATATCGCCAAGTTCGATCGGGCTGGCGTCTCTGAACCACACCAGGTAATACCCTGAGAAAGCCAACAGAATGACGGTAAGCAGATAGACGTAGCCATTGATTTTATGAAAAGTGGGGAAGCGGTTGCGCATTTTAGGAATAAGTTGAAATACGCCACCGAAGGCAACGATGCCTGCGCCGATTGTGTGCGCTGCAAATGCCAGGTTACCGGCAAAGTCACCCACATGATAAGGGGTTGCACCCATGACCTCCCAGCGGTTCCAGATTTCCATGTTGCCATTGATCACAGAAAATCCGTAGAACTTAATGATGTAGTAAAAGAAAAACCATTGCCCGAGTAACACAGAAATAAACCAGAATATGGCAGTGTAACTGAGCGTCTTGCCAGCAGTGCGCGTTGATATACCTTTGTTCGATGTGGTTGCGCTTGCTTCTTGAATTGCTTCCGACCCGGAAGTCGTATTAAGTGTTTTGTCCATTGTGACGGCCTCGTAACTGTGAATATGCTTTCAAGTGTGCCGTGAAGAGGATGTTCAGTCGTTCGAATGGGCCTGCTCATACCAAATTGTTTGCATTAGATAAAAATAAGCCTTCTTATCAATTGGTTGTGGTTTTCATGGGTGGATGTGTCGGGTGGCTTTTCGCTTTTGAGTTACTTTTTATATGCAGATTATGGTGTGCCCTAGTGGCGATAAAAAACCTATTGGTTGACCCTACTATATTAGAGTAACCAATAGGTTAATGGCGCTTATGTCAGCAATTTAGTTTTACAGCATGCGCTGAGGCGATACTAAAAACTGCGATAGGTTTCATGCCATAAATTATTAATGAACCTCAATTTAATGCTTCCGCCCACAGGTGGCGTGACGTTTGAGTGACCTTTTAGTCTGAGGTTTCCATTTGCATGCTCAAGCGTAGTATTTGTATTGACGAAAAATAGCTCAACCTCTTTGTCGGGTGCATTTGCTCCTGTTAGGTTTGAAACTAGTACTCCGCGCTCATTGTTGACGGTATACAGTGTACTGGCTGTAACGTCGGGGGCTGTGCTTTCGGGCAGTATTAATCTGGAGACTCGGTTTCCAAAATCAACATGTGGCATGATATCACCCGTCCAATAGCCACCATTGTTGCCCCATGCATTATCCGCAAACTGTGGATGGATAATATGGATGGATGGCGTATTTATTGTTTGATCAGATGTTGTGCTTAAACGATATTGATGCTTGTTGCCAGATATAAATGGTTTTAAAACATGGAGTGACCTGGGGCGTAAGATGTTGATTGCATATCTTGAAGGCCAACTTATGTTGCATTCAACATTGATCTGGCTACCACAGGAATCAAGTTTGATACCATCCCTGCCGGAGTTTTTTGAAGTAACATGAGCATTAATGTCGTTGCATGACCGCCACTCAAACCCATCTAAGCCTGCCTCGTCGCATATATCGCTATGGTTTTTAATCGTGTCGCATAAATTGTAGGAATAGCCATAGTGCAGGCTTTTCTTCACTCTGTTATTTTGTGTGATCACATTAAACGATTTGAGGCTACTTGCCGCGGTAAATTTAATCCCGGCAACTGCCGGACTTTGTTCCGTATAGCCAACGCCTGCGTGTTCAATGGTGTTGTTCTCGATAACAAAGTAATCGTTATCGAAGTGGGTGTCTGTTTCGATGGCAATTGCATCAAAGCGCGTCTGACCGATTCTATTGCCGGAGATAATACCGTTGTGTACATTTCCCTGCGCAGTTATGCCTTTAAAGACAGAGTGTGGCACTGTCATACCAACGCAAGAAAAATTGACGACGTTAGTAAACCCAATCGCATTCTCTGCTCCGACTCCTGAGCTTGTGTTACTTGCAATGGCACCACCGCCACAAATGTGGCAGTTTTCAATTGGGGCATGGGCTTCGCCAGCGAACCCAATGACATGTCCATCAGCACCCGTGCCATTGTGTAATGAGTGCAGTAACGCGCCATTTTCAACAATCAAAGTGATATTGCTACGTCTTATGGTTACACCACCATGATTTGGCCAGTTAGCATCGATACGGTACTTCGCAGTACCCACGCTGGGTATGAGTATGGTGCCCCCCGATTCTGGTAACGCGCTGGCTGCGGCGAGAATAGCATGACGATTCGCCAAAGCACTTTCTTCCTGATTGTCACCCTTCGCACCAAAGCATAGAATATTGGCAACACCATTGAGCTGTAACTCTGCGAATTTATTGTTTGTACAATTGTGATACTTACCCTTATCTTCGTTTTGCTGACTGCCTTGCCGGATAAGGTAATAGGCATGACCACCGTCACCGGCCTGGTAGTATCCTTTTGTAAAAACAGTGTCTCCGGCTTTGAGCGCAGTGCTTGCTCTCATCTCTGCGGTATTATCAAAGGAGAGTACATGCGCAGAAACGTCCGTTGTTTGCGCTGATGCGCCTTTAGAAAGCGTTGCCAGTCCGGCACTGCCTAAGGCCATGCCTGCTAAGCCGAATAGTTGCCTTCTGCTAATCTGGGGATTTCCTTTTTCACTCATATTACTTCTCAGTTTCGTTGTTATTAGATTTTAATTACCATTGATGCGACTTAATTGTGATAGTGACAATTAAGTCGCACCTGTATAGAGGTGTGATATTTACTCTGTGCAGGTGGAACTTGCTTTTTATTACTGTCTGAGTACATAGGCCCGACTAAGCAGAGCAAATATGCTGCTCTTAGGACACTCAGGCTGGTCTGGCTGGTACCACCTGAATGACAAGATAAAAAGAAAGTTAGCTCTCATATTACAGGCCTAGGTGTTTCTAAGACATAGATTCAGCACCTTGAGAGGAGGCGCTTGATTTGGCTTTTTTTCCGTTGAGTAGAATGCCTATCCAGGTATGCCTGACCAATAGCTGGTAACTAACCAAGCCAATTACTAGGGTGGCGGTCACGGAAATGATGAGCTTAAGCAACAATGGCAGCGAGGTATTGCTCAGTGGAAACTGGATGTACATCAGTACCGGTACATGGATGAGGTAAATCCAGTATGACGCGTCGGACATATACTTGTTCAGCTGACTGTATTGATTGAGCCATTTATATCCGGCGAGAAAGGCAACACCGGTCCAGCTAACGATGGCAACCGATTGTGCCAGCACGGCGTAGAGATTGATGTGCTCAGGTGTCATGTCTCCGGTATTCGCTGCTCGTATGATGGTCTCTATGGAGGGGGGAGGGTCCATCAGGTAAAAGTAAGGCAGTAATGACACACAAGCTAGTATCAGTAAAGGCGTAAAGTATCTGGCGTATTGTTCTACCCGGGTATGATGATGATAGAGCCCGGCACCGATCAAAAACAGGATGCCATAAAATCCGAAGGACCAGAGTTGCGGATACAGCTTATCGGGTGCCGGGAATGGTACCAGCTGTTGGTGCATGGCAAACGTGAGCAATAGCGGCAAAGCCACCCCTAAAAACAGGGGGCGGACGACAAAGGCGAGTATAGATTGATAGACCTGAGTATATTTTTGTAATAACCAGATAATGCAGCAGAACTGGGTCAGGTTCCACAGAAACCACAAGTGCATGGTGGAGATGAGCGGTTCTTCGACGGACTGAAAAATGGTAAACAGGCCCGGCTTTTCATGAACTATCTCTGCGCCCCAGCCAAGTGCATGAATTAGTACCAGCATGGTCAGCGGAAAAAATATCACAAAGGGCAAAAAAACGCGTTTGAGGCGATTGCTGATAAAGGCATTACCACCATGTTTACTGATCAGCAATGCGGCGCAAAACCCTGCGATGGCAAAAAACAGCGGCATTCTGAATAGGTGTGACCAGATGGCAAAGTATTCGAAGGCGACATGGTTTCTGGGATCGGCGGTAAACCAGATATTGGAAAAGTAAGGGCCATAGGCCAGCGCTGCATGGAACACCACGCCCAACAAAAGTGCCAGGCTGCGCAAGTTATCTATGTAGTGAAAACGAGGGGAAGTGTGCATAACGTTTATCCTTAAAGCTGCGACTGTGAACAGATTAGCATCAAACAGCCCGGGAGAATACTGATCTAGGGACACCGCGTGGCATAAAAAATATGCGCCAGGATGTTTCAAAATTGTCCGGATAGCTAAACTGGCATTTAGGCACCGTTGTGCTTGCAAGATTGAAGTGTGCAGTGTCAGCACAGTCACCTGTTTCGTACTAAAGTTTAGGGGTCCG
This sequence comes from Pseudoalteromonas sp. PPB1, assembly GCF_015356275.1. Lineage (NCBI taxonomy): Bacteria > Pseudomonadati > Pseudomonadota > Gammaproteobacteria > Alteromonadales > Pseudoalteromonadaceae > Pseudoalteromonas > Pseudoalteromonas sp. PPB1. Next base: position 116,553 of record NZ_JACEQV010000013.1, on the reverse strand, counting down.
TTCGTAAAATTGAGATACCTGAATATGCAACAACCTAAGCTGCAGCCATCCATCAACGGCTGCGATAGCTGTTTGATGTCATTGTGCCTAATTCTGGAGGGCCCCCTCGCATGACCGGTTATTTTATTCAGGCTTTTATTTATCTGGCTGCAGCGGTGGTGATGGTGCCACTGGCAAAACGCTTGGGGCTTGGCTCCGTATTGGGTTACCTGATAGCGGGTGTGCTGATTGGCCCTGTGGCAGGTATCGTCGGTAAAGAAACGGTGACAATACAGCATTTTGCTGAGTTCGGCGTGGTGATGATGTTGTTTTTGGTGGGGCTGGAGTTACACCCTCAGATGCTGTGGAAAATGCGTCACAGACTGCTTGGGCTCGGCGGCTTGCAGGTGATTGCAAGTGCTCTTTTGCTTGCTTTTATAGCCTGGCTACTGGGTCAGCCACTTTCCATTGCGGTGGCAATTGGTCTGGTCTTTTCTTTGTCGTCGACAGCCATTGTGCTGCAAACATTGAATGAGAAAGGTCTGACGAAAACCGAGGGCGGGCAAAATGCGTTTTCTGTGTTACTGATGCAGGACATCGCTGTGATACCGATACTGGCATTTATCCCTGTTTTGGCCTTACCTGAGTTAATGAGTGCAGCGCAAGCGCTGCAAACCACAGCGGAACATCATGAAACATTGAGTCTGGTTGCAGGTTTGCCGACCTGGGCCTACGCGGGGGCTATTTTTGCCAGTATCGCCGGTGTGGTTGTGATAGGTCATTATCTGAGTCGTCCCTTGTTCCATTATGTTGCTAACTCCGGGTTACGGGAAATCTTTGTCGCAACTGCGTTGTTACTTGTGATTGGCATCGCGACTTTGATGAGTCTGGTTGGGCTGTCTCCGGCACTGGGGACTTTTCTGGCCGGCGTGGTGCTGGCGAACAGCGAATTCCGTCATGAGCTTGAATCAAATATAGAGCCTTTTAAAGGTCTGTTGCTGGGGCTGTTTTTCATTACGGTGGGGGCAGGGATCAATTTTGCCATACTCTCTGAGCACTTACTTTTGATCCTGAGCCTGACGCTGACCGTGATGCTGGTAAAAGCCGCAGTACTGTGGGGGCTCGCTATGGTGTTTAAAATCCACAATAGCGATCGCTGGTTGTTTGCGCTGAGTTTGTCTCAGGCCGGAGAATTTGGTTTTGTGCTATTAAGCTACGCACTGCAAAACCATGTCATCCCACCCGAAACAGTGAGCTTGCTGCAGCTGGTTGTGGCGTTGTCTATGTTTCTGACACCGACCTTGTTTATTCTCTACGACAAAGTGATTTTACCCCGATATCAACATACGACTAATCAGCAGGGGTATGATGAGATTGATGAACACGGGCAGGTGATCATTGCGGGGATCGGTCGTTTTGGGCAAATTGTTAATCGTTTACTCATCGCCAATGGCGTTCACACGGTGGTGATGGACCTGGATGCAGCTCAGGTGGAGTCAATGCGCCGCATTCAGGTCAAGGCTTACTTTGGCGATGCCACACGGCCTGAATTACTGCATACCGCGGGCATTGAGCAAGCTGCCTTATTGGTTGTTGCCATTGACGACAGAGAAAATGCGAAGGCACTGGTGCAGGCGGTCAAGCATAGCCACCCTGGAGTGACAGTGCTGGCCAGAGCATTTGACCGAGGCCATCACTACGAATTGAAACATGCTGGCGCGGATGTGATTGTCAGTGAAACGTACCATTCGGCGCTCGACCTGGGGGCACAGGCGCTTACCTGTCTGGGCTTTGCGTCAGAGATTGCGGCGCAGAAAAAACAGGCCTTCTGGGAAACCGAGCAGGCCGCATCAGAGCGGCTCTACGATACCTGGCAACATGGTAGTGATGGCCAGCAATACGACCATGATTTTCGTAAGCTCTTCATCCAGACTGAGGAGGCAATCAAAGCAGCCATGCAAGCCGGGCACACTAGTGGACAGAGCAGCGATGACGTCACGAAACAGGGCTAATGAGGAGCACCGTATCAATGCTGGTGCAGACAGTGACAGACCTGATATGCTACACGCTTTTAGCGACAACTGAGTACGAAACATGATTGACGATAAAGAATTGATCAGCACACTGGACGAATTGGAAGCGTTTTTACAGCTGGTGGAAAGTGGTGGGTTAGGTCTGAATAACGCAGCAGGTGTTGCGTTGGCGACGAATAATAGTAATGGCCGGCCATTTGTTGCTGTGCTGGATGATAATCATCAGTTGATCCTGGGTCGCTGGGTGACGCAAGAGGTGTTTGATAATGGTAAGGACCTTGTCCGTCAGGGGCCTAAGAAAGCGCACTAATCGTGTGCTGAACAGATGTATCGGGTCATTTTGGTTTGTATACATCTGCCACCCTCTGGGCCCACAGTGGGAAACCCCTACACCGGCCAATGCTTTATGCGGATTGGTATAATAAAAAACAAAACTACAATAAAAACAGGAAAGTCAGATGCAGGTTCCTTGTGAAGAGCTAGCCAAAGTTGAACATCGGCTCAATAAACAAAATGCGCTGGGTGCAGCGATTGCTGGTGGATTGTGGGTGTTTCCCATTTTATTTGCCTGGTTTGGTGCTTTTACATTAAACGCAGACTTAGGTCCCTTGATGCTGACCGTCAGTGGTGTGCTGGTCGGCTTAGTGATCCGGTTTCACGGTCGTGGCTATCAGAAAGTATTTGGTGTTATCGCCTTTGTACTGCATACCTGGTTGGTTTTTCTGGCCCTGGCATTGGAATTAATCGTCAGTAACGATACCTGGCTGATGGTATTGGGTATTTTATATGTCACTGGTGTTTGGTCCAGTGTGTACCTGGCGCGTAAAAAGGTACCATTTTCTGAGCACCGGGCCTTTTTTGAGCTCGCGGAAAAACAGCAGCATGCAAGTCGGAAAAAGCTGAAAAACCGTTGGTTCATTGTGTTACCCGTTTTACTGATCACCTCGCTGGCCACTGGCCTGATGGCAATATATGGTGTCACGACAGCGGAGCAGTTATTGATTGCACAGGAGCTAGACGAACAGCAACAACAGCGAGCACTGCGCGCTCAGAAAAACGAAATTGACGTCACACCTCAGGGTCTTAAAGCCCTCTCAACCAGACAAGCGTTGCATTATGCCTACGCCTATTTTAGCGGCTATCGGATAGATGAATATGGCAGAAATAAGGGCCAGTTTGTGCACTCTGAGTTCAAAGCGAAAACCATCCTGAGCCATTTGATGGAGCAAAGGGCTGAACCCCGTGCTTTGTTCATTCTCGGCATCATCAACGGGGGGAGTCAGGGAAGTCAGCAAATTGAGCAGGCGGCAGAGCTTGGTGATGACTATGCTAAGCTGTTTAAAACCATTGAGTTTGGTTGTCGCTATGATAAAAACCAGGCATTGATGCTAATTAACGGCTTGGCTCAGCTGACCGATGAGTCTCCTATCAGCGCAGAAATTGACAGCATTCGCAGCTACGGCTTTGAGCCCGTTTGCGCTGATCTTAATACGGGCAAATTTGAATACAGTTTTATTCGTGAGTATCAACCGAACAGCCGCTAAGATAAGCGGCTGTCTTCCAGATTGAAAAAGGCAACCTGATCGGTCAGCACCCGGGCCTGACTCTCCATGGTTTTGCCCGATTTTGACGTGGTTTCGACCAGGGAGACATTTTGTTGAGTAATGCCATCCATTTGTGCAATGGTAGAGCATACCGCGGCGATACCAGATGCTTGCTCTTTACTGGCATCGTCAATGTTCGAGACCATGTCACTGACTTGCGCAATTGACTGAGTCAACTCATCGAAAGTCGTGCCAGAATCATAAACCAACTTGCTGCCTTCGGTGACGGCGTCAACACTGTTTTTGATGAGCGCTTTAATTTCTTTGGCTGCGCTGGCACTGCGTTGTGCCAGGTTACGCACTTCACTGGCAACCACGGCAAACCCTCTGCCAGCTTCGCCCGCTCTGGCGGCCTCAACCGAGGCATTGAGTGCCAGCAGGTTAGTTTGAAAGGCAATTTCATCAATCACGCCAACGATGTCGGAGATTTTTCGGCTATAGCTTTCAATATTACCAACCGCATTGATGGCATCTTCAATGGTTTGTTTACCACTGAGTGCTTTTTCACGGACAACGGCAGCCCGTTCCGACGCTGTGGTTGCGCTGATCGCATTATTTTTCACCGTCGCTGTAAGTTGCTCCATTGTGGCGGCGGTTTCTTCCAAACTGGCTGCCTGACTTTCTACCCGGCTATTGAGCTCTTCATTATTGGAGGCGATTTGTCGGGCGATATCAAACACCTGAGCGGCCCCGTTATTGATGGTCTGCACCAGCTCGCTGAGCTTGTCGAACAGACCATTCATTGCCTGCGTCAGCACTGAGAAGTCCTCTCCCAGTTCAGCGGTGATCCGGTGGGTTAAATCGCCTTGCTCAAGTGCAAAAATGGCGTTTTTGATATGCTGCACAGCCTGTTTTTGTGCCGTGATATCAGTGGCATATTTCACCACTTTCACGGGACGACCGTGTTGATCCAGAATGGGGTTATAGGTTGCCTGGATCCAGATTTCCTGGCCATTTTTGGCTATTCGCATATACTGCCCTGAGTCAAACTCACCGCGATTGAGCTGCGCCCAGAATTGTTGATATTCGTTGCTTTGCGCCTGCTCCTGGGTGGCAAACATGCGGTGATGCTGGCCTTTTACTTCGTCTAGTGTGTAGCCCATGGTTGCTAAAAACAGGTCATTGGCCCACAGAATGGTGCCGTCCATTTCAAACTCAATGACCGCCTGAGATTTATGAATGGCCTGTACTTGCCCCTCCAGATCCGCTGTGACTTGCTTCTGATGGGTAATATCCATGGCGTATTTAACCACTTTCAGCGGCTTGCCCTCATCATCACGAATCAGGTTATAAGTTGCACTGATCCAGATAGGCTTGGCATGTTTGCCCAGTCGAAAAAATTCACCAGAATGGAAATGGCCATTCTTCAGGTCTTGCCAAAACTGCTGATATTCCTCACTTTGAGCATACTTGGGCTCAACAAACAGCCTGTGGTGCTGGCCGATGATTTCCTCTTTGCTATAACCCATGGCACTCAAAAAGTTGTCGTTGGCGTCTAAAATGGTCCCGTCTAAATTGAATTGGATCACCGCCTGAGAGCGATTGATTGCTTCTATCTGCCCCTGTGCTTCAAAAGCTTTTAGTTTGTCTGCGGTAATGTCAGAGGCGAACTTCATGATTTTCCAGAGCCGGCCATTCTCGTCATACAAGGGGGTATAGTGTGCCTGGATCCATACCGCCTCACCGTATTTATTGACTCGTTTAAACTCTCCTGACTGAAGCTCGCCTCGACCCAGAGCCCGCCAGAATGCCGCATATGCATCGCTGGCTGCGTCTTTTGCGCTGACAAACAGGCGGTGGTGCTGACCCTGGATCTCTTCAAGCTGATAACCCATTACATCAAGAAAATTTTGATTGGCCGTTACTATGGTGCCATCGAGGGTAAACTCAATGACTGCCTGGGCGTTGCGGATCCCGTCAATCTGACTATTGAGATTGATTATTGTGTGTTTTTGCTTTGAGATATCGCTGGCTAACAATAGGACTTTCGCTGTGCGTTGGTGTGGATCCGGCACCGGAACCAGTTTGGCATGCAGCCAGGCAAATGTTTGCTCCGAGGTTTGCCATTTAAGGTCACACTCAATTGTCTGGCCTTCACAAAGGGCTTCCCAGCAAGTGGCATTGAGCTGTTCATTGACCACAAATTGCTGATAATGTTGATTAACTAACTGCTGTCTTGTGGCATCCACAAGGGATAAGAAGTGCTCGTTGGCATTCAATACCGTGCCTCGCAGGTCCAGCTCTGCCCAGGATTGTGCGTTTGTTAACGCCTGTGTGGCTGAAGTGGCGTCCACCAAAGGCTGATACTGCGCTGTTACATCCTGGATCACAGCAAAGCTGTGTGACTCATCCAGCGGGCACAATTGTACTGAGACGTGAAACTCTGTGCCCTCGACATTGTGCATGGTGCAGATCTGCGCGCTGCTATGTTGACGTTTTTGCAGTGCATTATGTAACGTCTGGTAGTCGCTGTGACGATTGCACAGTGCTGACAATGTCTTGGGTGGGGCGCTGCTCGAAAAAGCCAGTGCGGTATTAAAAGCCTCGCTGGTGGCGAGAATATTACCGTGCCGGTCGAGCTTTAGCCAAGGTAATGTTTGCGGTAGGGTGATTTGTGGTTCTGTTGTTTTTGTTCTTGAAAAGCCGAAGAGCGCCATATCACATCCTGGTATGTAGTGGATTATCTATACACACTATAGACAAGGAATTACAGCGCACCCAAGTTTGTGCGTGAGATAAGGTTTTATACGGAGCAGCCCATCAACAGGCTGCGCCATACGTAGCAATATCAGGCGTCGCTTTCGTTAACCAGAATCACTTTACGATGAGGGAAGGGGATCTCTATATTGGCTTCATCGAGGGCTTTTTTCACTTGCTCAGGTACGGAATAAAGCACATCAAAATAATGTGCGCCGTCGCAAAACGGTCTGACTAAAAAGTCCACTGAGCTGTTATTGAGTGACTCCACTTCTACAAATGGGGCCGGATCTGACAAAATATGGGGGTGCGCCTGCAAAACGGATTGGATCACAGCCCTGGCCTCATCTGTGTTTTCATTGTAAGCAACGCCAAAACGCATATCGACACCCCGAATTGCATGATGTGAGTGGTTAACGATTTTACTGCCCCAGATATGACTGTTGGGGATCACGATTTGTTGGTTGTCGAAGGTTTGCAATATGGTCGTAAACATATCAATTTCAGTCACTTTGCCAAATTGTCCTGCTGTGTCGATAAAGTCGTTGACCTTGTAGGGGCGGAAAATTAACAGCATGACGCCCGCCGCGAGGTTGGATAGGGTGCCTTGCAGTGCCAGGCCTACCGCAAGCCCGGCGGCACCGAGCAAAGCAATGATCGAGGCGGTTTGTACACCAAATCGATTGAGCACAGCGATGCCGACAAAGGCCAACACTGTGTACTTGGCAACACTGCCAAAAAATTTAAACAAAGTATCATCGAGCTTGTCATAGCGATTCGCCACAGAGACAACCGCTTTATAAGCTTTGCCCGCCAGCCAGATGCCAATGATCAGTATTAGTAATGCCAGTACCAGGTTGGTTGCCCAGTCAACGGCGACAGGTAAATATTGATTGATATCGATTTTTTCTAAGAAGCTTTCCATACACCTACCTCGGTAAAATAATTGAGAGAGTCACAGAGCGTTTGCAATCATGCGTTTAAAAGCTAGTTGCAGACACGAGATAGTTCAACCTGAAGAGGGTGATCTTGCCAAGATAGTGCGGTAAGCGAATACGGGTGGTCCACAGACCACCGCGTTGAATGTTATCAGAGGAGCCCCTGAGCGATTCCGGCCAACATAAAGGTGACGACCAGCCAGACAATGTGTAACTTGAGGTGTTTTAACAGGTAAAAGCCGACCAGGACCAGGGCAATATCCTGTGCTGAATGCACTGCACTGGTAAAGACGGGTTGATAAAGCGCAGCCACCAGTAATCCAACCACAGCGGCATTGACACCACTTAGCGCGCCTGCCACTGCGGGTCGATTGGCGAGTAGTTGCCAGTTCTTGAGCACGCCCAGTAACAACAAAAAGCCAGGCAAAAACACGGCTAAAGTCGCCACCAGTGCGCCTGTGACAGGGTTTGTTGGCATCAATGCGTAGCCAAGATAAGTGGCAAACGTAAACATTGGACCGGGCACCGCCTGAGCAGCAGCATATCCAGTCAAAAAGGCATCCTGACTGAGGGTGTCGCCGACAATGTTTTGCAGCAGCGGCAGCACCACATGACCGCCGCCAAACACCAGACTGCCAGCCTGATAAAAGTCATTAAACAGGGCCGCTGAGGGACTCAGATGGGCGACAAGTGGTAGACCAATAAATAAGCCCGCAAACACCATCAAAGGCAGCCAGCTTGCTTTGAAAGTGGCACTGGGATGCGCCTTTTGGGTATTGCCGCGCAGGTAAAAGACGCCAATCAGGGCTGCCAGCAGCAGCACCGCCATTTGTGTAAAGATACCCGGGAGTAACAGCAGGGCGATGGCCGTAATAACGCACACACTGACCGTGAGGGTGTTTTTACAAAAGTTCTTATACATTCCCCAGGCAGCGTCGGCAACAACCACAATGGCAAGCAGCTTAAGCCCGTGCACCAGGTTTTGAAACACACTGGTGTCGGTCACTTGGCTGGCCATGAGCGCCAGCAGCACCATGATAATGACTGACGGAAGCGTAAAGCCGATGAAGGCCGCGCAGGCACCACTTAGTCCACCGCGTTTGTAGCCCAGAGCGAATCCGACCTGGCTTGATCCGGGGCCGGGCAAAAACTGACTCAGCGCAACCAGCTGAGCATAATCGGCGTCATCCAGCCACTTGCGTTTTTCCACAAAGGTCTGGCGGAAGTAACCTATGTGTGCTGCCGGACCACCAAAGCTTATCCAGCCGAGTAAAAAGAAGGTCTTAAAAATAGCAAACATAATAATGCGCGCTCTGTTATCACAATTGCCGCTAGAGTAAAAAATGACGTAGAATGATTCAAATTAATAGTTTTGATTATATCTATGAACAATATGGGATTGGGCTGTGAGCTTTAGTGATGTGCCATGGCGGCAGGTAGACTTAAACTTACTGGTTGCCTTCGCTTATTTATACCGCTGCCGCAGTGTCAGTATGGCGGCTGAGCAGGGTTGTGTCAGCCAGTCAGCGATGAGCCATGCTCTGGCACGACTCAGACGTCTTCTGGATGACGAGTTGTTTGAGCGTAAAGGGCATACCATGGAGCCGACAGAGTACGCGCATCAGATAGCGCCTTTAATTGAGCAGCTGCTGGATACGGTGTCGGATGGCTTGCTGCACAAAAAACACTTTGTTCCGGAGCAGTATGAAGGCGTATGTCGCATCGGTCTGACGGATTATGCAGAGCTGAATTTTGCGCCTGTGATATACGACCGTATTCGCACCGCCGCGCCTCATGCACAAGTAAGTTTTGTAAACGTGAATCGTAGTAACTACATGACACTGACCGAACAGGAAAAACTGGATCTGGTCATTGGCAGTATCACTGAACCAGATCAGGCATTTAGCAGTCAGGTTCTGTACACCGAGCGTCACGTTTGTCTGGTGGATCCGGCTGTATTTACCACAGAGCTACCCATGTGCATGACTACTTTTGCACAGACGGAGCATGCCCTCGTGAGCCCGGATGGCCGCTTAACAACTCAGGTCGATCAGTTGCTTGCCAGGGCAGGCCTGACACGCCGGGTGACGGTGGCCAGTCGCAACTTCCTGACCATACAGCGCTTGCTCAGCCAACGACGCTTGGTGGCCATTGTACCGCTAAAAATGGCTCAGTTGGCGTGTGAGGATGCCGGGCTGACATACTTTGAGCCGCCGCTGCGTGTGCCGGATTTTGATATTGCAATGTTGTGGTTGAGTAAGCGAACGGGTGATGACAAAAATGCCTGGCTCAGAGCGCTGGTACAGACAGTATTAACTGCACCAGATGATCTGATAGAGCCTTAGTGAAGGCTATCAACCGTTGCTATTTCAGTTCGGACTGGGCCCTGGCAAGTTGCCAATAAATGCTCGCTGAACAACCCAGCCGCCACGACAATCTCCGAGGCTTGACTTTGAATGTCACGCAATTGCGTCGACAATTGCTCAACCCTGGTGGCTGATATTGACGTACCAGCTTTACAACTGCGTAGTACTGAGAGACTAATTTTATTGATGTCGCTGGCCTGCTCCAGCACTTTGGAGAGCGCCTTCAGAGCTGGCGTGCTTCTGAGCAAAGACGCAAGCAGTTGATAGTCTGCTTGCCAGGCTATTAGCGTCTCGGTGATGTGTTGCAATGCGTTGCTGTCGCCCTGTCTGAATTGTGTTAGTTGTTGATAGAGCCGGATCAGAGCCGGGCTTTCTACCGGCAGAAAGTCAACTAAGTGTGTTAATGGTGCGTTTTGGTGATACAAGCCTTGCTGATACTTAATATGATGACGTGTGTAGTAGCTGGCTGGTTCAAGCTGCTCCGCAAAGCGCATCAGCAAAGCCAGGTTGTGAGGACTATCGTGTTTGGCCAGTAGTCTTTTGAGCCCCTGCCTGAACTGCTTTTGATGATGCAGGCCGATGGCATCGGCAAAGTCAGAGATGGACAACAATCTGTGGTACATGTTTTCGGAGTCTGTATGCAGACGTGGAGACCATAGGCGCTCTGCGATAGCAAACAGACGTGGCCAGCTGCGCACATCCAGGTTGTGTTCGGTAACCAGTTCACTCCAGAGGGTTGCTTCTCCACCCAGAATATTACCTTGTGCCTGGGCGCTCATCGCGCTCTGGAAAGGCATATTGGTAAAGTCTGCCTGGGTAAAGTGTGTATCTAACTTTCCCGTTACCGGATAGACAGCGTTGCCGATCAGGATCCGACCAGATAATCCTGATCTCGGGTTTAGTGTGAGTTCCGCACGGGTTGGACCCATCCAGCTATCGATGGTGGCGTTGAGTCGTGATAAGCCCGCTCCGGGCGGGACTAGCCGGCTATCCAGACGGGCTTGTTTAAAGGGGCGATCATTGAGTTGTAGGTATACATGATTCAGTGTTTGCTGAGAGGACACCAGCACCAGTTTACCACGCACGGCACTGCCTTTGAGTCTGGGCATGGTGAAGTCCCAGGCCTGAATGACTTCGTTGTCGTTGAGCGGATGTGCTGTGTGCAGATCGGTATCAAACGGCTCATTGCGATAGTGGTAAGCAGTCGGCTGAGGCTGATCGATGTAAAATCCCGCGGATAACAACGCCGGGTATCCCTGTGCGGCAATCTGACTCAGGCTTGCTTTACCACGCCAGGACTGGATCATCACATCTTTGTCCAGGGCGGGATGAAATATTTCGTCCCAGCCCATCATTTTTTTGTTATGCCGGCGTAAGATAGCCTGCACTTTGGTGTTGAAATGCGCTTGCAGGTCGGCGGAAGTGTTGAGTTTATGTGTGCGCATATACGCCTGGACCCGCTTGCTGTCTTGCCACTGTTTTGGGTGTACTTCATCGCCGCCAATATGCAAGTAGGGGTCCGGGAATAGTTCAGCCAGCTCTGCAACGATTGCATCAATGAAGACATACACCTCAGGTTTGCTGGGGTCTAACAAAGGCTCAAATATACCCCAGCCATCTTCCATCTGATAGGGCTTCACCTGTGTCATCAGTTCAGGATAGGCAACCGCAATGGCAGAGGCGTGACCGGGGACATCAAACTCTGGCACCACACGGATCCCAAGGTTGCTGGCGTACTCAACGATGTGTTTGATTTCGGCCTGCGTATAGTACTGGCCATCGGACGCGAGTTTATGCAACTTTGGATAAGCTGCTGAGGCATATCTCCAGCCCTGATCATCAGTCAGGTGCCAGTGAAATACATTCAACTTGGCGGCAGCCATACCGCGTAGCTGCCGTTCAATCGCCGGAATAGAAAGAAAATGGCGGACGCTGTCGAGCAGCAGTCCACGCCAGGGAAAACGGGGGCTATCGTCTATTTGTAGCAGGGCCAGCTCGCGGCTGTCACGGGCAAAATAGAGTAACTGACTGAGGGTTGCCAGTGCCTGTAGCGCGCCAAAATCAGAGGCGGCACTGATATCAATACCTGTGTGGTTGATACGCAATTGATAGTCTTCATTGTGGTTGAGCTGGGGATATTGACTGGTACCGGTTTGCGGAGTTTGCACAGTGACATTGATGGGGAGTGCTGATCCAGAGGTGACAGACGTAACCTGGTAGCCAAAATCAGAGAACTGTTGTTGATAGTAAGTCTTTACAAAGGCACTGCGCTGCGAAGACAGACCGGTGAGCGACAATATCAGCGGACGATCTATCGTAAGCGATTGTCCTGACTGTACCAGTGAAGTGGGCACAGGCATCAAAATGGCTGCATGGTCTTTCGCTCTGGCGATCTCGGCAGATAGCATGAGCAGGCTTAATATAACCCCGCACAGCAAAGTCTTGAGTCGAACTATCATAGCGATCATTTCCCTGAAATACCGATCAAAAAGAGGTCTATAAAATCGTGTTTATGGGAACAGTGCAAATGAGAGATTTTCAATCAGGCGGGTAAATGCTCAGATCCAGGCTGTAATCCTGCGTAATGTTTTTACGGGTGAACTCAGATTAATATCTGCGAAACGAACAACAGAGCCTGCTATCAAACGATAGCCATGGCACACAGTGAGGTGTGAGATGTGTACCCGAGTATTTAATAATGGTCAGCGTGACTATCTGGCGACGGCCCGTAATATGGATTGGATGTATCCACTCCCAACCAGCTTTTTTGCGTTTGATAAGGGGCTGAGTAAAACCGGTCTGGCGGAATCAGATGGCTGTATGGATGAGGCGCTCAAATGGTGCTCGGCGTATAGCAGCATCGTAGCCATGGTAGGGGATGAACGCAGTGGCTGGGCCGCGTCTGATGGCCTGAACTCAATGGGGTTAGTGGCGAATGTACTGTATGACTCTGGTGCCAGCTATGGTCAGGCATCCTTCCGTGCGCACAAAAAGCAGTTGAGTGTGTTGCGGTGGGTGCAGTATGTGCTGGATAACTTTGTTTTTGTAAAAGAGGTTGTGAAGGCGTTTAGCAAACAGGATATCCTGCTGGTGGGCGCTGCGGTTCCCAACAGCGATGGTAAACCGGCGCAATTACACCTGTCTGTTTCAGATGTCACCGGCAATTCAGCCATTATTGAAGTGGTAGACGGAGAGTTTGTTTGTTATGAAAGCAGTGCTTATCAGATAATGACCAATGAGCCGAGCTTTGATAAGCAGTTAAAAATAAATGATTACTGGGCCTGGCAATGGTCCGCGGAAAACAGCAACCCAAGCCACACCATCCCGGGGGGCGCTTTTTCAACGGATCGATTTGAACGCGCAACGTTTTATCTGCACCATATGGACGAGCCCACTAACATTGATGACGCACTGGCTCAGGCCAGAACTGTGGCTGCAAATGCGTCTGTACCGCTGGGTTACAACTTTACGGTCAGTGACAGCCCCAATATCTCTAATACGCTGTGGTCTACTTATGCCAGTCACAGTGAACCGGCTTACTATTTCAGTAATGCCCAGACGCTGAATGTTGTCTGGTTTGATCTGGCGAATGCCGACTTCGAAGCCCCGGTACAAAAACTGGACCTAATCACAGTGTCAAAAAGTGGGACGGTTGAAAATCATCATTTTGATGGCAAGATTAACGCGCTCATGACTGCGGCAATTGATCCTTACCTGAATCTGGAGCGCCATAGCGATGTGTCCCTTGAGGTCATCTGTTAACCTGGTTCCGCCAGGCGTGAGGGAGCAGCCGGTTTGAACGCCGGCTGATAGCATGTTTATAGCTCTGCGAAGACTTTGGCACGCAATGCTTCACGAAAATTCTCGACCATCTTATGTTTGTCCTGCTCGGTGTGGCGGTCAAATACGCGGTTGTAGAACACACTGATGCTCACGTCTTCTTGTGGGTAATAATAGCTTCTGGATATATAACCGTTATTGTAGCCACCATGCATGTAGGCTACTTTGCCTGACAACGACGAAAATGTACTGTGCTCTGTTTTGCGCACAATACCAGCCCCATACTCCCGGGTTGTATCCATTGTGCTCAGGTTATTGAGCATTTGTGCTTTGATCGCAGCCGTAAACGGGGCCTGGGTTTTGCCAAAGGCGCTGAAAAATCGGCTGAGGTCTTTGGGTGTACTGACCATACCGCCATCTGCCGCACGATACCCCAGTTTAATGTGTCGATAACTTTTTAGTGTACCATCCTCCAGTTCATAGCCGTGAACCAGCTCCGCGCCCAGAGGTTCCCGCTGATAGTAATAGGTTTCGGTCATGCCCAGTGGTTCGAGTATTTGTTGACGGATTGCAATCGCCAGATCATAGCCCAGTAAGTCATCCAGTATGATCCCGAGTAACAGGTAGTTTGTGTTGGAGTAGTCAAAGCGGCTATCGACCTCAAATTGTGCGGGCTCATCATAAACATAACTCAGCATTTCAGTCACTTGCCAGTCGTGATTGGGCTCTGCTTTTGTCTTATGCCAGAACTGCGGCACACTCAGATAATCCTTCAGGCCGCTGGTATGTCGTAGCAAATGGCGCACTGTGATGGTACCGGTATTAGGAAGTCGGGTAGTAATGTCGTCTGGCAAATAGGTGTTGATACTGTTGTCCAGATCAATTTGCCCCTGTGCTGCCATCAGGTGAGTGAGTGTGGCAACAAAGCTCTTGGTATTACTAGCTATACGGAACAGGTGTTGTGGACTAAGCGGTACCTGAGTGTCCTGATTGGCCAGACCGCTAGTATAGGTTGCGGACCAACCGGGTGTGGCAACATAGACAGATACGCCTGTTAAACCTGCTGCGGCGACCTGATCAAGCAAACTTTGATAGTCGGTGTTGATATCAAAGCGGATGTTTTCTTTTGTTTCGCTGAGCGACACGGGCATCGCTGCTGATTTTGGATTTGAGGTGTGCGTCACGGTGTTATCACTGCCACATCCAGTAAGTGCCAGACAGGCGGTAGAAAGTATAAAAGAGGAGAGTTTCATAATATTGCCCCTTAGTGCGTTGCCATTTGTTGTTTTAGCCCGGTTATAACAACGCATTCGCAAAAAGGTGTCCTGATCGATAAGGACAAACAAGGAAGGTGGGAAAATAAGAACTGGGTTTTTAGTTAACAGACTGAAAATTAAGCTTATTTTTCTGTTGGGGCGTGAAGCGGGCAACAGTTGAAGATCACAGCCTGCCCGTCTGAGAAAAAGACAGTGGCGATATTATTGCATGAGTTTTATTTCAATCATGCCAATATAGGCGCCTGAGTCACTGTGCACACCGGCAGAAAAGTCGCTGTCCGTGGGGTCACTGGTCAGTAGCATTATCGGTTCGGCCGGGCTGGTAGCTTGATTGGCTGACCCAAAACGTGTGCCACTGTCGCTGCCGGCATCGTAGACCTTCAGTTGGATCGTCTGGCTTTCAAGCCATTGGTTGTCTGTAAACAAGGGCAAGCTTTCCAGGCCGATAAACCAGTCGGGACTGGGGGCAACCATAGACACCACACTGAGCAACGAAAACGCCTGACTCGCTTCAAACGTAAAGGTCACGCTTTTGGCACTGCCTGACACACCCGATTCGTCAATCAGGTAGTTAGAATTCCCGGCATTCTGGATAGCGCTAATCTCCTCTTTAAGCTGAAATTTGGAACCGGTTTCAGCCATGCTTACCATGCCTGCTGACGCCGAGGTATCGGGTTTAAAGATGAAGCCGTCTGCATTGTGTGTCAGGCCGACGAGGGGGGAGAAGTGTGAATTCCCCGGGAAATTGGTGGGAAAGTTGTCGGCTTCCCAGGTTCTGGTAAAGGTAAGCTGATACGTTACCGTATCTTCGGCTTGCGCTGTCTCAGTGGTGTCTGTACTTGTATCTGTGCTCGTGTTGTCGCCTGAACTCCCTGCATTATTGTCTGACGTATTAGTCGTAGTATTTGTATCGCTTGATGTATCTGTACTTGTTTCATTGCTCGTATTATTGCTGGCGTTGGTTTGGGTTGTGTCACCACCGCCTCCTCCACCGCATGCAGTCAGGGTGAACAGAATTAGGGCGCAAAGTGATGTGTTTGCTGTGCTCATATCAGCCTCGTGTGTGTGAGTCAGGGTCTGATAACAAGACCTGAACACCGTCTGGTCTATTTCATGAGGTGAGTAAAAAATGTGCATTTTAAGCCTGATGCATCGGCACTATAGATGTCTTAAGCAGGCCATATAGTGCGTGTACCGACTTGAGAGATCCTCAACTGTTTTTCCGGCTCAGGTATGTAAAACTCATACGTACATTATGTTATTCAAGGAACTATTATGAAATCTCTGATCTTAACGGCGCTGCTGAGCGGCTCGGCATTGGCCAATCCATTACTGGGTAGCTGGGAGTTTGTTGAAGGGCACTATGCCACGGAAGAGGGCATTGTGTCTGCCAAAGCCCCGGAATTAACCTCAGTGAAGTTAATCACGCCCACGCATCATAGCTATATCACCCAGAGCCAGGGAAAGTTCAAATACGCTGGCGGTGGTACTTATGTGCTGAAGGGAGACAGGTTTATTGAGACCTATGAGTACGGCAACGTCACCTCTTTGCTGGGCAGGACGATGGCCTTCAGTTATAAAGTGGAAGGCGATTTGTGGCACCATGAGCTGTACGAGAATGGCCAGTTTGTGGAGCGGGAAATCTGGAAGAAAGTGAAGTGACGCTAGCCTCATTAGCGCATCTGGCATTTAATGATGCGTAATTTGCAATAATCAGTTGAGCCCCTAGACTAACAGTAAGTCCATTGTTGTACCGGGGGCGTTATGAAGTGGGTTTTGTTCGTATGTCTGGTGCTGTGGCTCTGCGTCGGGCGGCCAGCCAGCGGCGCAACCGTTCAGGTGGTCACTGAATATCTGTACCCTTATCAAATCAAAAATGAGGACGGCTCGTTAGGCGGTTTTATGACCGAGGTTGTGCATGCTTTGTGCCAGCAGGTGGGCGATGTGCCGGACATTACTGTTATGCCCTGGGCACGGGCCTACCAGATAGCGGTTACGACCGAAAATGTGCTCATTTACTCCATTGTGCATACTCAGGCACGGAGTCCGCTGTTTCACTGGATAGGGGAAGTGCAAACGGACCCAATTTATTTATGGGGTCTGAAACGTCGCTTTCCCGTGCAATCAGACGCTCTGATGTTGCTTAAACAGCACCGGGTGGCTGTATTGCGGGGGTCTAATGTTGCCCACTACCTGGCAAAACAGCAGTTCTCAAATCTCAAACCGCTCAGTTACGAAGAGCAATTGCTACAAATGCTGGAAAAAGATCGCCTGGATCTGGTGGTGGGCACCGAAGAAACCATCTGGCAGCGAGCGAATAAGGCGGGTATGGACTTTAATACCCTAAACAAGGTTGCGGAGTTGACAGAGCTTAATACCAATCTCAGTATTGCTTTTAATATTGACTCCGACCCCAAACTGGTGGCCCGCTATCGGGATGGCTTTGCTGCGATCAGCAGTAACGGCAAGCTGGCAGGCATACAGCAAAAGTGGTTTAAGTATGTGCAGGTCGCAAAACAATGAGTTGACCCGGCACGTCTGCCGGGCCTCCGTTAAGTTTATTTCAGTGTTTCGCCCAAAGAGACGGGCGCACTGGTCTGGGCTTTGATCGCATCGAGAACACTAACCAGTGTGGCATGTTGGCTGTCAGGGTGTGCTCGCAAACTGATGCTGGTGATATCCCCTTCTGCGCCGAGACGGGCAATGTTAATACTGACACTGTCGAGGTCGATTTGCCGATTGTTCAGGTAGATTTGATTCTTAGCATCGATTGAAAATACCGGCGTCAGGCTGGGCACCACAGAGGTGACCGCTTGATCCGTCCGGTTGAGCGGCAGGGCGCTTTCTCTGACAAAACTGGCGGTGACAATAAAGAAAATCAGCAGGATAAATACGATATCCAGCATGGGGTTCATGTCTACGGTGACGTCAGAAGGAGTACGTTGATGTGCAGTTTTTACCATAATTACAGGTCCTTTTTTGTTGTTTCTCTTTCAGCGTAGACCCCGGTTGTTAGTTTTGATTTAATGTACCGTTAATGTTTACAAACTTTTACTTTGCTCAAGGGCAGTGGTTGCAAGGCTGAATACGGACTGCCGTGTCGTTGTACATAGGAGCCTATGGCGCTGGGCTATGACCACAGTGATATTTGGGGGAACTGGAAACCAGCCAGCTGCATAAGTCGGCTGCAGTTGCTTGTTTCATGTCGCTGGTGAGTGATGCTGGCGGGCGTTGCAGGCAGCCGGCTGCTCACGAGCCGACTGTATTAAACTTTTTAGTTAGCGCTTTTTCTTCTTGCCCTGAACAGCTTTAAAGCGCGGGTTATCCTTGCAGATCACATACACACGACCACGACGCTTAACTACCTGACAGCCTGGACGAGACTTGGCACTTTTTAGCGAGCTGAGTACTTTCATGGTGATTATCCTTTTTTACCAGCCAGATTCTTAAAGCGGCGGTTAAACTGTGCAACACGGCCATCACTGGCAACCAGTTTTTGTTTACCTGTGTAGAAAGGGTGAGACTCGCTCGACACATCGATAGGCACATAAGGATAAGTCACTCCATCTACTTCTACTGTGCGGTCGGTTTTGATAGTAGAACCAACAATGAAATACTTGTCTACAGAGGTATCGTGAAAGGCAACTAAGTGGTAATCAGGGTGGATATCTGGCTTCATTTTCTTCTCCAATAATTCAGTGCGTGTGTTATATCATAACAAAACTGTGATGAAAATAGTAAATGAAAATAATTCGCAATCGTGTCTTTGTGGTTGGGCCAAATGAGAGTGAGTGTGGCGGCTTTAATGGATAAGCTGCCACCACTTAAAAGAACTATGATCGTTAGCGAGTGAGCTTACGGGCACGGAAATTACGGCCTTTCATTTTCCCTTCACTGATCATTTTGACTGCCTGATTTGCGTACTTGCGTTCTACCGCAACATAGGAGGACATGGCGGTGACTTTGATTTTACCGATTTGATCGCCTTGTAAGGTCTGATTGGCAGTCAGTGCCCCAAGAATGTCGCCCGGGCGTAACTTGGCTTTTTTGCCGCCATCAATTTGTATCGTGACCATAGGCGCGCGATTAATCTGAGCTGAGAGTACCTGCTCGCCCGGCAGTGCAGTGGGTTCAATTCGCAAGTCGAGGTAGTCTTCTAGCATATTCACTTTGTGTGATTCTTTGTAGCTCATCAGCGAGCAGGCTACCCCGGTTTTTCCGGCGCGACCTGTACGGCCAATGCGATGTACATGGACCTCAGGGTCGTGGGCAATGTGGTAGTTAATGACCATGTCGACATGGTCCACATCTATGCCTCGAGCTGCAACATCGGTCGCAACGAGCACAGTTAAGCTGCGGTTAGCAAAGCGTACCAGGGTTTTATCCCGATCTTTCTGATCCAGGTCACCATGCAGGGCTGCACAGTCAAAACCATAGTTTTGAAGCATCTCGCTGATGTCCTGACACTGGGCCTTGGTATTACAAAATACCACCGCAGCATTAGGTTGAAACTGTCGTAACAGCTTATGCAGTGCGGTGTCACGCTCGGCGTTGTCGGCCACCTCATAGAAATGCTGCTCTATGGTACTGTGGTCATGTTGCGCGATCACTTCAACCTTAACCGGGTCACGCATAATATGGCCAACCAGCTGTTCTATTTTCGCCGGGTAAGTGGCACTAAATAACAAATTCTGGCGCTGCTGTGGGCAGTGTGACACGATACAATCCAAGGCTTCTTCAAAGCCCATTTCCAGCATGCGATCCGCTTCGTCCAGCACAAAGGTATTGACCTCATCTAAACTCAGGCGACCTTTGCGCAAATGCTCTTCAATACGTCCGGGTGTGCCAACCACAATGTGCGCGCCGTGCTCCAGAGAGCCTATTTGTGGTCCCATTGGGGCGCCGCCGCACAAGGTCAACACTTTAATATTATGAATGGCTCGTGCCAGTTTACGGATCTCCACAGCGACCTGATCCGCCAGCTCCCGGGTAGGACAAACAACCAGCGCCTGCACCCGAAAGCGCTTAACCTTGAGATTATGAAGCAGGCCAAGGGCAAATGCTGCGGTTTTTCCCGAGCCGGTTTTGCCCTGACCGATGACGTCTTTCCCGGCCAGGATCTGTGGCAGTGTCTGAGCCTGGATGTCGGTCATGGTGTGATAACCCAGAGAGGTCAGGTTTTCTTGCAAAGCAGGGGACAAATTGATGCTGGAAAATGGCGTGGAGGTGCTCATAGCTGGTTTCTTTTTGGTTGAAAGGGTAAGTATAACATGCCACGGAAGCAGACTACCCGATGGTATGTCTTGCCTGGTGGCATCGTGTTTTGCTGCAAAGTTAGCGTGTTAAACGTCTTACTTCGCTCCGCTAGTCGGGTTGGGCTTTTTCTGTGCAGCCGGTTTGTGACTCGCCGGTTTATTCTGGCTGTTAGCTGGGCGTCTTCTGCGACGTTTTGGCGCGCCTTGTTTGTCATTGCCAGCGTCCGGTTTTTGGTTGCTTTTTGGTTTGTTGGCCTGGCCGTTCTGCCCACCGTGCTGAGCCGTATTGGTTTTCGGCTTCTTGGGCTTTTTAGGTTTTTTGGGTTTAATGGGGCGTGTGTCTAACTTTGACTCTGGTACCGGGTTTTGTGGCTCAAAGCCCGGTTCAACAACCCGTGGGATCAGTTGTTGGATCAGTCTCTCAATGCCAAACAGGTCACTGGCGACGTCTTCGCTGACAAAGGAAACGGCTTCACCTGTCGCGCCTGCACGGCCTGTACGACCAATACGATGCACGTAATCTTCATACACATTTGGCAAGTCAAAGTTGACAACATGTGGCAGCTCCTGGATATCCAGGCCTCGCGCGACGATGTCGGTGGCCACCAGCACACGCAACTCGCCACTTTTAAAGCCCGCAAGTGCTTTCATACGCGCACTCTGGCTCTTGTTACCATGAATGGCTGCCGCGTTAATTTTGCTTTTCTCCAGATCCCGTACTAGGCGATTGGCCCCATGTTTGGTGCGCGTAAAGACCAGTACCTGTTGCCAGTCATGGGTCGTCAGCAGGTGTTTAAGCAGTGCTGTACGGCGACTTTTATCAACCGGGTACACCCATTGGGTTACGCTTTTGGCGGTGCTGTTTGCTGGTGCCACGGATATCTCAACCGGATCCTGGATCAGGCCTTTTGCCAGATTGCGGATCTCATCAGAAAAGGTGGCTGAAAACAGCAGGTTCTGGCGACGCTGTGGCAGTAGTTTGATCAGACGTTTGATATCATGAATAAATCCCATATCCAGCATTCTGTCAGCTTCGTCGAGTACAAACATCTCCAGTTGATCAAATTTCACAGCATTTTGCTGGTACAGATCGAGCAGTCTGCCAGGCGTTGCAACCAGCACGTCGGCGCCTTTGCGCAATTTCATCATTTGAGGGTTGATTTTGACCCCGCCATAGACAACCTGACAAGATAAGGTCAGATGTTTGCTGTACAGCTCAACACTTTGCCAGACCTGATCGGCCAGCTCGCGTGTGGGTGTCAGGATCAAAGCTCTGACCTGATTGGCCTGGACCTTTGGTTTTTTACTGAGTAGTTCCAGCATTGGCAGGGTAAAGCCTGCGGTTTTACCTGTGCCGGTCTGGGCTGCCGCCATGATGTCTC
Source organism: Pseudoalteromonas sp. PPB1 (assembly GCF_015356275.1). NCBI lineage: Bacteria > Pseudomonadati > Pseudomonadota > Gammaproteobacteria > Alteromonadales > Pseudoalteromonadaceae > Pseudoalteromonas > Pseudoalteromonas sp. PPB1. Next base: position 95,242 of record NZ_JACEQV010000013.1, on the reverse strand, counting down.
GCCCTTGCAGGATAGCGGGGATCGCTTGCTCCTGAATGGGGGTTGGCGTTGAGTAGCCCTGATCGGCTACGGCTTGATTGATTTCTGGAGATAAGCCGAGACTGCTGAAGCTCATGATTGTGTACTCTGAAGAATGCGGGCCGGAAGAGTACAAGATTTACCCCAACATAGCAATTTTTGTCACCTTTTGATATTTGTCGGGGCCGTTATTGCGGGCGACGGTGAGCTGGCAGAGAGTCAGCCGGGTTGCTCACTGAGCAGCTCTGCAACCGGGATCTGATAAAAGCGTGCCAGGTCACCAGCGGTGCGATAATAGACGCGACTGCCACATTCGGCACGTTTCAGTGTGGCAATAGACACACACAAAGCCTGATCCTGGCAAGCACAGGCCAATTTTTCCTGACTCAGGCCCAGGCTTTTTCTAAGTTCCTTGAGCCGATGACAATTGAGTTTCACTCTGCCGTCCATTGAGGTGCTCCTGACTGAATTTGGGATCAAAGGCTAGCAGCCATTGGAGCCTTTTGCCACATACCATTAACACTTCAGGTGTTCAGATTATGCTACAGGCTGTCAGCTTTTTTTCACCCTAATGGCTTAGGTTTCAAGGTTGGGTAACTGATACCAAACTGATACCGAACTGATACCACAAAGCGGTTCATTCGCATCTACACTGAGGGCCAGTTGAATAAGCCCCGCATGGTGCGGGATTACTGGAAATAATAAGGAAACTATTATGTCTCAAACAGTTCATAACCTGGGCGCCTATGGTGCAGTTGTACTGGCGAAAGATTTCAGCAAAGACTTTATCAATGCGTTTGAGCACATCAATCAGCGTGACGGTGTTAAAATCACCCCATTGGCTGGTCAGTCGCAATTGGTGAATGGCACTAACTATGCGTTTTATTGTTTGGTTGAGCCGGTTGTTGCACCGGATGTGGCAAAAGTAAACAAGCTTGAAGTTATCGTGATCCATGCGCTGGATGACAAGTACACTGAAACGGCAGAGCGCGTATTAAGCCGCCCTGTACTTGTGCCACCTATTGGTTCATTCGACGGTGTTGCACTGCGTGATGATTTCACTGAGGCTGAGCAAGCGGCTGCAGAGCAGATAGAGTCGCTGGTTGGCGTACATTATGACATCCTGGCTGCACAGCAACAGGTTGTTGCAGGTCTGAACTTTGTCTTTTACTCAGTCGTTAAGCCAGCGACACGCAATGGCCAGGCGTTCTTCGCAGAGATTGAAGCACACCGCAACCTGGAAGGTCGACTAGAGAATTTTAACCTTATCCCGGTTAAGCCATAACCAATACACTTTTTGGCAACGTTGATAATGGGCCGTTCAGACTGAGTCTGAGCGGCTTTTTTATGTGTTGCTTTGCTTGAAGGGGTGATTGGAACTGGATTTGTACACAGGTTGTCTTGTGCAATGTGTAAATATTCCAGGCTACAGAGGGATTATGGCGGTTCCGTCCCGAGTGTGTTTGTGATTGCTTGCTATACTGAGTGAAAACACCACAAGGACACTGACAATGCACGTGATTCTGTTATTAGCGACGTTATTCTTTACTGCCACGGCCTTAGCCAATGAAAAACAAGCCCCGCCGCTTAATCCCGCATATAAGGGGGAGCATGGGATGGCATTGATGAACAGAGGCTCCCGTATTTACGCCACGAACTTTCCATCATACAGCTTACCTAACGACATACATGTGGTATATCGTTTGGAAAATCCGGATGTGGCTTTTTTAAGCCTGGTTCGTGACTCAAAACTCATCACCATTAAGCCAGAGCCGTTTAATTTACAGCGACTTGAGCGCGGCGAAGAAGTGACGATTATGGCCGATGTATACGAGGGCCATTATGCCCGTGGGGGTCGTTTGGTGTATCCCGAGCGACAATTGGTACTGAGTGATAAACTATTTGCCCGCAAGCTAAGTAAACTGGAACCTGCTTCACAATGGCATGAATATGACGTCATAGAAATCAATAAAACGGAGCGGATATATGTGCATAAGATCCAGCAAAAGCCCAGTTTCAATCATCTGATCTTCGTTGATTTAACTGGCGCCTGTCTGCAAAAATTCCGCGCCTCCAAGCGGGTGCCCAGCGAGGGTGAGTTAACCTACAAGTTCATTAATTGCGGTACGTTGAAGCCGCTTTTCTATGATGCAGAGAGTTATATGTAAGGCTTAACCGGACGAGTTAATGTGATTTTATACCTATTTGCTCCTTCAAATTGAACAGGTGTTAAGCGAAATTGGTATTATAAAAGGGCTGCGATGTGCAGCCCTTTTGGTTGGGGGGTTAAAGTGAATTACCGTTTTTGTCTATGGCATCAAATTGATGGCCATCGGGCCCACCATCCCGAGGGGGAACGAGGACTTCTATGGCATTACTGCCAGCCACTGCATTCGGATCGGTCAGTGAGCGTAGGAAAGTTGCCAGATAATGAATTTCATCACTGGTGAAGTGTTTGATGATTGCTTCGTCGCCGCGGTCGGAGATAGCCCGGTTCTGAGCATTCAGTGTGAGTACAAAGTCTTCGCCTCCGCCAACAATCTGGCGGCATTGGTCTGTCGTCAGGTGCTGAAATTGAGGTAACTGACAGGTTTCTACATTGTGATAGAAGCTTTCCAGAGAGCCGGTTACATCATTATAGTGTTCAATAACGCGTTCCAGTGTCTGGAAGACTCCTTTGTCACCATAAGGGGCAGTGATCCCGACGTTCAGCAGACTGGGCATCCGGAACTGGTTTTTAGCGTTGCCATCTGCCACGGCGTTCGGGCCAATTTGCGGGTAGAGAGGACCGCGGGTTTTTTCGGGTGTAAACATCACGCCATCGTGGCAGTTTGCACAGCCTGCGGAGGTGTAAAACAGCAAGGCACCGCGTTTCTCGGTATTATTTAGACCGGCCAGATCGCCTTCTATGTAATTGAAGAAAGGGTTGTCGATAAACAGGAACGAGGCCTGATAGGCGGCAAGGGCTCTGGCGATGCGCAAAAAGTTAACCTGTTCATCACCATAGGCTGCTGAAAAATGGCTTTTCCATTCATCGGATAAGCGAGAGGCGATAAATTCACGGTAGACTTGCGGCGATTCAAAACTGCTTGGATCGCCCATTTCAGCGGCGGCTGTCACCGGGAAATGTGCCTGTGCCATGAGCAAACGCAATGGGTCGGTATTCGCAACCTGACTATTCATCAGTCGGGTAACTTCATCTTCGGGTGTCATAATCGGCGCGGTTGATACCAGGCCAACTTCGCTTTCCCGGTTGCTCTGGCGTAATTTAACGCGTTGGTCCCAGAACATGCTGTTGACCCATAAGGCGGTGTTACAGATCTGGGGTGAACTGCGCCCAACTGAAGGGATCATACTTCCATCGGTACGTCCCAGTCCCATCACGTCCGGGTTTTCGGCATTGACGCCAATAGATAAAGACAAGCCGTCACTGCCGCAGCCTTGTGCCGGGTGGTGGCATGAAGCGCAGGAGGTATCGTAATCCTGACTCAGTGCTTTACTGAAAAACAGCCTTTTGCCCAGGGCAATTAATTGCGGATCTTCCTGGCGACGATAGCGTGCAACATACGCCTGCATATCTTCCAGTCCCTGCTGCAACTCATAGTGCGCAATGACTTTATCCATACAAGTGTCCAGCTGGTCATCGGGGACGGCATTGAGGTCATTGGTGCCACACAAATCGACCAGGCGAGCAATGCCAATATTGATCACTGAGCCATTACGCATGCCATCATTGCTGTCGGTCGACAGAGTGGTCACTGTTTCGGTGTTTGAAGGATCGCTGATGAGCTTGTTTTTGTCTCTGCCTTTGGCAAAAGCCTGAACAAAGTAGCTGTATTCAGTGCCTGCCATTGCACTGTTATCCTGATAAAAGGTTAGTGTGGTGCGGGCAATACGTTTGCCATCACGATAAATGCGATAGCCTTTAATGTTGCTGGTGTCTTCGGGGGCTTGCCAGGTCAGTGCAACCTGATTACTGCTGTGCACTTTTGCGGTTAACTGCTGTGGCGTGGGCAGTGTGTTGGTGTCCGCTTGTGCCAGTGCAGAGCATAAGCACAAGGGCAGCAACCATCGCCAAAATTGTCTTGATTTCATGGATAGGTTCCTTAACAGCCAAACCTGGTTGGGTAGCGCTCAGGTATAGCTGTACATATAACGTAATTGAGAGTGTGAATAGCTTTCCTCACGTGCGATCAGAAAATTCATTATTGTGTGGAATAAAAAATTGTCATTCCAACATTAGTGTAGGAATGAAATAAGGAAGAAACGTGTAGTTATTCTGTTTTTAACCATCCTTTTTTCTGTTTTTTTGTCGGTTTTTACTAGAGTATTTATTCAAAGGTGGGTGATGCGCAGCAAAGATAAACAGTAATGAGACCAGGTAATTAGTCTGGCTCATTGTAAACAATAGCTAGTTAATACGGTTACCCGGTTCAGAAGGGAGAAGTATTCTTAAGTGATGGCACTTCGGGCCAGTTATGTGAATGTGCGGATGAAGTTAAGCGTCGCATTGTGCGGCAATCACAGAGGCTGTTGTGTGGGTAACTGACACACTTTGTGTGCCAGTTACTGTTTAGCAGGTTATCAATAGACGTAATTGGCAAATGAACACATGTCGCCGGTACAAGTTACGCCAGAGTCGAGTGTAAAGTAGTACACTTGTTCAATTGAACTGACATCGATGTGTGACAATGCATTGTAGTGCAAATTGAGGTAGTTTATTTGGCTGTTATTTGTTAAATCGAGTGACGTGATCTGGTTACTTGCCAAGTTTAGCTCAGTCAGCGCACTGTTATCCGATGTATCTAGCTCCGTTAGTTGATTACTTTCTGCCAGTAAGTACTCTAATGCGGCACTATTGGCGAGGTTTAGCTGAGCGATATTGTTGTTTCTTGCATCAACATAAGTGAGCTCGGCTTGACCAGATATATCTAACTTACTGAGTTGGTTACCGTAGACTGACAAGCTCTTCAATGCTGAGTTGGATGCGAGGTCAAGCTGCGCCAACTGGTTGTAGTTTACATTCACTGACGAGAGTCTTGTGCTTGCCGTGGTATCCAGGTGCGTCAACAGGTTGTTGTCTAATTCCAGCGTAACAAGAGATGGGGCCGCCGTTAGGTTGAGCTCTGTCAGCTGGTTGTATGTTGCCCGTAGCTCAGTAAGAGAATCCTGACTGCCCACAATCAGAGAAGACAGTTGATTGTTTTCCACATTCAGGGAAGTAAGAGCTGGGTTGTTGCTCAGGTTCAATTTAGTGAGTTGATTTGAATTTGTATCTAAAGTCTCTAGTGCTGAGGCAGCAGATAGTTCCAGCTCTGTCAACTGGTTGTAAGCAAGCCTGAGTGTTTTGAGCGCAGCGATACCGGATAGGCTAACTGAATTGAGCAGGTTGTCACTGGCATTGAGATAAGCCAGAGAAGGCGCATTGGTGATTTTCAAAGTATCCAGTGGATTGCTGCTCAGATATACCGATTCTAGCAGGGGCAGATCTGCAATATGCAATGACGTCAGTTGGTTGCCATCAGCATCAAGGTGATTAAGCACAGTGTTGCTGGCAATGTTCAATTGCGTAAGATGATTATAAGGCAAATTCACAAACTCTAGTTGTGTGTTGGCAGATAAGTCGATGTGGGCCAGTGCATTGCTGCTTACTGATAGGCTAGTTAACTCTGTGTTGTTGGAGATATCCAGTTGTTCCAGTGCATTGAAATCGGCTGAGAGGTAAGACAGTTTGGCATTGTGTGAGAGATCAAGGCTGGTAAGCGGTGTCGACCAGATTGACAGACGCTCAAGTGCCGGTGTTTTAGACAGGTCAAGACTGTTAAGGGGCAAACTGTTAATGTCGAGGTCAATGAGCTTAGGATGAGCGGATAAATCCAAGTTGCTTATTGGCATAGAGCTCAGTTTCAGGTCTTCTAGTTGTTTTAACTCAGAGAGTGTCAGGTCGTTCAGATGAGCACTGTTTACTCTGAGTTCTTTTAAGTTGGGAGTGGCAGAAACATCCAGCTGAGTTAGCTGCGTGGCAGACACTGACAGGTACTTCAGTTGTGCGTTATTGGATAAATCGAGCATGGTGATCTGCTCACTTGAAACTGACAACTTCTCAAGTAATGGGTTATTACGAATATTTAGGTTTTGTATGCCCCACGCCAGGACAGCCAACTCTGTCAGCGAGGTGTTTTTAGAGAGGTCCAGCGCAGTGAGTCGAGAGTTGTATATTTGCAGTGTTTGCAGCGCTGTGTTTTTGCTTACGTCCAGCTCAATAAGCGCATCGCTTTCGATTTGCAATCTGGTGAGTTTGGTGTTTTTGGAAACATCTAACTGTTGCAAACTATATGCGAATACCGTGAGTTCCTCCAGGTCCGTATTTTGGTCTAGTGTAATGGTTTTCAGCTGAGCGCCTGATGCAGACAGCTTTGTGAGGGCTTTGAAGTTTGAAAAATCCAACTCGGTAAACTCATCACCAGACACCGCCAGCTCAGTCAGTGAATTATTCACTGGAAAGTTCAGTTGCGTTAGCTGGTTGTTCGACAAGTGAAGCGCCCCAAGCATTGGGTTGCGAGAGATATCCAACACACTTAGCTGATTGTTTTGTACGTTGAGCTCTGTGAGGTTAGGCAGTCCTGACAAGTCCAGGGTGGAGAGATTGTTGGATGCCAGATTTAAAATGGTCAGAGCTGGGTTGTTGGACAGGTCAATTGTGGTTAACGCATTACCGGACAGATCGACATTTGTCAGGACGCTATTCTTGCTGAGATCAAGTTGGGTAAGTTGATTGTCGGATATCCACAAATATTCCAGCTGTGTCGCATCAGTGAGATCCAGACTGGTTATCCGGTTGCTAATCATTTCCAGATTTCTCAATTGCGATGCGTTTGCTAAGTTCAGGCTACTCAGCGGGGTGTCGTAGAGATACACACTAGAGAGTGCTGAATTGTGTGATAGATCCAGCGCTGTGATTGCCAGGTTACTAATCCAAAGGTGAACAAGCTTGGTCTTGTCAGAGAGATCCAGAGTGGTTAGTCGCGTATTGTTAAGACTCAGACCTTCAAGGTTTAGGTTAGTGCTGAGATCAAGATCGGATAGTACCTGACTGCTTATTCCCAGAGAGACTAAGTCAGGGTTGTTGGACACATCCAGCGTTTCTAATTGAGCAGCGTTTACGGATAAGGAATAGAGCTGCTTATTTTGTGTGATATCCAGGGTTGTAAGTCGTCCACTGTCTATTCTCAGGTCTAGAAGAGCGATATTTTTGGATACATCCAAAGACTGGACCTGGCTGTCATTCACGTGCAGGTGCGCGAGTTTCGTGTTGTTTGATACATCAAGTGCCGCAAGCTGTGCGCTTGAAATTGTCAATGAGCTTAGCTCCAGGTTTTCTGAGACGTCCAGGTTTACCAGGTCTTGACCGTACAGGTCTAGAGATTGGAGCTTTCTAAAGTGCTTGATGGGGTCTGCGTTACTGACAGGTTGATCACAGTACAAATAAGTGACTTCGTCAGCGTACTGATAGTCACCATGGTTGGCCAAGCACTGTGCCAATGCTGGGTCTAGATCCAGTTCACTGATAGCTATACGAGGTTTAAATTCAATATCAACAGTACAGGCTGCCTGCATGTTTTCAATGATATACTGATTACCAGTCAGTGTGCCGCCACACCCTGTCGCAGAGTCCGTGTAATAGCCCTCGCCGGGTTCTAATACTAAATGAACAGTGCCTCCTTTGGGCACTTCTCGCGTTGCAGGCGTAGCGCTACCGGAGCCGGTAATATTGGTGTTCAGGGTAAAGGTTTCGATTGAAGCAGATTGACTTGTATCATTCGTGTTGTCACTGCTACCGCCACAGCCACTCAAAAAAAGAGAGAGCAGAGCTGCCGCAGGGAAAATAGATCTGTGTGTCACTTGGGTACTCCAGAGGCTTTATTGTTAGATTGCCGTATTGCAGCGACCTATAGGGCGCTGTATTGGCATTGTTTTCGCCTATTGTAATCCTGTACCTGAAAAAACTATATAGTAAATGTAGTAAAATATGAAACTATTATTAGATCCCTTGTTAACACTGGGAGTTTCAGTGTTGCCGCATGCTTTTATTATTTCAATTGCTAGTTCAGCCTGTGTAGCAAATTTCGCAGCTGAGATATTGTATGTTGGCTGAAAACCCGAATGCCATTGCGAGTCAATAATGCTGCCGTTACGCCTGAACCATTGATTTTGACGCCACTAAATGTGCCATCATAGATTTTTGCACTGCCACAGGAAGGGCTTCCTTGTGCCAGCACGGCATATTTGATTTGTTGTTGTTGGCACAGTGCCAATGCGTTTTCTGCGCCTTCAATAAATGCTGCAGTGACGTCAGTGCCATCTTTCTCAATTACCCTGGTAGCGCCGTTGAGCACATCCAGACCTTGTCCTGCTGTGATTTCAGCCGGGGCTCTGGGTGTGGGTAACCCCGCTGATACTTCAGGGCAAAGCGCAACCAGTGTCATATTTGATTGAAGCCAGTGTAAATCAGCATCGGGGATCGACAAACAGCTGGCATTGTAGCGAACTTTGTTGCCAAGCAAGCAGGCACTTACAAGCACTTTTTCCAACAGTAACTCCTTTCTAAACAGCCCAAGTCAGGGTAATTGACTGAGGTGGCCAGTCTTATATTCGGTATGACCTATAGCCATAGCTAATCGGGACTAAGCTTTTAGGCCATTACCTCTGAATTAGGGGTGTACACTGGCACCGCCAAATTGTTCTGCCAGGTAATTGATTATCTCCACAGGATCAGTAATCGTATTGTGCTTGTTTAAAATGAGAACAGGTAGCCACTGGTTGTCTTCACCTAAAAGTGCAACAACTTCACTGCGAGGTTTTGCAAAGCCGATACGACGAACATCAACAGCCTCTAGCCAATGTGGGTTGGCCGATAACGCCCCTTCTATTAATGCGCAATGTGAACAAATCCACATTTTTCCGGGACCGTCTTCGAACGGCATTTTCAGAACAAATAATTTTGGTTTCATGGGCTGCGCCACACTCGCACAATTGATTGGTTAGTCAATCCTAACATACTGAAAGGACGTCTAAAATAGACTTTTAGTAAACACTGAGAGCGTTTATATATTCAGCACTGTTATGGAGGTGGGGTCGGTGCTTGTTTTCAAATAAAAGCATCTGGAGAGTGGTAATTTAGCAGTCTAATCGGTGATCTAGAGGTTACTTATTAGTTTGCTTAGTTACCGCCACCACCATTCGTGTTCTTATTATTCACTTCAATACGCATGCTGGTTTTATTTCAGGAGCAAGGCGCGTCGAGCAGATAGATGGCGGAGCGCCAGGGGCTTTTTAGAAAAGAGAAATGTTTGCCTGTCTCACGCAAAGCTTCAGTGTAAGTGTTTTGGTAAAGCGTAGGGGCTTTTACCGAGTGGGACTTCTAACCTGTTGCTGTTCTTTTTTGGCTCTGAACCTATCATTTCGTCGTAAGCACTTTCGTGTCTGAGCGCTATTTCATGGATATCAAATTGTTCAAAGTATTCCCGCATCTCCGTTAAATTCCGAGTTGATAACGTTGTTTTTTCATTTTGCCAGACGACGTGCTCTTCGCCGTTTATGATGACTATTGCCTGGTACAGCGCCTGATCAAGCGAGTTAATGACCAGCTTATCAATTTTTTTTGTTGCCAAGTCTCTATAGAATACCTTCATGTCTTCGTCACCGTATATGAATGTCTGATTTTGTGCCTGAGTAATGGCTCAGTTCCGGTTACTCTCAGCGATATAGCCAAGCTTGTCGTGCAGGCTAGGAGTATTGAATCAGGGTAGCTTGTTTATGCAATTTACGAATACCAATTTCACTTACTATCTGTTCAATTTGAAGGAGCAAATATGACGCTAACGATGCTAAAAACTTCTTATTTAGAACAACTAAAAAACAACATTTTTGCCTAGTTATTGACGATGTTTTATCGCCTCAAAATGGCGCACTTAAGTAAGCAAATGGGTATAACAAAAGGCTGTACGAGCGTTACAAAGACTAAGATCAGCTCTTGGGACTTTTATTGGCTGTAAGGCGCCAGTTACGCTTCTTTGGCAGATATTTTGATATTATTTTTTAGGAGGAACGGGTCTCATGAACAAACTTTGTACGGCTTGTATTGTCATCACCTTTACTTTTTTAAGTGCTTGTTCACTTAATCATAATTCGTCACCTTCACAGAAATTAATCGCAACGGAAGGAGGATGGCAGCTCACTCGACCGCTGGTTAATTTGTATGACTATGAACTCATTGATGTAAGAAGTGGTAAGCCCGTGGTGGTCGATCTCAGCCTCAGTAATGGTGGGCTTCTTGAATATGATGTTGTCTTTATTGGAGAAAACCATGGTCATCCCGGTAATCACCTGGCACAAGCTGTGATTTACCAACGCATGCTGGACAGCGGTGAAAAAGTGATTTTATCGATGGAGCAATTTGAACGTGATGTACAACCAATTGTTGATGACTACCTGAGTGGCAAGATAGGTGAGTGGTCTCTTCGTCATTTTGCTCGCGCCTGGGAAAACTATAAAAGCAGTTATCGTCCAGTGGTAGAAATGGCAAAACAACGAGGCTTGCCAGTCATTGCTGCCAATGCGCCAAAAGACATCGTTGTGTGTATCGGTAGAGAGGGTCTCAGTGTGCTGGATAAATTACCTGCCCAACGAAAAAATCAAATAGCTGCTTCGTTCTATATGCCTGAGGAAGGCGCCTATTTTGAAAAGTTCACCGGGTCAATGGGTAACAAGCCTGACGCCCAAAGCACTGACAAGCACTCAAAGCGGACTAAACCTAATCTGAATACTTACCATGCTCAGGTGGTACGTGATGACACCATGGCGGAGTCAATTGATAGGGCATTGGCTGCTCATCCGAAGCATAAACTGGTTCATTTGAACGGCCATTTCCACTCGGCATCAGGCCTGGGCACCGTTGAGAGGTTGAAGTTACGCAGAAATAATCAGACTGCTGTGATTCAACCCGTTATGGTGTCAGATGCCAACTCGCCCTCATTTAGTGACAAAGATATGGTAACGGGTGACTATTTGTTGTTGATTTACGCTTTACCTGAGCAGGTAAAAACAGCGAAAAACAGGAAGGTTTGGATGAAAAACGTATTTAAGCGCTCCAAGCAAGATTGTAGCTTTGGGAATAACCAAGTCAGGAATTAGGCATACAGCAATGTGAGCACTAAACTGATCGATTGCTGCTTTCTCGCTCTACAGGTTCAGGTAGCCATTTGATATAAAGGCTTCACTATATGAAGGTGGGAAGCGCCAACAGTTACAAGTGAGCCATTGGCGAATAGTCTCAGGTTATATTACTCAGAAATAACCCAGTTGACATTTGGCGCATATCGCCAAGAACTTAAGCCTGAGCAAGAGCCAATATTAGGGTTGAATGTAATGCTTACTGGCTTGTTTTGCGCCTTTGCAGCCAACAGTGAGCTGTACATTGCTTTACAACTTTCAGTCTCGATACCATTGCTCTTACCCTGAAGATTACACAAATAAACGACGGGCAAACCGCCAGGACCAGACACATAAACGACTCCATGACGGCCAACACCTAGCTTTGTAACCTTGCCTGTACAAAAAGAATCAGCAAAGGCTGGAAGGCTGACCAGGAAAACGAGGGAGACAGATATTTTTTTTAAAAGATTCATAATTATTCCTTTGAATGAATTTTGGATGCATTGAGCCTATTTTTGATGGTGCTAAGCGCACAGCATTTAACTGACATGTAAATCAGCAAGGCTCAAAATAAATCAAGTGGGTAAATAAGTGCGGAATTGTTCCATAAATCAATCCATAGCTCAAGCCGCTTCGCGAATCAGAGATAACAAGCCCATGCGTGCGATACTAATAAATATGCAAACGGTGACAGGTACGCTGGAAGCGAGTTTATCGTTTATGGGTTTAATTATGTTCTATGTTTGTTTGCTTCCAGCCCAGGCATTCAGAATTTAGTCTGCCCTGCGGACTGATCACATTGCGTACGGCAATAAACAAGCACATCGTGATAGACACACTCATCATGACCCAGACGGCTATCATGATCATCACCTGATATTTGATGGCGACCATGGGGCTGGCACCGCCAAGGATCTGACCGGTCATCATGCCGGGCAGTGAGACCAGACCTGTGGTGGCCATGGTGGCGAGAATAGGCGCGAGCGCTTTTTGCAGGGCGTTTTGTACAAAGGGCTGGGTGGCTGCGCGCACGGGTGCCCCGAGTGAGAGCGCGGCTTCATACTCAGACCAGCGGGTTTTAAAGGCGTCGAAAAAGTGTTGCAGGCAAACAATATTGGCATTGAGGCTGTTGCCCAGCAACATGCCTGCCAGTGGGATCAGGTACTGAGCATGGTAATACGGGGTTGGCTGAACAACCACTACAGTAATGAAGCCCAGCAAAGGTAACAGTCCTGCACATAAACCCGTAAAGACAGCCAGAAATAACGGTCGCCTGGGGAGGCGGGCTTTACTGATAATTGCGCTGCTGCCGACCAGCAGCATCACCAGCAACCAGACCAGATTTATCCACAAGTTGTTGAGCGTAAACAGGTACTCCAGATACAGGCCGACCAGAAATAACTGCACGACCATGCGGATGAGTCCGATAACAGCTTCTTTGCCAATCTTGAGTTGGTACAGCGCGTTGATGGTAAAGGGCAGCAGCAAGGTCAGGCTGAATAAGCCCAGCTGCCACCATTGGATGTCGATTACCTGTTGCATCTGGGTGTCTGGATAAGGTTAAGTATTTTAATTACAGTTAATTATTACACAGACAACCCTTTAAGAGCACCCCATCGCTTGGCTAACATGCATCGTTGTTTAGCGAGAGCGAATTTGAGCTTAAGGTCATTGCATCATGAGTTTGTTGATCCGAGTATGTTCGGCTTCTGCTTCAACCATAATGCGTTCCATCAGTACCTCAACGGGTTCGATATCGCGGATCATTCCCTGAGACTGGCCAATAAACTGTACGCCGTTTTCCAGGTCGCCCGCTATGGTGGCGGCTTCCAGTTTTTCTGTGGCGGCACCAAACAGAGTCAGCATACGTATTTTGTCGAACTGGGCCAGTAGTCCCAGTAGTAATTTCCACAGCGGCATATCGACCATTTTTGACGCTTTAAAGGATTTAAAGACTGCCACTATGGGATTCATGGGACGGCGGGTGGCTTGTTCTGCCATCGGGGTTTTCATTACCCGGGCATACAGGCCATCGAAGTTTTTAGAGTAAATGGTGTCCGCCACCTTTTTGTCAACCACCGCTTGTTTGACATTCTGATGGACCGGGCTTTGCGTGCTGGTAGCCAGTCGAGAGCCCATGGCTACGGCATCAGCGCCCAATGCCAGAGCAGCCAGTAAGCCTTTGCCATCGGAAAACCCGCCTGCTGCGATCACTGGGATGTCGACCAGTTCGACAATATTAGGCACTAAGCACAGCGACGTTACTTCACCACCATGGGCTGCGGCTTCATGACCGGTGACCAGCAAGGCATCGGCACCGCTTTTTTGTGCAGCCAGTGCGTGCTTTTCGGTGACCACAGTGGCAATGGTTTTACCGCCGTAGCGTTTTACGCCTTCCACTATCCAGTCACCTTTGCCCAGAGAAAAGTTAATCACCGGCACCTGCTCAGCCAAAGCGACCTTGGCATTTTCTTTTGCGCCGGGCATCAGTAAGGTGACTCCAACGCCAAAGGGTTTATCGGTCAGAGTGCGAATTTTGGCGATGGCCTGGCGTGTTTGCTCTTGTGTCAGTGGCCCGGAGGCTAAAATCCCCAGTCCACCGGCGTTGCATACGGCCGCTACAAGTTCAGGGACCGAGATCCAGCTCATGCCGGGTAAAATGATGGGCTTTTCTATGCCAAGCAAATGGGTAATACGTGTTTTCATGTTGATGATTTGAACTGGTCTGATGTGTTATAAGCATACCGGGAAAGTAGTACATAAGAAAAGCGAATATTTCAAACCGGGCTTAGCTTGACGGGTCGGGCTTACTCGTTTGTGTTGATAGTCGTTCGACTTGCTCAGTAGCCGTCTTTTTCTTCCGTTTCTTTTTTAGCCGTTTGAGTTCGGCTTTTTTCACGTGCTTTGCAATCCACTTTGCCATTTTTCCCATCAGCATAGGCGGAAAGTCATGGCCCAGACCTTCAACGATTTTGAGTCTTGCTTTGCGAATTTCGGCGGCAGTTTGCTGGCCTGCTGTGAGCGGAAAAATGGGATCGTGGGTGCCGTGGATCACCAAAGTGGGCGCTTTAATCCGGGTGAGTAAATGGCGCCTGTCACCGCTGGCCGTAATGGCAGCAAGCTGGCGTTTAAACCCGGCCGGGTTGTGGGCGCGGCTGATGTGCATGGTCGCTTGCTCACGCAGAGTCTGTTCGTCTCGCGGATAGGCTGGGCTCCCAATCAGTTGGTTAAGTCTGACATTATAAGAAATCGCGGCCTGAGGGCTGTTATTACGCGGTGTCAGGCGAGCCAGTTTTAATAATACTCCTAGGCTTTTTCCAGAGATTAACTGGTTGTTAGCGTTAGACATAATTGAAGTCAGGCTGAGTACCTTTTTGCGCTGTTTGGCCGCCAGGATCTGTGCAATCATGCCACCCATAGAAGCGCCAACCAGGTGTGCTCTCTTTATTTTTAACGCTTTCATCAGCGCCAGTACATCGTCTGCCATATCCTCCAGTGAATAGGGCGCCTGCTTACCAAAAGGGACCTTACGACGTAACCAGGTTTTGAACAGGTTGGGGGTACCATGTTCGTCAAGATGACTCGATAATCCGGTATCGCGATTATCAAAGCGGATCACTCTAAACCCTCTGTCGACCAGACCAAAATACAGCTCATCGGGCCATACGGTCATTTGCGCGCCCAGTCCCATGATCAGGATAATGGTTGGTGCATGTCGGTTACCACAGTCCTGATAGCTCAGAGTGAGACCATTTGAGGTTTTAATGCTACGCATAGGTTTAACAGAGTCATTCAACTTTGAAAAAAAGTATAGCTCATAGAGAGTTACATTCTTGATTTGCAGCGTAAAGGAAGCAAAAGATTTTTATGTTTTGCCACTAAAATGTACTTGCATAGCGGTCTAAATACATCAATAATCAGCGCAGCCAAAACTGGCTAATATTTCATCTTATATTCAGGAGTATACTACGTATGGCAAGCAAACGCAGCCAGTCCCACGACCATCAGCGTGGCGACATTAAAGACAATGCCTTGAAAGCATTGGTAACCAGTCCATTGTTCAAAAGCAAAGTTGAGAAAAGTAAAAAAGGCAAAGGCAGCTATCGTCGAAAAGACAAGCATCAAGGCCGAGAGCCTTACCTTATGGCAGCTTAGGCGAGCAATAAGATAAGGCTTTCGACAAACGGATATTATGTTACTAAGCTTGTGGCTGATTAAATAAAAGGAGCAATCAGATGGGACTATTAAGTGGATTATTGGGTAATGCCAGTGAAGTAGACAGCGATGAGCTGGACAAGCTATTAAACGATACCCTGATAGACGGGGAAAGCGTTGAGCAGGCTTATAAAGTCATTCGGGATATGTTTGTGTTTACTAACAAACGACTTATTCTGGTGGACAAGCAAGGTGTCACTGGCTCTAAAGTGGAAATGCTCAGCATTCCCTATAGCAAAATCACTAAGTTCAGTAAGGAGTCGGCTGGTCATTTTGATTTGGACGCTGAGCTGAAAATCTGGATAGGCTCTGAGCCTGAGCCACTAACCAAAGAATTCAAAGCAGGCGACAACATTAATCAGGTCTATAAAATTATTTCTCAGTATTGTCTGTGAGTTTTAAACCATAGGTTTTAGCAAAGCGTTTACTGTGCGCTTCATCACTGAAAATGAGTACTCGTGAATCGGGTACTCTTTTCAGCCAGCCTCGTTCAAGTGCATCATTCAGGATCCAGTTTCCCAGACTACCTGCCAGGTGATTGCGTCTCTCACTCCAATCCAAACATGATTTACAGATCGGCCGTTTTTTCTCTTTAAAGGTGCTAAAACAGACGCCCAGCTGCTCAAAAAATGCAGTGCCTCTGGGTGTCAGCAAAGTCTGTGCTTGTTTATCTTCTATGTAGTTCGCCGCGACCAGCGCATCATAGAGCTGAACGCCCAGTTCACCCGCAATATGGTCATAACATACGCGTGCTTGTCGAAGATAAGGGTCGTCTGGCCCACTATTGGTTTTCAGTACTGTGCTGCTACTGAGTGTGAGTAGCTGTTCAATCAAACCTGCTACAGCCTGACCTTTAAGTTGGAAGTATTTGTGTCTGCCTTGTTTTCTGACTGTAATGAGTGACCCGTCAACCAGTTTTGACAGATGGCTGCTTGCCGTCTGAGCAGTGATGTCTGCTTCAAGTGCCAACTCTGTTGCTGTCAGGGCTTTGCCCGACATTAAGGCAAGGAGCATCCGTGCCCTGCTAGGCTCACCAATCAAGCTGGTAATCACTGTGATGTCGGGATCGTGCATTAGATAGTTCGATATGGGCCGAAGCATGGACATTGAGTAGTCGATATAGTGCCGAAAAACGCAAGAGGAGACAATGCACTATGATCACTTGTTTTATTGAGTATCGGATTGACCCGGGTAAGCTGGACTTGTTTGAGCAATATGCCCGCAATTGGGGTGAGATCATCCGAGATGTGGTGGTGAACTGGTTGGCTATTTTGCGCCTCATGAGGGCACTAATTTTGTTGCTTATGGCCTGATCAGCTTTACCAGCCTGGCGGAATATGAGGCGTACCGTGTGCGCCTGAAAGCGGATCAACAAGGACGGGCCAATTTTCTCTTTGCTCTAGAAGCGGGCTTTATTTTGCAGGAAAAGCGCAGTTTCTTATCCTGTATTGAACAAACTTATCTGCAAGGAGTGAATGCATTGTGATAGCCGTTATCTTTGAGGTAACGCCTCACCAGACCAAGCGACAGGCCTATCTGGATATCGCGGCAGATCTTAAGCCCAGCCTGCAAAACATCGACGGATTTATATCAATTGAGCGGTATCAAAGCCTGAACAACCCTGAACAGTTGCTCTCATTGTCATTCTGGCGGGATGAAGCGGCTGTGCTGCAGTGGCGAATGCAGGAGGAGCATCGGGCGGCGCAGCAGCAGGGTAGACAGCGCATGTTTCAGCACTACCGTATTCGAGTCGCCCAAGTAGTGCGCGATTATGGCAGTCAAGACCGGGAGCAAGCGCCTTAGTTAACCTCTGTCGGGAGCACTATCACGATTTTCAATCCGCCCAGCTCACTATGCTGGGCCACAATTTTACCATGATGTGCTTCAATCAGGCTTTTACAGATGGCCAGGCCCAGACCCGAGCCGCCGGTACGCCTGCTCCGGGACTTTTCTACCCGGAACAATCGCTCGAATATTTCGCTCAGGTGTTCATCAATCACGCCCGGAGCAGTGTCTTCCAGGGTAATGTGTATTTTCTTATGCTGTTGCCAGACCTTGAGCTGCTGCTTACCAGGCTTGTCGGTGTACAAGGTGCTGTTGGCGATTAAGTTTGTGAGTACTTGCTTAATGCGATCCATGTCCCAACTCACGGTCACTGCGCCGGTTAGCTGAATACTGGCTTCCCAATCAAAGCCTTTTCC
Organism: Pseudoalteromonas sp. PPB1; assembly: GCF_015356275.1. Lineage (NCBI taxonomy): Bacteria > Pseudomonadati > Pseudomonadota > Gammaproteobacteria > Alteromonadales > Pseudoalteromonadaceae > Pseudoalteromonas > Pseudoalteromonas sp. PPB1. The sequence continues at coordinate 77,594 of NZ_JACEQV010000013.1, read as the reverse complement.
TTGCGAGAATTGAGCAAATTCCTGCTCCCAGAGTGTCATCACTTCGGTGAGGTTACACTGCACCAGATTGAGATACAGGCTCTGTGAATCGGCCATGGCCAGCTGATGAATGTCTGAGATCAGACGGTTAATATCTGACAATTTACGATTGATCGTATTGTATGAAGCGTCGACGTCCTGGGCGATATTAAATTGTAAGGCTTCAACCTGCAGTTGCAGTGCCGTAAGCGGTGTGCGGATCTCGTGAGAGACATCTGCCAGCATCGCATTTTTCTTGTCGACCACTTCTTGCAGCAGGGCCGCGCGCTCGGCAGCCAGTTTACGTTTTTTGACTTGCCGATAACCAATCGCGAGCACCAGCATAAACACCCCGGCTGTGCCGAACCACCATGCCTTGAGTTGCCACTCCCGCTCTCTGAGTTGGGTGTCCTTCAATGCCCGGTCGAGATTGAGTGTTTCGATTTCTTGTTGTTTGCGAATAAATTCAACCCGGCTTTGCAATGCGGCCAGTGTCAGGTTGTGCTGACTGTTGCCCAGGTCATCTCTGAGTTGGGTGAATTTCAGGTGTGCGTCGAGGGCATTTTGCGGATCCTTGATAGCCTGGTAAGTGTCTGCCAGCAGTTGATAGGATTTGATTTGGCCGTCTTTGTCATTAATCAGCGTTGCTGTGGCAAGGGCTTGATGGGCCCGCTCAAGTGTTGTCTCGTGATTTTGTGAGGCCGCAGCGATGTGTGCCTGAGTCAGCTGAGAAGCAACTAAATAGCCGGTCAGGTTATAACTATTGGCAATCTCCAGCGATTGCTCCACATACTCTGTTGCCAGTGCTGTTTGCTCCGATTTGAGTGCTATCCGGGCTTGCAGGTTGTAACTGCGAGTCAGGCCACTTTTTGAGTCTATCTGTGTATAGAGCTTTTGTGACTTGGTTGCGAAGTATTCTGCTTCTTTCAGGTCGCCGGTCTCGAGTGCCATAAACCCGCTGCGCATAGCACTGTTGCCTATATCCATCAGGTTACCCGATTTTTCATCGAGTTCATGCGCCATCTTAAAATGCTTCAGCGCGGCCGGGTAGTTTTCCATGCGCTGATACACCACGCCAGATTCATAAATGGAGTCGGCGATACCTTTGTCAAAACTCAGCTCACGGCTGAGCTCAAAAGAGCGGGTGAAGGTTTCCAGCGCACTCTCATGATCCCCCAGTGCGGTCTGAATAATCCCCAGGTTAACCAGCGCTCTGGCGTAGACTTCAGTTTCTCCCAGAATACTGAGTACATTGATGGACTTCTGAGCTACTTTCAGTGCTTCGATGTACTTGTCCTGGCGCCGTAGTACCGCAGAAATGCGCTCATATGATTGGGCAATCATTTCGTTATCATTGGCATCAATCGCGGTGTCGAGCGCATCGTTATAATAGGCCTGGGCCTGATCAAATCGGCTTTGGTTGTCCGCAATAAATCCCAATAACAAAAAGGAATAGGCATGGTGGTAGGGATTGCCTTGCGCGATGGCGAAGTGCTGTAGTTGTTCACTACGCTGTTGCGCTTTATCGTAGTCGCCCTGACTGATCAGGGTGTGAGCCAGCGCCATTAACGTTTCGTAATACTCTTCCGGATACGACTTCAGTGCCGGCTCATCTGCAAGTTGGGCCAGCGACCTGATCGCAGACTGAGGTGAGCCGCTTCTGAGGTTTTGCGCGTCGTCCAGTTGGCGTTTTGCCTCTGTAATGGAAAACGCCTGAGCCACAGAGGAGCACAATAGCAACGCCAGCAAGGTGTAGCGAATTAAGCCTCGGTATCCTAGCCTGAACAGGCTCTGTAAGCGCATCATTAACATCGAACTTCCGATCGTACTACCCGTATTTCTCGCGCCATTTGGATCTGGCAAGGGCCACTATGAATGATTGAATAATAACCCGTTTGTGTCGGAATGCCAATTACACCGCCTTTCAGAGTGGCAGAGCCAGGGCTAGCGCTGCGCCAGCCGCGCCACCAGTTCTCTGGCTGGTAAGTAACCCGGGACCGCTTCACCATTGGGTAGCAGGATAGTCGGTGTCGACTGAAACCCAAACTGTTGCGCCAGTGAAACCTGGGCATCCAGTGAGTGTTCACACTCTGTGTTTTCTAGAGGCGCTGGTGTACTGCGCATTGCGGCATCCATAGCCTGATTAGGTCGCTCAGCGCAGAGCGTTGCTGCCGTTTTTTGGTAGGCAGGGCTGCCTGCTCGGCCTCTGGGTATCATCACATAATGGACCGTAACGCCCTGTTGATTAAGCGCAGGCAGTTCCTTGTGAAATTTACGGCAGTAGGGGCAGTCGATGTCGGTGAACACTGTGATGCGGTATTTTTCATCTTGTGCCGGGTAGGTTAATAATTGCTCATAAGGCACATCAGCCATTTTTTGTTGATTGGCAATTTGTTGTATTTTGGCGATGTGATCAACCCGATTGCGCACATCAATAACACGACCATTGAACAGGTAATTACCATCTTTTGACAACAGCAGGTGTTCATTGCCGAGTGCCAGGCGAAAGAAGTCATCTGAGTAAGGGTGCAGTTCAAAATCGATGTTTGTCCCAACCAGTGCGCGTAATTTATTTTTTGCTTTTTCTTTTGGGGAGCCTGCTTTGGCTGTCGTGGGGGGGGTTGGCTCTGCGGCCAAAGGAGAGGCACTCAGTAATGCTGTGCCAAGCAGAAACGTTGAAAGAGAAGTAGACAAGGTCATAGTAAATATCCAGCTGACAAAAAAGATGCCCCGGTTATAACTAAGCTGGCTGGTAATGGCTTTTAAATTCGCCTTAAAATGACCTATAAACTTCTATCAAAGCAATTAAATCAATTGGTTAAGCAAGCCTCTCTCGACCTATGTGAACACCGCTGGACGGTGTGCACAGTCGCATCGAAGTTGGTCCAGGCTGGGTGAGCTGTTTGCACAGTTCGGACTGCTGCGAGTTGATGTTTTGCGCTGTGTTTGTTGGTACAGAGCCGTGAGTGAGTTGTGCTGTTGCACTGTGCAGTGTCGCAGACTGTAACGATTCCGGTTGCGCGATGATCAAATCGGCGATGCGCTGTCGCATGACCACTGCGCTGCAAATTGCTTGCTGATCGATGGCCTGCTGTCCCTGAATGGCAAAGTTTAGCGCCTCGGAGAAGCGCGCCTGACTGACTGAGAGCCTGCTGAGCAGATCTGACGCTTGTGAAAAATAATAGCTATTAACCGCCGTGTGCTGAACTACCTGACTGGCATAGTGCTGTGCCTGCGCTGTTTCATTCATTTGTAATAAGGTTTCGGCCAGCAGCAATTGGGCTTCAATTGACTCTGGATTTTCTTGTAAACTGAAAGTCAGCCATTGCTGCGCCTGCGGGTACTTCTGGTGCTCAAAAGCCACGATGGCTTTGTGGTATGCCGACAAGGCTGGCAGTAGCGTCGGTGTGCTGGTGGACGCAGGCTGATTGTTCAGATAAGCGCCGCTGGCGACGCTAACAGACAGGAGCAATGATGCCGCCAGGGCAAACCGGTTACGCGAGGGCGGCAAAACCACTTTGGTTTTTACCTGCCAGCTGTAACCCTGATTAGGGTAGGTGCGGATCAGGTCTTGTTCGGGGGCCAGCTTTCTGAGTTCACTGATCAGCTGAAACAGGCGATGCTCCTGCACATGAGGATGACCCCATACGGCTTCGATTATCTCCTGTTTGGAGACCACTGTATTGGCATGTTGCAGCAAATAACTCAGTACTTTGGCTGCTTTGGGGCGCAGCTCCAGAGGTTGTTTGCCTTGTTTTAGTGTATGAGTCTGGCAATCAAAACGATAAGATAAAAAGCGGTACTCGGCCATGTCAGTCCTTCGCATAAATCCACGATACAGGACCTAACCTTATCATATAGGTGATAAAAAACGAGCCACAGAGGCAGGATTTGTTTTCCCGGTCAATTACGGTATAACTGAGTCATCTTGATTGCCATACTGAGCGCCCTATATGTTGCGTTTTATCATCCAACTGTTTCCACTCTGGGCGATTTTGCTCAGTGCTTTTGCATTTTATACACCTGAGCCCTTTGTCGCTTTAAAGGCCTCCATCATTCCTTTACTCGCATTTATTATGCTAACGATGGGGTTAACTCTGACACCGGCGGACTTTCGTCATGTACTGAATCAACCTAAGGCGGTACTGATAGGCCTGGTGTTGCAGTTTAGCGTGATGCCATTGGTCGCTTTATTGATTGCTTTGTTGTTTCAGTTCGATGCAGATCTGACTTTAGGCATGGTATTGGTCGGCTGTGTCGCAGGTGGCACGGCCAGCAACGTGATGTGTTTTTTGGCCAAAGGTGATGTAGCCTTGTCTATTTCCATGACGGCCATGAGTACCCTTGCAGGCGTGGTACTGACGCCACTGCTGGTTGAGTTGCTGGCAGGTCAGGTAGTTGATATTCCATTGGCAGGCATGATGCTGAATTTACTAAAGATTGTGTTGTTCCCTGTGCTAACAGGTGTACTTCTGAATTATTTTTTCAGTGCCTATATTCAACGGCTTGTTCCGCTTTTACCATTATTTTCAGTGGCCGCAATCGTGCTGATCATCGCGATTGTCGTGGCATTAAATGCGGCAACCTTACCAACCATTGGGCCAATTGTTGCGTTGGCGGTGGTGCTACATAATACGACTGGCTTGTCGCTAGGGTATCTGGTGGCGAAGCGGCTGGGTCTGCCTGAAACGAGTTGCCGTACGATTGCTCTGGAAGTGGGGTTGCAAAATTCCGGATTGGCGGTTGCACTGGCGATGAAGTTTTTTGCCCCCGCCAGTGCATTGGCCGGTACCTTGTTTTCGATTTGGCACAATGTCAGCGGCTCTGTGCTGGCGACCTGGTGGCGCAAACGTAGTCGCAGCCTGTCTTCTCAGTCAGTGGAGCAGAGCGCTGAGGTGTCAGATGCCTAGATAGAAATCATGATCAGGCCAAGGGCACAGAGTATGGTCAGGCCAATAAATAGGTTGGCAATGTTGCTGGTATCACCCACCGGCTCGATGCGGACCTCTGGTTCTGGCATCTCTTTGTGGGTCATATTGTAAAAGTCGGGATGGCCCACCTGTTGCTCCAGCTCTTGATCTTCCGCCCAGTCAAAGTGCAGGTTCAGAAATACCAACACTTCTATGTCCAGAGGAGTGACTTCTGCGCGTTCTGACTTTTGATAGTTCAGCACGCTGTGGAATATCCGGTGCGAGGCGGCCCGACGACTTTGTAAATCGACACAGACTGGGTGCTCAATAAGCAACTGCCAGGCCCCTTGTTGATTACGGCGATATGAATTGTCCAGCAGCTGTGCTAATTCAGTGTCAAACTCCTGCAGCTCCGAATTAAGCTGAGGCGGCGTGCCGGGTTGTGCCTGGGGTGTTTCAAAGTGCATCGCCGGGGTTGTGTCCGGCAAAACCTCTGGCTTGATGGCTTCAGGTTCAGCGAGTTCTGACGGCTGTTCGTCTGCTGAGCTTAACTTTACACGTTGCTGGGGCTGTGCCTCCAAATGTGCCAGTGCTGCGTCATAGGCGGCACGCAGTTGCTGAAACCCTTCTGGATCTTCATCGGGTTTACACAACTTGAGCTTACTTGTATAAGCACGTTTTATGGCTTTTTTGTCTGCACTGGGGTCGATGCCCAGTACTTCCCAGGGATTTTCTGTCACTTTATTCACCTAACTCTTTTAAAAACTGAGTAATTTCCTCATAAGCCCGATCAATACGCTGGTTATCCTGAGAGCCTAAAGCGGCTTCCCAGAATGTGATCAGCTCAGCAATTTGTTCTCGGTACTGGGCACGGCTTTGCTCATAGATACGTTCCAGTTTAGCCATCAGTAAGCGGTTGCGCTGTTGGTCTCTTGGGTGGACTTTGAGTTTTTGCATTTTTTCCTTCAGCTGGGCTTTTTCTTTGTCCGACAACACAGAGGAAGATTGTTCAAAGGTCTGGCTGATGGTTTGCTGAGTGTGTTCTACGGTAATGTCCACTTCCAGCAGGCCGCTAACATCATAAGTAAAGCGTACCCGGACTAATTTGTCTTCGATGTTATCTGCCTTTGGCAATGGTACGTCAATTTCGCCGAGTTTGATGTTGTTTTTGACATATCGGCTTTCCCCCTGATAAACCGTTATTAACAGTTGTTCCTGGGATTTATGGATAGGGAAGAAAGTATTTTCTTTACTGCATGGCAGTACCGTATTGCGCTCAATAATGGGGGTAAAGTAGTTGCCCACCTTGCCATCATTATCGTGTTCATTGTGGGTACCAGTGCCCAGACTAAAGGCGGATACATCCGTCAATACTACATCATCGAGTGCTTCATTTTTATCAACCAGGCCGGCCTGTATGCCAGCACCGAGTGCCACCACCAGATCCGGGTCAAGCTGAGTCGTGGGGAAGCATTTTAGTGCTTTGATCAGGCATTGTTTGTAAATATTCATACGTGATGCGCCGCCGACCATGACTATATGATCTATGTCTGAGGGAGATAGTCCGGCATCGTTAAACGCCCGTTCAATAGGGGTCAGTAAGCGATTGAGCAGTGGCTGGCAGATTTCGCGCATCTTCTCTTCGGTTAATTCATAGCGCAAGGTCTGGTTGCTGAGTTCTATGTCAAACTGGGCGTGTTTTTCGTTGCTTAAACCGCATTTGCACTCGTCGATAAGCCGGGTTAAGTTTTGTTGTTGGTGCTCATTTAGCTGTTCTGGCTCCAACTGATGCTGACGCAAAAAATCCGAGATCAGTAATCCGGTAAAGTCTTCGCCGCCCAGATGATTGTCACCGGCCGATGCTTTGACTTCCATGACACGATCGAAGTACTCAAGAATGGTGACATCAAAGGTACCGCCACCTAAATCCAGGATCAGATAATGGGTGTCATCTTCTTGCGATTGCAGACCATATGCCAGTGCCGCGGCTGTGGGCTCGTTGATCAGTCTCAGCACTTCCAACCCGGCCAGTTCTGCGGCCAGTTTAGTGGCTTTACGTTGATAGTCATTGAAATAAGCAGGTACACTGATCACCGCCTGTGTAACAGGTTGTGATAATTGGGCTTCGGCATCGGCTTTTAGCGATTTAAGCACCAGTGATGATAGCTCAGCGGCGGTATAATGCTGCTTTCCAAGTGTCACAGTGCGCTGTGTGCCCATATAGCGTTTGAATAATGCCGTGGTTTTTAATGGGTGTGAGATCAGCCGCTCTTTGGCCGCTTTCCCTACCAATATCTCGCCGCTATTGTCCACCCCGACTACTGATGGGGTCAGGTAGTCACCCAGAGAGTTTGGAATTAATACACTTTTTTCACCATCCCAATAACTGACTGCACTATTGGTTGTGCCTAAGTCGATACCTACCGTGATCATAACTACTTCCTGAATTCGTAAAGCCAGCGCCTAGTGTATGTGCTTTGGGTAAGGTAGTAAATCACTGCTATAGTTTTTGCGGCTGTTTTCTTTATGGACTTTAATTGGTGAAAAAGTATTCTGCAGTTCATACGTCTAGCTGATACACCTGGTTTGTTTGCTGGTGTGTACAAAGCCATTTGCCTGCTTTTTTCACGGATAAAAGCGGCGCACGTTTTTAGTGTCAGTATTAGAGGTATTTAAGTTATGTTCCCACAAGCCCCCAGTGCCGTTGTGATGATCCGGCCACACTGTTTTTTGCCCAATGAAGAAACCCGGGCCGATAACAGCTTTCAATCTCAGGCTCAGCAGTTTGATGGTGATATCAGCCAGATGGCTTACGAGCAGGTATCTCGGGTCGCTGAACAGCTCGAACAAGCGGGTGTGCGGGTGCACTTGTTTGAAGATTTGGGCACTGATACGCCTGATTCAGTGTTCCCTAACAACTGGTTTTCAACTCATGCGGGCGGGCAAATTGCCATTTATCCCATGTATGCTAAAAACCGCCGCCGGGAGCGACGAACAGACATTATAGAGCTATTGAAGCGTGAGTACCGGGTGCAGGATGTGATTGATTATTCTGGCCTGGAATATGACGACTTGTTTCTGGAAGGCACCGGTGCGATGGTGCTGGATCATATTGAGCGTGTTGCCTACACCGCGCGCTCAAAACGCACCGATTCGCATGTGCTGGAACGCTTTTGCAGTCACTTCAACTTTGAGCCCATGGTGTTCGATGCACTCAGTGAAGAGGGAGTGCCTGTCTATCATACCAATGTGCTGTTGTGCGTGGGGAGTGACTACGCGTTGGGCGGCTTTGAGATGATAGTCGAACCAGGGCGGCGGGCAGAAATTAAACAAAGGTTGCAGCTTGCCGGTAAAAAGCTGATAGAGTTGAGTGAGGCTCAGATCAATGCGTTTTGTGGTAATGCACTGGAGTTAAACGGAGACAGCGGGCGCATACTGGCGCTGTCACAAACCGCGTATGATGCGCTGACAGCCGAGCAAATCGCTGTGCTTGGATCATGTGTGACGTTATTACCGCTGGAGGTGTCTGCCATTGAACTGGCCGGAGGCTCGGTACGTTGTATGCTGGCCGGTGTGCATTTATCCCGGCGTTAAAATAAATAACAACAAAACAATAACAACAGGCAGGTGAGTATGATGGCATTTATCGTTGACCCAATTAATAATCTTCTGTGGGGGCAGGGCCAGATACTCATTTATCTGTTACTGATTGCCGGATGTTGGTTTACCTGGCGGCTGAAGTGGGTGCAGTTTCGCCACTTTGGTCATATGTTCAGTGTGATGAAGGGCAGCATGAGTGGTGACAGCTCAGGGATCAGTTCCTTTGCAGCCTTGTGTACGGGCCTATCTGCCCGGGTCGCACAGGTAATCTGGCCGGGGTAGCGATGGCAATCTCTCTGGGCGGCAGTGGGGCAGTATTCTGGATGTGGGTCATTGCCTTGCTTGGCATGGCGACTGGATTTGCGGAGAGTGTGCTGGGCCAGCTTTATAAAGTCCGCGATGAACATCGGGAGTTTCGTGGTGGTCCTGCCTATTATATTCGGGCCGGGCTTGGCAAACCTAAGCTGGCAGTGGTGTTTGCCCTGTGTTTATTCCTGGGTTATGGCTTTAGTTTTAGCGCCATGCAAGCCAATACCATTGCCGAAGCACTCCATAATACATTCACCATTAACCCCTTATACACAGGGCTGGTGATTGCAATTCTTGCCGGCGCGATTGTCTACGGTGGCCTGCGTAGCATTGCCCGTTTTGCTGAGTTGATTGTGCCCTTTATGGGTCTCGCGTTTGTTGCAACGGCCTTACTCATATTGCTCATCAATATTGCTCAGGTGCCTGCCATGTTGCTGGATATCTTCCAGTCAGCGTTTGGTTTAACCGAAGCGGGGGCGGGCGCTTTGGGCGCTGCGATTAAAAATGGCATTCAACGAGGGTTGTATTCTAACGAAGCAGGGGCTGGCAGTGTGCCTCATGCCGCAGCTGGTGCAACGCCTGTGCCTAATCATCCGGTTGCGCAAGGCTATGTACAAATGTTGGGTGTCTTTATTGATACCCTGGTGTTATGTAGCTGTACAGCCGTGGTGGTGTTACTGTCTGGTTTACCCGTTAGCGGAGAAATGGCTGGTATCAGTCTGACTCAAAACGCAATGCAGGCACACTTTGGTGAAGCCGGCGATTATCTGATTGCTGCCGCCATTACTTTATTTGCTTTTACCTCTGTCGTGGCTAACTACGCCTATGCGGAGAGCAATTTACACTTGTTCAAGCTGGATAACAAAGCCGGGCGGTTGGGCTACACCGCCGTGTATTTAGCGATGGTGTTGTGGGGCGCCAGCGCCACTTTACAGCAAGTCTGGAGCCTTGCTGACATGGCATTGGGTTTGATGACACTGGTGAACATCTACGCCATTGTGCAGCTCACCCCAACCATCATGAATTTGACGAAAGACTACCAAAGCCAGAAAAAATCGGCTGAAAAAATCCACTTCGACCCCACCAAAGTCAACTATCAAGGCACTCTCCACAAAGATGTTTGGGTTCAGCAAGACCGAAGCGAAGCTTCGCAGCTTGCTGAACGCTCACCCATGGACGGGTGAGCCGGAAGCCCTTCACATGGAGGTGTGCCTACTCGTGCCAGAGATTAAGTATCTCTTTTTTTGCGAATTGTGGTGCAAAGTCAAGCTTTAGCTTGGTCTTTCGCAAGGTGAAATGAGCCATTTTGACTACTGCTGAGTAAGTTTAGCCGGAAGCCCCCCACACGGACGTGTGTCCGCTCGTCGCTTGTTCAAGACCGAAGCAAAGCTTCGCAGCCATCGTGTAAAGTCGTGCTTTAGCGCGGTCTTTACGCAAGGTGAAATGAGCTATTTGAGAGAACCATACGCTGGTCACTTTGGTAGCCGGAAGCCCTTCACATGGAGGTGCCCACTCGTGTCAGAGATTAAGTATCTCTTTTTTGCGAATTGTGGTGCAAAGTCAAGCTTTAGCTTGGTCTTTGCGCAAGGTGAAATGAGCCATTTTAGAGATCCATGCGCTGGTCACTTTGGTAATATGAAATTGATTGATGGTGAGTACTTACGTTGACTGGCCGTTGTGCAAAAGAGCAAGAATCTTAATCCAGGCCATTGCAAAAAAAGCAGGCTTAATTAAACCGCGGTGCTCTGTAGTGCGTATTGCTCAGCGATATAACTAGAGAAAATATCGTGGGAAAAACAATGCAATTAAGTAGCCATGACCTATCCCGAGTCATCGAGATGGCCTGGGAGGATAGAACACCGTTCGAAGCTATCGAAGACCAGTTTGGGTTGAGTGAATCAGCCGTTATCCGGCTGATGCGCCATAACCTAAAGCCATCCAGTTTTAGGCTATGGCGTCAACGAGTCAGTGCCAGGGTGACTAAACATAGCAAGCTACGCCCGGCTTCTGTGTCTCGGGGATATTGCCCCACACAATACAAACATCGATGAGCGTATGGTTGTTAAACTATCGACTTCACGCCGTCTGATCCGGCCTGCGTTGAGACTTTGCTTTACGCCAGAAAATCCATGCAATGAGTGAGGCTGGTAACAAGGCTGATAATACCAACAACCAATCAGGCATCTCTGGAGTGGGTTTCTCTTGTTGGCTAAATTGTGCATCGAAACTCAGGTTGAGAGGCGTGTTTGTTTGATAAATGTGTTTCTCACCATGTCGAGTACCGAATTCGACGCGCTTGATAGAAATGTCGGTATTGGTCGCGTTTGTCGGGGCTGAGAAGTAAAGCCGCGCCAACCGCCCGTCTCCTGAAGCACTTTCAGCGGGAGCCACCTGACTGACGATATATTGGACTGCTCTTGATTTAGGGGTTGCCTGGTTGCGCAAAGTATACAAGCGCTTTGTATCCAGGAAGTTGCCATGCTCAAGTTGTGCCCCCGCGATTTTTGGGTTCTGGTCAATGAGCGTTAGTGTCTGTGGATCATAGCTGACCGATAGCTGCACGCCATATACCTCTGGTAGGTCTTTGACCATCACATCGACATAGAACTCGCTGGTTGTCTTGATTTGTGTGTTAGAGGTTTCAAGAAATACCTTGCCTTCAGTTGCCATGGTGGCAAAACTCAGCAGCAATGAGGTGCTTAACATCAAACTCTTTATCATTTTTTTGTCCCAATAAGCATCAAAGACCATAGCATTGCTATGGTCTTTTTCATTAAGAGTATTACCAGCTTTGCGGCCCTTGTTTGCCAAAGTTGGCACCCATTAAGGTTAAGTCCTGGATATTGATTTCATTGTCTCCATTGAAATCTGCATCAGAAACGTAGCCGTTGTTGTCTGACTTTTTAGTACGATAAGCACCCAGTAGCTGCGTCAAGTCAGCAATATCAATGAGGTTATCACCGTTGCTGTCTCCGCCGACGAGCTCAATCTGTCCAAAGTCGATGTCTTCCTGACCCGCTGAGAAGTTGAGTTGCTTCTCGGCACTCAGGTATCCGTGTGCCTCAAGTGACAGTGTTACGTTGCCCAGTGGTGAGCGCACCGAGAAACTACCATCTGGATTAATGGTGACGAGCTGACCATTGATGCGAAGCACAACATTGCTGTAGTCACCTGTGACGCCAAGGTTTGCAACGTTTCCAGTTAGGGTCACTGATTCTTCGATGGTCAGTGAATAAGAGACTTCATTGTTCAGTAAATAGTTAGACTCTTGGTCAGTCATTTTAGCGTTGACAACCAGGTCAATCACACCGGCTTGCTCTGCAAGTAACTGGATAGAGGCAAACTGGCCTTCACCTGTTTTCGCTGTGGCGGGGGCCATTAAAGCCAATGCACCATCCCAAAGCTTGTCACTGATCCCCATGGGCACCGACAGGCGTTCATCAGACGGTAAAAACTCGCCATATTCACCGCCGGTGATGCGGGCCATATCGAACATCGCACTGACACGGACTGACGCATCAATACCATAGATATCGCTGCCTGATACAGTGAGTGGCAGGGTAATTGTATCCCCCTCAAGGACTGTGGTTTGCGGTAATTCGAGTGTCAGTGCAGTTGCAGGCCCACCATTTAGTGTCATGTGCTGGCCGAATACGTCCATGCTAGTAAATACATTTTCATCTGACCAGTGGATAATATAGTCATTATCAGATAGTGCGGTTACCTGATTTTGTACACCAGCATAGTGCAAACTCGATATTGTCACTTTGTCACCGGTTGCGGTGTCATTGGCGTTATACGCTCGGGTATATAGATAAGAGGGGCTGGCAATATCGTCTTCTCCCTGCCAGGACAGCACATAGCGGCCATCGCTCAGAGCAGCTACTGAAGGGATGGTGAACAGGTTAACTGTCGATTGATCTACCATAGTTTGTTGTCCAGCTGGCGTACCATCAGCATTCATACGTTTGACCATAATGTCTGTGCTGTCAGCTGTTAAGCTTACCCAGGTCACGACAACGCTACCATCTGGCAGCGTATCGATTGCTGCGGTTTGCTGCTGGCCGTCGCTATTGTCATTGACCAGGGTTTCATCAGTGAGTGGTGTGCCATCAGCAGCGAATGTACGAATAAACACACCGTGGTCATCACCTATTCCTCGACCATGCCAGGAGGCCATAAATTTGCCATCGCTTAATGCGGTTAGCGACACAAGTTTTTGCTCATAATCAACGGTATTGGAGACAATAAATGCGTCACTGGCAGGTGTCCCATTGGCAAGAAAGCGTTGTGCATAGATGTCGCTATTGGCTGCGATCGGATTGGCATGGGCCCAGGCCACAACAAATTCGCCGTTGCTAAGTGTGGTTACTGTCGGACTGCCAAGTAAGTCCATCTGGACAGATTTAATCACTAATTCGTCGATTCTTGGGGTGCCGTCCGCATCAAAGGTGCGGATAACTAAATCAGTTGAATTGTCTTTATAACGCGCCCAAGCCGTTGCATAGCCGCCGTCATTGAGTGGGCTGATAGCAGCAGAGTTGTGGCGATGCGATGGTGAGTAGCTCAAATAAGTCTCTGTGCCAGCCAGTGTGCCATCTGCATTAAAGCGTTGAGCGAACACCGGATCCTGTCCAAACATTGGGTCTTTGCCGGTCCAAATCGTGACATAACTGCCGTCTTTCAGTACGGCGGTCTCATTGAAGCGTTGTGTTTGGTCCTTCCAATTATTGACAACAAATGGGTCACCAACTTGTACAGGTGCTTGCGCGTTACTGAGTAACGGCAGGCCAAGCAAGCCAAGCATGACAGCATTGCGGGCAAACTTTTTGATTGATGATGACGGGTGAGTTGTATTTGAGCGGGTATTTAAAAGTGTCATAGTACTATTTCCTTACATTATAGTTTGGTCTCTTTTTAGAGCCTAGTTGGTATGCACGCTGCTAGGATAAATGATCATAATTATAATGAAAAGAAAGGATTACAATTTTAGCGAGGTAAAAGTTAGTGATGAATATATTCATGAAATAGCGTGTGTTAAATGTTCTGAATGCGTAAGCTAACTAGGTATTTAGTATTAACTTAACAAATGCTCTGAATATCGATGAGTTTCTGGTGTTGCTAACGTGTCAGCGTAACGGCAGAATGACTTCGTCCAGGCCGACACGAACTGAAAAGCTTGATGGATTAGCCTCGCTTTGGGTATATGTCTAAAAGTAGCGTGCCTCTATACCTAAAGCGGGCTGCGAGATTAAATCAAGATGAAACTCGATACCAGGTCATCTTAAGTTGTTGGCTGAGCTTTAGTCTCTAAGCGGCTTCTGCGAAACAGGGTTGACGTCAATGCTAGCAGTAAAAAGCATGCAGCTAATCCCAGTCCCCAGGCTTTGAGCGCAATGCCGGGTTTGGCCTGGATTTGGTAGTTGGTATCAAAACTCAGGTTCAAAGCAGCATGAGGTGTGTACGTGTATTTTTCTCCACTTCGCGTACCAAACTCTGCAACCTGAATGGATAGCTCGGTATCCGTGGCGTCCGCGGGTCCACTAAAATACAGCCGAGCAAGGCGCCCACTACCCGCAGCGCTTTTTGTTGGTGCAACCTGGCTAACGATATACTGTATTGTTCCTTGTTGTGTATTCGCTTGATTTCGCAATACATACAGACCGTTAGCGTTAAGAAAATTACCGTGCTCTAGCTGAGCACCCTTGGTTTTTGTGTCCTGATCTACCAAGGTGATGGATTTGGCGTCGTAGTTCAGGGTTAATTGCACGCCATAGACATCAGGCAGATCTGCCACCATCACATCGACATAAAATTCGCTGCCGGTTTTAATTTGTGGGTTAGCGGTCTGTAGATAAATACGCCCTGGCTCTGCAAGCGCACTGATGCTCATTAGCAACGTGGCAATATACATTATATATTTCATGCTTTTACTCCCTATAAATAAGTAAATGAGGCTGCAACGCAGCAGCCTCTTAGGTAGTGTTACCAGCTTTGTGGTCCTTGTTTGCCAAAGTTGGCACCCAGCAGGGTTAAATCCTGCAGGTTAATTGCGCCGTCGCGATTAAAGTCAGCCGCCATCACATAGCCATTGTGTTGGCCATCCACTGAGCGATAGGCACCCAATAACTGGGTCAGGTCAGCAATGTCGATGACGTTATCGCCATTGCTGTCACCACCAGCTAACGGGATCTGGCCGAAGTCAATGTCAGCCTGACCCGCTGTCAACGTGATCTGTTTCTCGGCCGTAAGGTGGCCCGGTGCACTCAGAGACATCGTGACCTCGCCCAGGCCGACGCGCACGGAGAAACTGCCATCCGGGTTAATGGTGACGCGCTGTCCGTTGATATAGAGGGTGACGTAAATAAAGTCACCAGCAATGCCTAAGTCGGCAACATTGCCAGTTAAAGTCACAGACTCTTCGATGGACAATGTATAGTCGGTATTGCTCTGGTTCAGGTAGTTGCCTTGCTGGTCGGTCATTTGCGCTTGCAAGGTGAGGTTCACCGTACCGGCTTGCTCGGCAATCAGAGTGACAGTGGCAAAGTCACCTTCGCCGGATTTGGCGGTGGCCGGGGCCATCAGCGCCAGTGCACCATCCCACTGATTGTCGCTGATACCCATGGGCACGGATAGACGCTCATCGGAGGGTAAAAACTCGCCATATTCCCCGCCAGAAATGCGGGCTTTGGTGGTGTCACTGACATTGATGATGGCATCTAAACCGTAGATATTAGCACCCTTTACCTTGATTGGCAGGTGCACGGTATCGCCTTCTAATATTGTGCCAGTCGGCATACCCAGCTCCAGTGATTGTGCTACTGAGCCGGCATATTGATATTGCTGAGTGAAGATATCAAAGTTACTCGTCTCTGCAGATGCCTGTGTCCAACCTATTAAAACCTTTTCAGCACTGAGAGATTCTACAAAGGAAGCGCTGGTGGCCGTACTGTTACTGGCAAAGACTTGAAATTCCTCACCTTCCCGTTCGTTTTGTGCGTTGAACATCTGGGCATAAACAACACCGTTGCTGTTTGGGGTGTCGCTAAACCAGCTTATGAGGTAGTTTCCATTCTCAAGTCCCGTAACAGAGGGGGCCGTTTGTACCGCTGATGGATTAATAGAGGACGGTTTTTTAACTATCGGGCTGGTATTTACAACAAATGCCTCTGTTATAGTTTCAGCACTGGGATTGTATCTTTTTGCGTATATGTGGCCGTCTTCTTGCAATTCTTGCCAACTGATGAGAACGTCACTATTGCTCAAAGTTTCAGTGCTATAGTTGATAGAAGAAAGTCCTTCAGCGAAGGTGAGCATTGCGCCATCGGTTTCTCCGGACTGATTGTAGCGTTGACCGTGAATGTTGTAGCGGTTTCCGCTGCTGCTTAACCAGGTAACAACAAAGCCTGTATCAAGCTCGGTAATTTTTACTTTGCTCGTCCTCGTATAGTTCGGAAGTGGTACCCTGATAAAGCTTCCCTGGCTGCGGTTGTCTGCGTCGTAGAGCTTCACATAGACATCTGAATCTGAACCAAGGATCAAGGCAACGACCATGCCACCATTCGTCAGTGCCGCCAACTCGGACTTGGTCTTGTAGAGCGTTTTATCTGATACAACTTCGAATTCTGAGCTGACTGGCTGACTTTGTGCGTTAAATCGTTTTACCAGGGATTTTAAACGGGTATAGCCCTGAAGATCGTCATAACTATGTTGCCATGAGATGGCATATCCCCCGTCTTCCAAACTAACTATACCCGGGAGTTCATTGGCGGAGGCAAGAGAGTTCACAATAAAGCGCTCACCTTTGGGTGTACCATCCATATGGTAGTGTCTTGCAAATATTCTGCTGTACTCACCGTTGGAAGTAGAGCCTACCCAGGTCACAATATAACTGTCATCTTTTAGCTGCGTCGCAGCAGCTCCTTTTGAGTAACTACTGCTGGTTGAGTTGAGTTGCATGGGGTCACTGGCTTGAGTGGGAGTTTGGGCTAAGGCTGTTAATGGCAGGCAGAGTGCAGCGACTAGCAGCATTGAGGGAGACTTGGTAAGAGGCAGGCTGACCTGCTGTTTAATACGTTTAGCGAGCGAGGTTAAATGAGTGTGCATTTTTTTGTCCTTAATTATTTGAAATTGTTGAGGATCCTTCAACACTTTGTTTGCGCGGGCTTATCTTAGAGGCACGATGACAAAAAGGGTATAGGGTATTTACCTTATTAAGTTACCTAAATTGGCAGAATAGATCAGAAGCAAATGCCTTCTTTCAGCGCGAAGCGCACTAACTGGGCTGCTTTATTGAACCCAAGCTTTTTCATAACCCGGGTACGATGTGCATCCACCGTTTTAGCCGAAATACACAGGGCTTCGCCAATCTCTTTATTGGTCTGTCCTTGAGCAATGTGGCGGATTATTTCTTTTTCTCTGAATGTGATCTCAAAATCAGATTTGTTGGTGCGGTAATGATGAAGCTGTTTTTTATTGGCGGGGCTGATGTAACCCTTACCAAGATATACGGCCTGCATGGCATCAACCAAAGTGGCAAAGGTATCGTTTTTGAGCAAGTAACCCGATGCCCCTGCCTCAAGGGCATGATCGATGACTTTGATATCTTTATGCTCGGTAAGGAAGATCACCCGTGTTTTCAGTTCATGTGCCTGTATGCGGTGACAGATACTCAGCCCGCTTATGTTGCCTATGGTGATATCCAAAATGGCAATATCAGGTTCATGTAAGCGGATCAGAGCCCATGCCTGTTCGCCTGAATCGGTATCGGCAATGATGGTGCCAATTTGCGCTTTTTGAAAAAGAGCAAGCAATCCCTGCCTGACAATATGGTGATCGTCGGCAACAATGATTTTCATACACATCCATGTTTTAACTTTATGATAGATAAGGGAATCAAAAGTTTTTTAGGCCAATTGTAACACACCGAGCAATATTCCCTTTTACTTTTCCATGTGTTTATATACAGTGTTTGTGGATGGTATAAGGAAAAACAATGAAATATACGGGAAGCTGCCACTGTAAAGCAGTGCAATTTGAGTTTGAAAGCGAACAGATCACAGAGGCACTACAATGCAATTGCTTTGTGTGCATTAGAAAAAACGCCATTATGTCAAAGCAAAGCTTCACATCAGACGTGTTTTTACTGTTATCAGGTAAAGCACAGCTAAGTACTTACCATTGGGGAGATTGTGATGTGAATCATTATTTTTGCAAGGTGTGTGGGATTTACCCATTTCATGACACAACTTACGAGCCAGGCACTTATCGAGTGAACTTAGGTTGTGTAGATGGACTGGAGCCACGCTTGCTTTCGATTATTGAATTTGATGGCAAAAATCAGTTGTAATAAAAAGCGCCCGATGGCGGCTTTTTAAAAATAGGTGTTTGTAAACGTTTAGAAATCCATCTGCAGTGTTAATGACACCTGACGAGATTTACCAAGGTACATCTGGCCGTAGCTGGTGAACGGGTTACCCTGATTATCGGCATCTTTAAAGTAGGTGCTGATATAGTCTTTATCGAACAGGTTTCTCACATCCAGGCGCACGGTGTAGTTATCCCAGTTGTAGCCCAGCTGCGTATTCACAATCGTATGTTGATCATTGACTGGGTCTGAATTAATCGCATACTTTTCTGCGGTCAGGGATGCGGCAGGATCCAGGTATGCGGTACTTGAATCAGTGTACTTGGCGTTGACATTCACATAGAAGCCATTATCAAAGGTGTAATTAGTCGCCAGATTCGCCGTGAGTTCAGGCGCATCTTCAAACGCACGCCCGGTCAGGTGGCCAAAATCTGTAAATTCAGATTTTGCCAGTCCCACACCTGCAGTCACAGACCAGTTGTTACTTGGGTAGTAGAAGACTTCGGTCTCAAACCCTTTCACTTCTGATTCTGCGGCATTGATGGTTTCTGTGTCATACGGTGATGAAGAGTAACGCTTGATGACCTGCTGATCTTGCCATTTCAGTAAGAAGGCATTGGCATTGACTACCAGTTTGCCATCCAGCCACACAGAGCGTAAAGACAGTTCATAGTTGTTGGTGTATTCAGGGTCGTAGCTGAAAATATTTGAGCGTGCGACGTTAAATCCAACACCACCAGAGCGATAGCCTTTTTGGTAGATGAAGCTGGTCGACATATCCTGGTTAAAGTGGTAGGTAGCGCCTAGTTTTGGCAACCACGCGCTGAAGTCTTCTTTGGTTGCAGGCTCTACACCAGAAGCGGCTTCTGCAAAGCCGTGCAGGTAGGCATTGATGCCAGTAATAACTGGTGCAATTTGTGCCGGAACCTGAGCTGGATCTGGCATTGGGTTATTGATCTTGTAGGCATTATTGGCACTATTAGTTTGCTCTTCAGTGTCATAGCGCAGCCCGGCTAGCAGGTCAATTTGCTCTGTAACAGACCAGGTCAGGTCGCCATAAATCGCGGCTGTTTTGATCTTCTGAGTCAGACCATAATTGAGCTCAAGATTAATTGGGTCAATATCTGGGTAGAATGGGGCAACCGCTGCCGCTGTTTGTGCTGCCATTTCGGCAGGCAGGCCTTGTTGCATTAGCAGGCCTGTTACTGCTGTAACCAGATCGGGTGCTCTGACCGCTTGTTCCAGGGTCATCAGACGCTGACCTTGTGCTTTATCATCCACGTCGACTTGTGACGCATAAAGACCAAATGCAGCCTGAATTGCATCCGATTCATAGGTTACTCTGAATTCCTGGCTGAAGGTTTCATCGATACGGTGGTCATAGTTATCTTTTACAAGCTGGGTAGGCTGCATATCGCCATCCCAGTTGTAGCGATAGTCAGACTCGTTGTAGGTCGTGACTGAGTGTAGCGACGTTGTGTCGTTAAGATCCCAGCTTGCCTCCAGGTTATAAATATCGGTTTTAGTTTCTTCCCAGATTGGAGAGTTGAAATCAACCTGACGATCAAAAGGACTACCACCGAAGTCATACAGGGCGAACTGAGCACCAAAGCGGTTGTCATTGTTGGTATACGTGAACAACACATCAACATCGTCGTTTGGCTCAAATAACAATTTCGCACGTAATGTTTCGCTGTTTTCAAAATTTGCCGTGTCACCCCGGGTGATGTTGTCTATGTCACCATCGGTTTGCTTGTCTTCGTAGCTTACTCTGAACGCCAGCATGTCTTCTACCAGACCCATGCCCCCGGCAAAGGCATACTCTTGCTGGCCATGTTGACCCACCGTTGCTTTTAGCTTTGCACTTGGTTCATAAGTTGGGTCTTGTGAGCGCATCATGATAGCACCCGCCAGCGCGTTGCGCCCTTGTAGGGTTGATTGTGGACCACGGAATACTTCAACCTGTGCCAGATCCCACACAGACAAACCGCCGCTTTTTACCATGCGAAACGGCAGTGGTGCACCATCCAGGTACATACTGGTCAAAAAGCTGTTACCCCCACCGGACACTGAGAATGAATCGACGCCACGGATACTGAAACCCTGGTTAAAGTCACCGGCGACATTTGGCATCATTGCAAATACATCATTGATATTCTGCAAGTTATTCTTTTCCATATCTTTGCTGGTAACAACCGCAACACTACTTGGGGTTTCCTGCAAAGTACGGTCAATCTTCTGACCTTGTACTACGATAACATCCAGTTCTTTTGCTTCGTCTGCAATGGCTGAAGTTGATGCCGTGGCGGCAGAGATCAGCGCCAATCCGACAGATTTAGCCAAAATATTCAGTTTCATACGTCACGTTTCCAGAGAGTAAGAGAGTTATAAATAATTTTTCCCGGGAATAATACTGGATTATTCTAAAAATACAAATGATATCCAATATCATTTGCGTATATGGACCCAAATAGGCTTTTTCTTTCTCTGGTTGATATGTAATCGATTGACGCGATGTCCCGATAAGATATAGGCTCAGTAAACACCCACGATAAGGAGCTTGTATGTTTCCTCTTGATGTTATCCTGACCTACACCCTGGCATGCCTGCTATTAGTGATCTCACCGGGACCAGACAATTTATTGGCGATAGCGCGCGGTTTGAGTCAGGGGCGGCTGGCGGCCATTGTGTCCGGGCTATCGTCAGGTGCCGGGATCTTGTTTCATGTTCTGGCTGCAACCTTTGGCCTGACTTTGCTGATCCAAACCTCGGAGATAGCCTTTTATGCGGTCAAGCTGGTTGGCGCGGCTTACCTTATTTGGCTGGGTGTGAAGGTGCTCCGGACCCGCCAGTTGTTTTCGCTGCACGATGCGCCAGCTCAGCCATTACTACGAATTTTCTCATTGGGTTTTTTATCTGCCGCACTAAACCCTAAGCCGGGGATTTTTGTGCTGGCGTTTGTGCCGCAGTTTGTGAACCCTGAATTGGGTTCAGTAACAACTCAGATGCTCGGCTACGGTGTCTGGTTCGCCTTGCTGACAGCGGCTGGGTTTGCACTGATGGGGATTTTTTCATCGCATTTATCGGTGTGGTTACAACAGAAACCTCGTTTTGTGTTGGGCCTGAACGTGGGAGCCGGTGCGACATTTATCGCCTCTGGTCTGGCTGTAGCCTTGATGAAACAAAAGCAGCCAGCTGGTGTTTAGAGTGTGTCCCTACTAATACCTGTATTTGTTCGGGTATGTGGAGTTCAACCATTCAGGCGCTGCTGAGCCATTGCTCGGACTAATTAACAGTAATTTACAAAATCGGTCGCGCCAGGCATTACCGAATCTGAGAGGGGCAGCAAGAAGCTGCTAAGATAGACTTGGCCCAACATAATGCGCACTTTCCCTATAAAAGTTACTTTTCTAGTTAAATCATGCCTATAAATACCATTTTGTTGTATAGAACTAACCTTTAGGTTTCTTGCCTCGGGCTTTTATCGCGTTTTATTTGAGCGCCAACGCACACTTATTGCACCAATCAAGGAAGTAACATACGGTTAATAAGTTTCTCAAAGTGTTATGTTGTAACACTCTGGGTAATCCAAAAATAAAAATAGGGAAAATGTATGCATCAACTAAAACTTGGCCGCACTATGCGTATCGCATTGTTCGGTGCAGCCACTGCGCTCTGTAGCTTACCTGGGCTAGCTGCCAAAGGAGACGAAGGGGTACTCTCTGCAGCCACTTTTAAAGGGTTAGAGCTGAGAAATATTGGCCCTGGCTTTATGTCAGGTCGTATTGCTGATATCGCCATTGATCCCCAAGATACCAGTGTCTGGTATGTAGGGGTTGGCTCCGGCGGAGTATGGAAAACGCATAATGCAGGCGTGACCTGGCAACCCGTTTTTGATGATCAGCCCGTTTACTCAATCGGTGCAGTAGTGTTGGACCCAAATAATAGTAATACCGTTTGGGTAGGCACGGGTGAAAACGTCGGCGGTCGCCATGTCAGCTTTGGTGATGGTATCTATGTTAGCCATGATGGTGGCGCAAACTGGACCAATATGGGGCTGAAAAACTCCGGTCATATTTCTGAGATCATTGTACATCCAACGGACTCAAATACACTCTGGGTTGCTGCACAGGGCCCACTGTGGAGCAAAGGTGGTCAACGTGGTCTGTACAAAACCACCGATGGCGGAAAAACCTGGGATAAAGTGCTGGGTGATAATGACTGGACCGGCGTGACCGATGTGGCCATCGACCCACGTGATCCTAACGTATTGTATGCTGCTACCTGGCAACGGCACCGTACCGTAGCGGCGTATTATGGCGGTGGTCCGGGTTCCGGCTTACATAAATCCACAGATGGTGGCAAAACCTGGCAAAAGTTGGCGCAAGGGTTACCGAAAGGAGAAATGGGCAAGATAGGCCTTGAAGTTTCCCCAATAGACCCGGATGTCGTGTACGCCGCCATTGAATTGAATCGCCGTACAGGCGCCGTGTATCGTTCGGCTGATCGGGGTGCGTCTTGGGTTAAAGGAGCCGATGCCGTTGCTGGTGGTACCGGACCACATTACTATCAGGAACTCTACGCCAGCCCTCACCATTTTGATCATATCTACCTGGCTGGTGTACGTTTGCATGAGTCCAAAGACGGTGGCAAATCTTTTAAACGGATGGAAGAAAAGGATAAGCATGGTGATAACCATGCCATGGAATTTATTGCCGGTGATAAGAACTACATGATGGTGGGGTCCGACGGTGGTTTATATGAAAGCTTCGACAGTGGTGTGCACTGGCGCTACCACGAAAATCTGCCGGTGACTCAGTACTATAAGCTGGCGCTGGATGACGATAAGCCGTTTTACAATATTTACGGTGGGACACAGGACAATAATACTCAGGGTGGCCCGTCTCGTACTCTAAACAGCCACGGTATTCTCAACACTGACTGGAAAGTGGTGTTGTTTGGTGATGGTCACCAGCCAGCCACAGAGCCGGGTAACCCGGATATTGTGTATGCGCAATGGCAGCAGGGCAACCTGACCCGCTACGATCGCACCACAGGTGAGATAGTTTATATTAAGCCTCAGCCGGGTAAGGGTGAAAAGCCTGAACGCTTTAACTGGGATGCCCCCATTCTGGTTAGTCCACACAAACCTTCACGGTTGTACTTTGCCTCACATAGGGTTTGGCAGTCGGAAGACCGTGGTGACAGCTGGACACCTATCTCGGGTGATCTGACTAAGAATCGAGAACGAATTCATCAGCCTATCATGGGTGGTAAGCAGGGCTGGGATGGTGCCTGGGACATGTTTGCGATGTCACAATACAGCACTATTACATCCTTGTCTGAATCTCCCCTGGTGGAAGGTCTGCTGTATGCCGGTACCGACGATGGCCATATTCAGATCACTGAAAATGGGGGTAAGTCCTGGCGTAAAGTGGATGTTAAGCGATTGCCTAAGGTACCAAATACGGCATTTATCAATGACATCAAAGCCGACTTGTTCGATCCTGACACGGTTTATATTGCGCTGGATAACCACAAGTTCGGCGACTATAAGCCTTATTTACTAAAAAGTACTAACCGTGGTAAGTCCTGGAAGTCAATTGCTAGCAATTTACCTGACAAGCACCTGGTTTGGCGTGTAGTACAAGATCATGTCGACCCGGATCTGCTGTTCGCTGGGACTGAATTTGGTTTGTTCTTTACTGTCGATGGCGGTAAGCGTTGGGTGGAGCTGACGGGTAATGTTCCGACGATTTCGTTCCGCGACTTGGCTATCCAGCGTCGTGAAAATGACCTGGTGGGGGCCAGCTTTGGCCGGGGTTTCTTTGTTCTGGATGACTATCGGGCGTTGCGTAACCTGTCAGAAGACAAGCTGGAGCAGGGATCTTTACTATTCCCAACCCGTGATGCGCTATGGTATATCGAGCGCAGCCCGCTCGGTGGTGGTGAAGTGGGCACTCAGGGTGGTAACAAATACCGTGCACCGAATCCGGATTTTGGCGCCACCTTTACCTACTATCTGAAAGACGACATCAAGAGTCTCAAGGCACAGCGCCAGGCAACAGAAAAAGCACTGAAAGAAGACGATAAGTCGGTGGGTGTACCAGCATGGGAAAAACTTGAAGCTGAGGTGCGTCAACAGCAACCTGCCATTTGGTTCACTATTCGTGATGAGCAGGGTAATGTGATCCGTAAGGTACAGGGTAAGGCCAAAAAAGGCCTGCATCGGGTTAACTGGGATCTGCGTTGGCCTGCGCATCAGGCCATAGGCGTACAGGGCAATTATTTCTCACCTGACCCGCAAGGCCCACTTGTGACGCCGGGCACTTACAGCGTTAGCATGAGCAAAGAGGTTGATGGCCAAATCACCCAATTAGAGGCACCACAAACCTTTAAAGTGGTGCAGCTGCACCAGCGTAATGCCCTAAAGGCCATTGATGGCGAAAAAGTGGCCGCGTTCTGGAAAGAGTTGGCTAATGTACAGCGCGTAGCCAGCGCTACTGGTCAGGCATTGGGTAAAGCCGTGAAGCGACTGGATATGCTTGAACAGTCGCTGGATCGTACCTCAGTCGCCCCTGGTGAGTTTGATAGCCAGTTTGCGACTATCCGCAGCCAGTTACTGGCACTGGATAGCCGCCTGAATGGTAACCCTGCTAAAAACCAGGTGGGTGCCTGGAATGACGAGGCCACAGTAGGTGACCGTTTGTTCCACGCACTGATTGGTACCAGTTACTCGACGTACGGTCCGACCCCTGCTATTCGTACTAGTGTGGATCTGGCAACGGAAGAACTCAGAGCGATCCGCAATGAACTGCAGACTATTCTGAGCGAGACTATTCCTGCGTTTGAGCAGCAATTGCAAGCCAAAGGGGCACCTTGGGTCCCAGGTCAGTCATTGCCAAAGATTTAATCTGTCACTACATTTAGAAAACTAAGAAAAGGGCTCAGCTGAGCCCTTTTCTTTTATCACGTGAAGGAATACATCTGTGTACATGTTCAGCTCGAGTTGG
The DNA here is from genome assembly GCF_015356275.1 of Pseudoalteromonas sp. PPB1. Classification (NCBI taxonomy): domain Bacteria; kingdom Pseudomonadati; phylum Pseudomonadota; class Gammaproteobacteria; order Alteromonadales; family Pseudoalteromonadaceae; genus Pseudoalteromonas; species Pseudoalteromonas sp. PPB1. The sequence goes on along the minus strand of NZ_JACEQV010000013.1, from coordinate 52,377 downwards.
TTAAATTAATAGTCGCTCTGTTAAGTAAATCAGAGTCCTGTGGTGCTTTTACTGGCCTGGGACATACGCTTACTGAAATTAAATTAAGGACGAGGTGCAAAAATGACAAACATCCGATTGGCAACACAGCAAGATTTATTCGGTATTGTGAAATTGTATAAAGAGTTACGTGGACATGATCCTCATATGAGCGAGCAGGTGCTTGAGTCGACTTGGGCTGAGATGCTGAATAACCCGGGAGTGAGTATCGTGGTTGCTGAGGTAGACGGCCAGCTGGCATCAACTTGTCAATTGGGTGTGGTACTGACACTTACCAACGGGTGCCGCCCATTTGGCATCATTGAACATGTCATTACCGCGGAGTCGTTTCGTCGTCAGGGGCTTAGTGAGCAGGTGCTCGAAAAGGCGTTGTCGTGTGCCTGGGAGCAGGATTGTTATAAGGTGATGTTGTTGTCTGGCGCGACCAGAACCAGCGCGCATAAGTTGTATGAAAAGGTGGGATTCAAATCGGGTGTAGAAAGTGGGTTTGTTATTAAGAGCCCGGTTCAGACAGCGTAACACTCTGCTACGTTGTTGCTATGTGGCATGGATGTGTCACTCGGTGTGTGGCATAAATTTGTCTGTATGATGTTCGTCTCATAGGTGTTATCCGCCAAAGTTACTATTTTATTTATGAATACCTCAAATTTATGGTCCACCGGACTTGAGCAGGACAAACCCCAGGAAATGGGGGCCGTGCTGGCCGAGTATTTTAACCCTTATTTAAATAAGCAATTTGCACTAAAGCTGATCAGCCCCGATGATTTGCCCCGCTTTTGCCGCTGGATGAATGATCCCCGGATTGCGCATTTCTGGCAACAGGCCTGGAGTGAAGAAAAACAATGGCAGTACTTGAGTGACAAATTAGCCGATGCCCACACTTTGCCTTTGATAGGATACCTTGACGAGCAGCCTTTCGCTTATCTGGAGGTATATTGGGCGGCGAAAGACAAGCTGGCACACTACTATGAAGCCGACACTTATGACCGCGGGATACATTTGTTAGTGGGTGAGCAAAGTTGCCGAGGACCAAATAATTTTCGAGGCTGGATGACCAGCCTCAGTCATCTGATCTATCAAAGTCAGCCACAGACTCAGCGCATTGTGCTGGAACCCAGAGCCGACAATGCGCGCCTGTTGACCCGCATGGCAGAGCTCGGTTATGACAAACAATTCGAGTTTGATTTCCCCCATAAACGTGCTGCATTATTGATGGCTCATAAAGCGCATTTCTATGAACATATCTTCGCGGCATACGGTGCGTGCGAACCTGCTGTTTAGAACATTGGCATACGCTATGTGAATGTGTATGGTGTGCTTATATATCTGTAAAGGAATCGACCATGGACCATACACAAGCCCACACTTACCTGCTCAATAAACCCTTTTCTTCTGTCGGGCAACCCTTTGGACCAGGTGTGGATGTGTTTAAAGTGAAAGACAAAATGTTCGCCACCTTGTCACCGGGCAGATATAACGAAGGTGAAACGTGCCATTGGTGGCTAAATTTGAAGTGTGACCCGGATGAAGCACAGGCATTGCGGGATATTTTTGAGGCTGTGATCCCCGGTTATCATATGAATAAGCGACTTTGGAATACGGTGATCCTGGACGGCTCAGTGCCCCGCGGAGAAATTGAGCGCATGATCGATAACTCATTTCTACTGGTGGTGCAGAAGATGTCCAAAAAACAGCGAGAGGCTGTATTGCTGCACCTTTAGTGTTTTAATCACAATTGGGTTATTCTTGTTTCCGAGTAGGATAATAACAATTACATAACACTATGCGCTACCAGTTCGATGACTTTGAGTTCGACAGTATTGATTTGATATTGCTTCGTGCGGGCACCGCACTTGCTATTCGCCACAATGAAGCAAAATTACTGGCTCTGTTACTGGCAAATACCCACAGAGTGTTGAGTAAAGAGGAAATTCTGGATCAGGTCTGGCAAGGCAAAGTCGTCTCTGAACAGGCGGTGTTTCAGAATATCAGTCATTTACGCGCCTTATTTGGCAACGATGCGATCAAAACCTTTGCTAAGCGCGGTTACCAGTGGCAGCGCCAGATAACAGCCGTGAACACCGCGTCGGTAACGCACTCACTCACCACTCAGGACACTGTTCATACACCTGTGACCGCGACACCCACTGACGCTCCAGCACGCCACAGGGTCAGCAACTGGCTGGCAGTTTCGCTTATCTCCTTATTGGTGTTGCTGGCGGTTATCTTTGTGATGCAGCGCGATGAAGTGCAACCGACACATTTTGCGATAACTTATTTGCCATTTGAAGGTACAGGGCCTGAACAGTGGCAACTACAAGACACCACGCAGCTGAATTTTACGTCCCTGGCTACGCTTTCTGCGGCGCATTTCAGAACATCGCAGGAATTGTTGTACCCAGAGGTGGCAACGCAGCATCCGGTGATCCTCACAGCCAGTGCGCGTCAGATTGACGCGCTTTGGTATCTGACTTTCTGGCTCAAAGGCCCGGCGGGTCAGTGGCAGGGGGTGTTGCATGGCGCAACTCCACAAGCCGTGCAGCAGAAGCTCTATCAACATCTCAGTCAGCCGGTCGTTGCATCTTTGTTGCAGCATGCCCACTCACCTGACCTTAAGCTAGCCATGCTGACGCAGGCCCATCAGCGGACACCAAAAGATTTGATCCTGCTGGGAGCATTGGTTAATGCGTATCTGGATGTGCAGGAATTAGAGAAAGCGATGGCCATGGCTGAAAAACTGGCCGTGCTGGCCAAAGCGCAGACAAACTCACAGCAAGAGGGGCGCGCTCTGGCGTATCAGGGTGAGATTTTGTTACGCAAAAACCTCGTCGACCTCAGTCTGATAAGACTGGACGCCGCATTGCAGGCGCTGGGGATCAGCCAGGATCTGAGAGCTCAGTCAGACGTCTTGCACAGTCGTTCCTGGTTGCATCATTTGCAGGGGGATTATGAGCAGGTTAAAGCGAGCCTGCTGCATTCCGCACAGCTGGCCCGACAGACACAGGACATTGCCAGGGAGTTAGATGCGCTGACTTACTTGTCGATAATGGCGAGCAAAAATCAGCAGGATGATGACAAGTATCATTATTTAAGGCTGGCAGAGGAGAAAATGCGGGACTATGAGCTGCCGGTTTACCACTTTGCTAAAGTGCCTTTCCACTATGCTATTTTTGCAGATAAACCCGCTGACAAAGAACCACACTATCGGCGCGTGCTGGAATATACGGCACTGACACCGAATCATTGGGTGGCTCAGTCCAGCCGTAAATTTTTGGTTCGTTATTATTTGCGTGAAGCGCGTTTTGAGGAGGCTGAATCACTGATCTCCAGTGTACGTCAGGATAATGCAGAAAATGCTTATCTGTCAGTCATGTACGCGGCTGCCGTGCAAACTGAGAGTGAACTTTTGCCCCTGGCGTTGCGTGCCTTTGAGCTGGCTCAGCTGTCAGGAGAGCGCCGGATTGGTCTTGATGTGGCGTTGCTGTTATGTCAGATGCCAGTTGAGTCAGGCGTGAACAGTGATTTCTATGCGCAGTATATCAGTGAGCATGCGACGTCAGACTGGCGAACGCAGAATGAAGCACAGTTGCTGGCACTCAATTTAATGGCTGCGGGCAGATAGGTAGGGTATTACCCGTCAGACTCAGAGGCGATGAGGGCCGCTGAGCCTGACACGCAAGGTTATACCAATTTCACTTAATACCTAGTCTATTTGAAGGAGCAAATAGGACGCTAACAGTGTTAAAAATTTCTCATTTAGAACAACTAAATAGCAAAGTTTTTGCCTTGTTATCGACCCTATTTTCTCGCCTCAAAATAGATCACTTAATTAAGCAAATTGGTATTAGTAGACAAAGGGAATCAGCTTTTTGGTTTTGGCTGCGTATTGGTCGAATTTCTCGCCATAACGCTCAGACAAGTAGCCATCAAGTGCCGGAATATGGAAACTGATAAACGAGTACGCCATAAAAAAGGGCAGCAACAGCGTCCAGAAGTTATAGCTGAGTAAGCACCAGCCCGTGAACAGCACGACATCACCAAAGTAGTTGATGTGCATTGAATACTTGAACAGACCCTCTGTGTAGCATTGGCCTTTGTTTGCTGGATTTTGTTTCCACCATTTTCGTTGGATCTCAGAACCACTGTTCAGATATGAGCCAACGGCCAGCAGAACCAGCGCCACTATGTCCAGAGTACCAAATGGGATCACTTCGCTTCTGAATGCACCACCGCCGACCAGTAACAGGCCTATTTCGAAAAAGGCCATGAAGCACAGCAAACCCAAAGCTTCTCCCCAGTCAATTCTGCGTTGCAGCAGGTAGAGTACTGTAATGGCATGGCGCAACCAGTAGACAAACACACAGGCCAGCATGAGCAGGGCTCTGTCGTTATCTACCAGCGTCCATTGTTGGCCAAATACTTGGCCAATCAGCGTCCAGCCGTCAGCTACTGCCAGCCAGGCGCAAAAGAGTACTAAGCCAAAGTGCAGGCCGACAAAGGTCCACCTTTGCGCTATGGTTCGGCCATGCTCGCGATTGACCCCACCACCGGCACTTTGACTGTCCGAGTTCTGATTTATTGTTTCCATATTTTTTCCTTCAATCATATTAACTTAGCTTTAGTCGATATCATCTACTGGAGCTCTGCGCTGAGTTCCACTGGCGCAGCTGGACGGGTGCGGTAGATGACATAGTTACACAGAGATATTAGTGCCAGTGTGGCAGTCCCCAGGGTGATCCAGGCCGCTTGACCGGTCTCGATGGCCCAGTACAAAATGAGGCCATATAACACTTGTGTGACGGCCTCCATAGGCAGGCCTAGCTTGGCGCCATCGAACACTAAGCCGTTAAAGTGACAGAGCCAGAAAAACAGCAGGGACAGGCTCACTAAAGGCAATGTGGGTAGCTCGCCAAAATAACTCATCAGATAGGTAAACAGCACCACAATACTGCTAAAGCGCACGAAGGCAGTCCATTTGGTGCGTTTACAGATGTAAGGGTCTTTTGGCTTAAAGTCTTTGGACTTTACTTTGGCGGTGAGCGAGTAGAAATCGGCTTTATTGGCGTTTTTAGGAAGCCAGGCTGGTGGCGCAAAAATAGAGCACAACACCTCAAACACAGAACGTGAGCATTTAATTTTTTGCCAAATGGTTTTGAGGTAATAAGAGTTGATCACCAGTGGACTAAAGCTTGGGTATGATTCACGCACACCGTACACCACCGGGTCGCTCTCCAATTCTCGCTGATAGGTGCCAAACAGGCGATCCCAGATGATTAAGATGCCCCCATAGTTTTTGTCGATATACTGACGGTTACGCGCATGATGGACGCGGTGCAAAGAGGGGGTATTAAAAATTTTGTCTGCGCGAGGGGTCTTTTTCAGATATTTGGTGTGAATGCAAAATGCCCAGATAATTTGGGTATAGCTGGCGGCCAGAAATACTTCCAGCGAAATGCCCATAAATGCCATAGGGATAAAGGTCATCCACATGGTCAGTTCGGTGAAATAGCTGATCCGGATGGATACGCCAAAATTAAAATTCTCCGCCGTATGGTGTACCAGATGGTCGGCCCAGAATAGCCCTATCATATGATGGAAGCGGTGGTTCCAGTAATACAAAAAGTCATAAACTAAGAATGCGAGTAAATAAATCAGCGGGTTGCTCTGATCCAGTTCGACCAGTCTGTACTCGTTGTAGACCAGGGTGTACAGGGCAACCACGGCGAGCAAAAAGATAAACGACAAGCCCAGATTGCCCAGTGCAATGGTGGCATTGGTCAGGGTGTCATTGAGGCGGTAGTTTTTTTGCTTTCGCAAAAAATTGATGGTTGCCAGAATAAAAAGCGGGCCCAGATAAAAGGGCAGGGTATACATTACTTCTTCGGTAAAGTTGAGATCCATGTTAATCCCTTAGTGTGTTGTCTTAATTAGTTGAGGGCAGCAGCCAACAGGCTTGCTGTCTTTTTATGATGCATATGTCATAAGCATCGACATATGGAATAAAATAACTTTGTAAATTTATATTAACATTGTTTTATCCTTAATTTCACTAATTTTGTTTGCTGTTCCTTGCCATTACACCTTACCCCCTTTGTATACAGGGGTTGTAGGCGAATGCCCAATAGAAAATGGTGGTTAACATTGTGTTTTTTAAATGTGAATGGAAAATGGATGTGGAATAAAGATTCCCTGCTGTTTTATGCTCAGGAATAAAAATAGAGTGTTTGCTCAATGTTTTTCAGTTCAGGCCGATACGGTGTGCGGGATATAAAAAAGGAAATGAAAACAATGACTAAATATGTATTACCTCTGCTAGGGTTGATGGCGTCTGCCGCAGCGGTTCAGGCTTCAGACACAACAACACTGGTCAGTCAGAATTTTGATGATGGCTATGTCGGTTTGTTTGTAGCAGACGGCGCATTGAGCCAGTTTGCAGCAACTCCGCTGTCACCCATCAGCGGCGCAAAGAGTCTGGCGATGACCAGCGAAGGCCATTATCGGGTCGGTACTGAGGCGCTGATCATGCGAACGCTCCCCGAGGTGAGTCGTTTGAATGCGTCGTTTGATATTGCGATGCCACTATCCGATAGTGAAAGCCGCAACCCCTACACCCTAGTGCAGTGTGTGTTTGAGATAGAATATGCCGATGGCAATGTGTACGAGTCTTATGTTTCACGTAATGATGAAGTACCCACGTATCAGGACAGTATTTATTCTCATGACTGCCAGGTAACCTTGCCAGCGGGCAAAGCCATTCACAAAGTTACCTGGTTTCTTGACAGCTACGCTTTACCCAATGAAACCGTCTACCTGGACAATCTTGAGATAACACTCGAAGAGGGGAGCCATCAAAGCAATGCCGAAGTGGAATTGTTCTCACCAGGGCAAGACTTCTCGACGCTCACCGAGGCGCAGGTTGACGCCTTTTTTAGTCATGCTCCCACTTTGACGCATGCTAATGGGGTGGCAAGTTTGCGTTTAAACCAGACTGCATCCGGCAGTTATGCTACGCGCTTTCACCTTGCTGCGCCTGACTTCTCTCATACTCACCCTGAGTATATGATCTATCAGGCTAGCATTACCAACCCAGGTTCGCAGCCGGTAAATGCGCAGCTTTATAGCAGTGCCAGTTATCAAAAGCAGTTCCGCAATGTTGATCACAGTGCTGCCTTTGCGCCTAGTTATTACATTGCACCAAATAGTACCACCGTGGTGCCGATTATTGTTGACCTGGGTAGTGATGGCTTGACCACAGAGATTACCTCTACTGAGCTGCGTATTACCGCGGACGGAGCTGTGTCCTTAAATAGTCTGACGCTGCTTTCCGGTACCAGCTTGTCGGATGGTTTGGTGACGATCTCGACGTCAGGGTTTGAAACTGATACCGGCGGATTTACAACACGTTCGCCGCAAGACGTTACCCTGAGCAATCAGAATCTTCAGGTCATCAGTGGTGAGCAAAGCCTGGGGTTTGAGATGAGTCCGTGGCGCCAGGCTAGCTTTACACATTACTTTGGCTGGGGCGAAAAATATTATGCGGATAAAGTCTATACCCAGTTGGCTGTACAGCTGATGGAAGCGCAAAAAGACACGCCCGTCAGAGTGTGTACAGACGTATATTACATGAATGGTGCACAAGATAGCCATTGTGAAGAGCGCATGCTGGGGGTGGGCAGTTTTCAACTGCATGAAGTTTACCCGGTCGACTCTTCGCGGCCGCTTTATCGCATGATTGTCCGGGTTCGGTCCTATGGTAGCGTTAGTATTAAAGGGGAAATGGATAATTTTGTGCTTGGATACTGGCCTGCAATCCCACCGCAGTAATCGTGGATCCTGTAAACGGGCACAGGTAAGTGTGTGCCCTTTTACCTACAGCATGGTTATCACAACGCCCTGCTGAGCGCGAGCCTGGTTACCCTTCACTGAATTTTATGGTAGATACCATAAAACAGCGTTTCCCAGGACTTGCCCTCATTGCCTGAGGACTGCCAGTGCTGGTGTACTGTGTTATTCTTTTTGGGTTGCCAGGTGATGCGGTGTAAAACAGGCTTGCCTTCACTGTCCAGCCCCGGGCCTTGCAATACCATGCCGTCATTGTAGCGGTTGCCATTGAGTTGCAGCAGCAAACCGGCATTGTCAGTCCAGCTTTGATGCCAGTGTTGCTGTTGTTTATCGAAGATATTTAAACTCTTACCTCTATACCCGGAAACTGCCTGATATTCCTCTAAAATGACACAGCCGTTGAGTATTTTGGTGATTTTACTATTGCCTGCAAACTGCCCCTTTGACATGACTCGCCATTCCCCTATCCAGAAATCAAAAGCATGATACTGAGGACTGTCACAGAGCGAGCGTGCACCTATGCTTGATGAACAGAGAAAGAGGGTGAGTAAGAGGCAATATTTGATTAGCATGTTAAGTCATAGTCCATACAGTCTGCTGGTTAATCAAAGTTAGAAACGCTTTTTCAGGCCTATGTTAAAAAGTAGCGCTTATTTCAATGAATGGGCAAACTTATGGGGCGCGTTTTCGTTATGTTATTGCAATTTGTGGAGGAATACTGACCTTAACAGAGCAGATTGCAAGTGCGGGGGAAACTTAGTTTCCCCCGCTTTAATGGTTAGTCGCGATTCAGCGCTAGCCAGTTGAGTTTCCAGTTGGTGTCGTGGGACTGAAGTTTCAGCGTATGCTCGCCTGCACTCAGGTAAACACGCTCTCCTTGTTGGGTTTGCCAGTCATGATAGCCACCGGTGCCCCTGACCGCGTGTTTTGAGACCGTTTTCCCGTTGATTTTGACAGAAAAGCCTTTGCCATCGCGTGGTCCGGCAATCCGATAACTCAGACGATAGTGACCACTTTGATTGACTGTGATCTGGTAGTCAATCTCAGCACCTTCGGCAATGCCACCGCCACCGGTCAGATTGAATCTCCCCTCCGTATCTGAGGTTCTGTCGGTATTCGCGCCAGTGACGGTGTGCGCATATTCAGCTTCGATGCGGCCCGGAACTGTAAGCGCTTTACCTTGGGTTTTGACCAGATTACTGTAGTTGCTTTGCAGGTTGCGACGTACGGCTACCACAGCATATTCGTAAATATTGGGCGAGGCATTGGCATCGATAAACTGCGTGTCGATGACGTTGTCGGCAATCAGTTCAAACATAGAGCCTGCGCTGTAATTACGATAAACCCGGTAGCCAAAAATATCTGTTTCTTTGCTACTATCCCAGCTGAGCATCGCTTTACCATCGATTTGGGAAAGTGTCAGGTTAGTGACAGGCTGGGGATAAGCAAACTGCTGATCCCGGCGTTTTTGTTCCTGCTGTTGCGCAAAGGCAAGCTGCCGCTCGAATTGACGAGTTGCTTTGCCGGGCTTGGGGGCCTGGCCATCCAATGCGATGCGAAAGCCCTCGGCGGCACCCGCAAAGTCTTCAGGCATCCCACCGCGTTGTGTTACAGGCCAGATATTCCAGTGCCAGCTGCTGCCGCGTGTAGAGCGGGTTTCACACTGCTCTGACTGGAATGTTCGACCATCAGAGTGGGCATTATTGTAGTTGTTTTGATAGCAGTCACCCATAAACTCTGCGACATTGCTCAGCATGTCATGCAGACCATATGGGTTGGGTTTGTACATACCGACGACGCTGGCATAGGTCGCATGATCAACACAATCGGCAAAGCCATCAACGAAGTTGACATAAGAGCTGTTAGTGGAGCGTTGTAGCTCATTTTCTCCGCTCAGGTCGGCGGTGTTCTCATATTGACAAACAGAAGGGTGTTTCGGGTCATTGCCAAAATAAAATCGGCTTGTGACAGCGCCGCGAGCTGCATATTCCCACTCTGCTTCACTGGGCAAACGGTAGGGTTTCCCGGTCGTTTTTGCTAACCAGTCAACATAGGCTTTTGCACCTGCCCAGCTTACGCAGATAGCAGGCTGAAATTCATTGTGGGTCAAGCTGTTATTATCCCAGCTACCGGGCGTATTGCCGATGAACCAGTTGTCCAGTTGGTGATAACAGGCCTGTGGAGCCTCAAAGCCGGTGGCCTTTATAAAGCGTCGATACTCTCTGACGGTGACCTCGTATTTCCCCAGGCTGAACTCGGGCAGGGTAACAGTACGGACGGGTTGACTGTTTTCGTTTTCTTTACTGCCCATGTCAAAGCTGCCCGCCGGGACAGTCACCATGATGGGTTCAATGGGCGTAAGGGGTTTGCCAGCTAGTGCGGGTGCACTGGCCAGTAGCACTAAGCAGGTAGAATAGGGAAGAGTCGCTTTCATCATTATTTTTCCTGTAAAAAAGACGGCTTCACCATGCCTAACCTGAACGGGAGAAATCCTAGCGAATTTTTACAAAGTGAGGAAAATAGAAATATTCTAGAACGATTTGGCGATAAGGCTGGGTTTAAGTTTTTGACTTTTATTCTTATTTTTATTTAACACACATGGTGAAAACGAAATGGAAAGTGGGACGGAAATAGCAGGAGTGCAATTGAAAAGTTATTTGTGTGGAGAGTCTGGCCGCAGGGCGCGGCCAGACAATCCTCTTTATTGCTCTGCGGCCTGTTTTGCCAGGTACTCGTCGTAGGTGCCCTGGAAGTCAATGATCTGACCGTCTTTGATTTCCCAGATACGAGTCGCCAAAGAGGAGACGAACTGACGGTCGTGCGATACGAAGAACAAGGTGCCTTCGTATTGCTCCAGTGCCATATTCAGTGATTCGATAGATTCCATGTCCATGTGGTTAGTTGGCTCATCCATCAGCAGAATGTTTGGCTTGTGCATCATCAGTTTGCCAAACAGCATTCGGCCCTGCTCACCTCCGGAAATCACTTTCACTGATTTCTTAATGTCGTTCTGCGAGAACAACATTCGACCGAGGAAACCGCGAACCACCTGCTCGTCGTCACCTTCCTGTTGCCATTGCTCCATCCACTGGAACAGGTCCAGGTCTTTCTCGAACTCGTCCGCGTGATCCTGAGCATAGTAACCAATGTTGGCATTTTCTGACCATTTAAACGCCCCCGATTTTGGCGCCATGCGGCCAGCCAGGGTATTCAGCAGGGTGGTTTTACCCACGCCGTTTTCACCGATGATCGCGACTTTTTCACCCACCTCAACCAGGCCATTGAGGCCGCTGAACAGCACGTCTTCATAGCCTTGTGACAGGGTTTCCAGCTCCAGTGCATTCCGGAATAGCTGCTTGGATTGTTCGAAGCGAATAAACGGATTCTGACGGCTCGACGCTTTAACTTCTTCCAGCTGGATCTTGTCAATTTGCTTGGCACGCGATGTAGCCTGCTTCGCTTTTGAAGCGTTTGCCGAGAAGCGTGATACAAACTGTTGAAGTTCAGTTATCTGGGCTTTTTTCTTAGCGTTGTCAGCTAGCAGACGTTCCCGCGCCTGAGTGGCTGCAAGCATATATTCGTCGTAGTTGCCCGGATAAATGCGTAACTCGCCGTAGTCGATATCAGCCATATGCGTACACACAGAATTCAGGAAGTGACGGTCGTGCGAGATGATGATCATGGTGCAGTCGCGCTGGTTTAGTACATCTTCCAGCCACTTGATGGTATAGATGTCGAGGTTGTTGGTTGGTTCGTCGAGCAGCATGATGTCCGGTTCGGCAAACAGTACTTGTGCCAGCAGCACTCGCAGTTTCCAGCCCGGTGCCACTTCTGACATAGGTCCGTAATGTTGTTCTGTCGGAATGCCCACGCCTAACAGCAGCTCACCCGCTTTGGCTTCAGCCGCATACCCATCCATTTCGGCAAATTGGGTTTCCAGATCCGCCACTTTCATGCCGTCTTCTTCACTCATCTCCGGCAAAGCATAAATGCGATCACGTTCTTGTTTGATTTCCCACAGCTCTTTGTGGCCCATGATAACGGTATCGACCACTGAGAATTCTTCGTAGGCAAACTGATCCTGGTTCAGCTTGGCAATGCGCTCATTCGGGTCATAAGACACGTTACCTGCGCTGGCTTCAAGCTCTTTGCTGAGGATCTTCATAAAGGTTGATTTACCACAGCCATTGGCGCCGATCAGACCATAGCGATTACCGTCGCCAAATTTAACCGAGATATTTTCAAACAGTGGCTTAGCGCCAAACTGCATGGTGATGTTGTTACAAGACAGCATAAGGGGTGCTCATTAAATTCAATTGCCGCGATTTTAGCATTAAATCGCGGCAGGGGGGGAGCAAGGTGCGGGTTTATACACAAAGATTATTTGCTAACTGGTGTAGGGTCAACGCGACTGTTTGCTCGGTTAATTGAACGTACTCACAATTCGGTGTGATCTGTTCACCGACAACATAAGCTTGCTGGGCGGCTTCCAGCATTGCAATGTCGTTGACATCGTTACCAAAACACACGGTTTGCTGCATATCCAGGCCAAGCTCTAGCAGCGCTGTGAGCTTGTTGCTGCGTGCGGGCACCAGATCAAAACAATGGTGGCCATTATGATGATAGATTTCAAAGCTGTTCAGGGTCTGCTTACACATGTGCTTGACCTGATCATGATGCGCATCTTCCAGGATCAGGAGTTTGACTATGGGCTCATGTCTTAGGGTCTGATTGCAGCCTGGCGGGATACCGAGCTCGGCCACATGCTGATGAAAATGATGAGGCTTATCGGAGATGGCATACTGCCAGTGACCATCAAATAAATACGCTATCTGGTGGTTGTCGAGCCAAGCAAGTAAGGCTCCCACCTGAGCCGGGTCGAAGCTGTGTGCTTTGACCACCGCTTTGTTTTGACTGAACATAGCGCCATTGCAGCCAATAATAGGGTGGTGCCAGAAGCACTCAGGCAAGACGGGGAGCGTATCTCTTAGTGGTCGGGCTGTGGCGAAGTATACGTTGCCACCACTGCGCTCAAGTGCTAACAGGCCATCCCTTATGTCGTCAAGCATGCGTTGGGCTTGGAATACGGTCGTGCCATCTAAATCAAAAACAAAATTCATCGTTACATCCAGGTACAAAAGAGAGCGTTTACTTTGCCAAACTAACCACTTAATATTTTAGTTATTAGCTCATTATTTATAAATATTAGCTCCATTTGACTGTTAATACCGGAAAGCCTGCACCGATCCGATTTGCACTGAATCAATCTGTACAGGTTAAATACATCGAAAAACAAAAAGTCATGTTTGAATGGCATCAGCATGATTGTTTCGAACTGATCCTGACAATCGGGGCACAGGGCAGTGGATTTATCGGTAATGCCATTCATGAATTTGATGACATTGACCTGGCGTTGGTTGCACCCGGAGTGCCCCATACCTGGGACAGTCAGGCACCCAATGATACGGCTGAGCTGGTTGTGGTCGTGTTATGGCCTAAGGCACTATTGAACTGCGCCATTGAGGAGCTGGCAGACTTGCAAGGCTGGCTTGAGCGTATTGAGAGTGGGCTGGTTTTCAGTCGGGATGCTGCTGAGCAGGTACGTGAACAGTGTCTGGCGCTTCACACGAAAAGTCCGGTTGGTCGGTTGGCTTTGCTATGTGAGATACTGACGGAGCTGCGCGCCTGTCCTGCCAAAGGGATCCGGCTTGCTCATTCGCGTATCTCAGAGCGGCTAGCGCGTGTTCAGGCCTTCATTGCCAGTCAGGTTGACAATCCTCCCAGTCAGGCTCAGTGTGCAGCGCATATCAATGTCAGCACCGCGACGCTAAAACGGTGGTTTCAGCAAGAACTTGGCTGCTCTTTTTCTCAATATTGCGCGCTACTGCGCTGTCAGCGTGCCCAGCATTTACTGGCAACTGAGCATCGGCCTATTGGGGTGGTGGCACAACAATGCGGCTTTGTCAGTGCAGCCTACTTTAATCAGTTTTTTAAAGCACAAACAGGTATGACACCCAGTGCCTATCGGCGTCAGTTTAGCTGGCGCAAGCGTTAGCTTTTGGGTTGCGTTGGGGGAATTGGAAACAGTGTCAAATCATCCAGTATGACCAGCTGTTCGCTGTTTTCATCCAGCGTAAAGCGTAACTGGCAAGGGTCACAGGTAAGCGTCTTTTGGGCCAAGTAGTGTGGAGAGACTTCTAGGTGATATTTTCCCTGCTTTAACTTGTCAAAAAAGAAAAAGCCATCTGATTCTGTGTAGATGATGGTTTGTTCACCGCTGGTTTCTCGGGTCAGTTGCAGCGCCACCCGGCCAGTGAGGTCTGCAAGTTTGCCGTCATCATTACGCAGGGAAATGATGCCCTCAGCTTCGAATTGCAGGTGAAAAGGGACGTCAACAATGGGCTGAGCACCTGGATGCAGGTCGGCTTCTATGAGTCCAAACTGAGGTTGTAAGTACAGGACGTCCAACTCATTGTGTTCTACTTCCAGTGTCACAGGACGATTTGCGGGTAGGTGAAGCACTGTTCTGGCTTGTGGATGAGAAACAGTGTCAACCTTGTTGCCATGCATCATCACGGCAATATCAGGTAAATACTGGTCTTGCTCATCAAATCGTTGATTGTTATTACGATCGTAAAACGCGCGCAGCTTGACGGAACTGCTTTGTCGACCACTTTGGCTGCTGATGGTGCTGAGCGGCCTTGATCCGTAAAACGAAAATGAGCAAGATAAGCCAAATTGCCAGCCATTGCTTTCATGGTAGGTGGCACTGGCATTGACAGCCATCGCATCGAAGGTTTTCGACAATGTAAAAGACGTGGCATTACGGCGCTGAGTGAAGGAGCGGCGCAGTTGCAAAGAGCCGTGATAGCCGTTGAACTGATTGGCGTAACTGAGCGCCAGTGAATGTTGTTCAAACAAGCCGGTTGACTTGTTCCAATTAAACCTCGCTCTGCCCCAATTGCCAAACAGGCTACCAATCATAGAGTATTGCTGCTCATGCGCGTCATCTCCCCTAATTTGACTGACGTTTGTGCTGACACTGCCTGAGTCGGCTTGGTAGCTGAGGTAGCCATCAACAGATTTATAATGTAATTCATTTATCTGGCTGAGGCCTAAAGTTGAACTAAGCTGCCAGCGATTGAATGTCTGCTCATAATTCAGCGTATTGATATTTTCCTTACCAAACTGACCATAACCACGCTGGGACGCAAGGCTTAAAGTTTGTGTGGTACTCAGTGGGGTCAGCCATTTCAGATCATAGTGGAACTGCTCATGTCCGCCCGCTTTGAGGCTCCATTTGGCATCGCTTGATCTATTTGCCCGCTCCCAGCCCAGATACCATAAGAATGTTTTCTGGCGGGTGTTTTCCAGCCATTCACCACCAAGGTTTATTTCGTCCCGGGCACTGACAACATAGTTCAATTGCGAGTTGAGGTATTTTTCCTGAGGGTTAAAACGCCTTTTTTTGAGTATGGATGCTTTGGTTGTGTAGGCCGTTAAGTTGGTATACCACTGTCCGGGTTTATAGCCAGAATGCGCCTGGTGGGTGACTGCCCGGCGAACGCGTTTTCCGTCTGGCGACTGGATCATCAAGTGATAACTGTGATTCGAGTTAAACACCTGGAGCGGCCGAAAGCGGTACTGACCATTGGCTGTTACCCGCACCAGGTCAAACAGCACATCATTGCGATAGAGCTCGACGTCACTGCCAGGTTCCGCATAGCCCTGGATGATGAGAGGTTTACTCGCGCTGCTGTGCGTCGCCCCATATTGCACGCCCAGACCGCTTCCGCCGGTTTGCAGCAGTGCGCCTGTGATACCCTGCAAATCGCCAAACTGATATTCGCTCAGCTCAGTGAGACTGCGGGAGAGCTGAAAACGCCCATTGCGTTTATCGTTGTTAGAGTCAGTGAATATGATTTGTGCCTGATGGTGCGCTAAATCCTGATTAACAGAAACATAGGCTGAAGCGCTGGAATTGTGTTTGCTATCCGATGCAGACAGTTGCACATCGACATAAGGTGCTGTGTACCATTGATACTGGTCGTTCAAAACAAGCTGGTTGGCGCGTTTTCGCTGCATTGCAGCAAGGATATTTTTTCGCGCCTCGCGTTTTTTTTCCTGTGAACTGGGGTGTCTTTCCCGGGTGTCAAAAACCAGCACCTGAGTGCGCGTATTAAACTCTGAATCAATGCCGAGTGCCGCCAGCATGTCAAGCCGGATATGAGGCTCTCCATCTAACGTAACCCAGTGTGTTTCATCCAGTTCAATATCGATTTTCTCACCCCAAAGTTCACCGGACAAGCGTTTGCCTGGAGGGTCAATAAAGAGGTGGCTAACGAGCAAGGCATTGAGATTATTCTGGGATAAATAATAATCTTCGTAGTTGTCGGTGAGTAACTCTGCCCCTTCGGGAAAGTTTTGCTGGTCGACATACAGATCAGCAAATACAAAGTCGGCAATATCGCCTACTTCCCGGGCTGAAGTGTGCGAGCAATAAAATGACAATAGAAAGAATAAAACGTATAGATACTGCATGGTAAAGGCCCGGCTGGGCCGGGCCTTTAAGGGAACTTGGTGATATTACTGGTAAGCTGCAACAAAGTCATAGCTAAATGATTTGGTACCAGGTGCATTGATTGCGACATCTTTATCGTCCAGTACAATGCTGGCTGCGAATGAGACGCTGGCTTCACCTGTGTTATCAAGCTGAGCACCTGCTGTCATGTCTGTCATGGTAAAGCGAAGTCCATCCTGCGTCTGATCTGGCGCGGAAAATGTGTAGACAACTTGTGCGTGAGGCGTGCCTGATACGGTAAAAGTGGCGCGTTTACCGCCAACGTTGGCATCGTTACACAGGGCGGATGCGATTGGGTTTGGCATTGGTGTTTCTATGGCGTAACAAGAGTCACCGTTTTTCGACGCTTCGTTCACCAAAAGCTCAGGAAAGCTCATAGCGGTTGTTTGTGCAATTTGTAGTGGTGCGCGCTCAACCACCAGGTTAACATCAACCTGATAAGTCGCTGCGGCTGAACCAAAACTCATAACTAACAGTGCAAGTGTGCTGGAGGCTTTTTTAAACATTGTTTATTTCCTTAATTATTATTGATATAGCGCAGTAACTGTGTAGCTGAAAGCGTATTCTCCGCTGCCTGTTTCATGAGCGTTACTGAGCGTTATAATACCTCCTGCACTAAATGTGCCAACTCCACTTTTTTTTATTCTTACGCGCTTACTAAAGCCTCCTGATTTATTCTGTACGGTAAAGGTAAGACCTTGTTTGGTTTCATTGCCAAAAACGTGTATGTCCACGTAGCTTCTGGGCTCACCGCTAATTTCAAACTCTGCTTTGTAGCCTCTTAATCCCGGACAAAGTGACTTTTTTACGGCTTTTTTATTTTTTTTGCCATTGGCCTTACAAAAAGCCCCATCCCAGGTTGCGGGTGTCTGTTTTAGCTGGGGAAACGTCATGGGCGCCAATAAATTGATACTGACCCCATTAAATTGACCGGCCTGGCGTTGCTGCTGCTTCAGATATGTCAATGTATCGACACTTTGCGCAGACGCGACTAACCACACTCCAGTCAATAAGCCGACAGCCATTACTTCAGCAGGTCCTCTGTGATGGTGACGTCGAGTGATTTTAGCGGTTCTTTAGATTCCACATCTTCCAGCTGAATTGTCAATTTTTTGCTGGCAACCTCTTTATATTCAATCGGTAGTGTCATATCTCGTTGACTGAGCTCTGGGTATAAGCTGAATTGATTCACCCGAAAAAGCTCTTCTTCAGCCTCTTTGACGACCAGGTTTGCACTGGTATGCCCCGGACCTTGTTTGTTCAGTCTGACTATCAGGTTGCTGGCATCTTTACTGAATGTAATGTCGCCAATCGACAGCTCAGTGACTGAGGAAGTGTTTTTGATGAAAACGGGAATGACAACCTTGTAATTGGCTTTAACTTGAATAGCGCCACTTTGCTCCGTCGGGTCATCACCACTAAGTGCTTCAACCATGAGGTGTGCACGAAACTCTCCTTCCGGGATTTTGCCTTTTTTCATTAGTCGAACTTTCTGAAATTGTTTGGGCAAAACATCTTTGGCAACACGCGGCCCGACTCGCAAGTAAGGCTTGGCAGAAAACTCATATTGCTGTGCAAACTTCAATATGCCTTCTTTATCCATTTGCATGTCGATAAGCGATATCCGGTAGCTTTGCAGGCTATCAGAGGTGTTATAAATGCGCAGTTCGCCACGGCGCATGTCCTGATCCAGAACTACCCTATGTCTGTCGAGTTTAAAGGTTGAGGCCCATGCCTGGGAAACGAATACCGTTACTAGCAGTACCAGTGTGAAAAATCTTTTGGTCATACATCGTGCTCTGTGAGTTATTAGTGTAATGAGCTTGGCTAAGTGTTCGGTATCATATCCTAATTAGATTTGGCTGCAACCTTTGCACAGTGCGCCCGACAAACAACAAACAAAGGCGCATTCCCTGTGTTCGTTTTACTCTTCAACAGAGTGGTTATTGTTGACGGCACTATTCTGTGTGGACTGGTTCGTATCAACGGACGAGATAGTCGCTTGGCGCATACTGCCAAAGTAAGTGAGGTTACCCAGGTAATCAGGTACTTCGCGTTCACTGTTAAATTCGCGAATGCGCTCAATCTGTTGATCATGAAATGCATGTAAAATTGGAGTGATTGCCTGATTGGCCCAGTTTTCTAACGCATCTGAGCGGATAAACTGATCTTCAAATTGCGCTGCATCATCCAGTAGCTGACTCCACAGTTGTCGTTGAATTTGTGGCGGCGTATCTGCCACATGTTCCAGTGCATCATTGATCCACCCCAGTCCATATTCATCATAAGCGGTCAAAATATCAGAATAGAGACGTCCACGATCAGAGTCACTTGGCGGCAGGTCTTGTTGCACCACCATGTCGTTGTTTTCGCTCTGGTAGTACTGACGGTGGGCAGACAGGTCGACTTGCTGACTCAGGTAAGCAAAGATATTCGGCTCGCTGTCTTTGTCAGCTTCATCCAGCATCTCGAGCATGCTGTGCTTCTCAAAAGGTTTAATGACTGTGGCCATATCCAGTACGCCCCGACTTTGCTCAAAGGTACTTTGTTGCAGGTGGGTATTCAGCGTACTGAGATCTTCGCCTTTGAACTTACCGCTGATTAGTAAATCACTGAAGGTGTGCAGCAGCTCAACCTCTTCCACGGGTTGACTGAATTTGTGTTTCCAGAACTTATCGCGGTCATATGAGGCCATCAGCAAATGCTCCTGACCATGCTCATCAAGACTCACTGGTGAATTTGGGGCCTGATAGCTTGCACCTTGTTCGCGCAGACTGGCAAGGGTTGCAATGGTATCTCCCAGCACGTCATCAGACAAAGCTGCGAGTGCGTCGACGAGTTGGTCTGGCACCTGGTTTCGTCTTTGTTCAGAAAAAATAGGGGTACTGCCAGCGTCTATTAATATATCTGCAAGTTGAGACAGCGCTTCATCATCTAGCCGTTCAGCGATGGACAGCAGAGATTTACTGGGTTTAATGTGCTCGAGTTTATTCCTTTGCTCGGGTGACAGACGGTCAAGTTGGGCGAGAAACGCATTGATGTCTTCTGTGTCGCTCAGGTCGCCATAAGCATACTCTTTACTCAGCTGACCATGTTCCGTGTCTGCACTATGCTGGCTGACAATATGAAAACGCTTAAAGCCAACATAGTCAGACCGCTCAGCACTGGGTCTTGGATAAGTGAAAGGCGAGGCAGGACGGTTCGGGGTTTCCGGGAGCAATGTTTTTAAGTGCTCGTCTGTGATAGGTGTTCCTGAGTCGGCAATCTCTGCGTGATCTGTAGCCTGTACTTCCTGAGCACTGCGGGTTTGCCGGTCAAAGAGGTGGTCTGTCCGATTGGAGTAAGTGTGAAAGTGTAGCTTCATAAATAACTTTATCCTTGTTACTTAAAGTTGGACATACTATCGGCAAACAAGCTCATAACTTTAGGAAGGTTGAGGGCCGTTAGGGGTTATCCGGGAGTCTTTAGGTGTGCTGTTCGTTCACTCGATTGGTTGCGTGAACTACGTCAGAACAGTAAAGCCAACTCCGAGGGACAAAGAGGCACCTTTGTCATCATCCCTGGGTTTGTTGGCTTGCCAGGCCTGTTCAGGAAGGAAATGAAAATCCGGCGGGGTAGCGATGAAAGCCATCAAAGTCGCCTTTGCCCAGGGGAATGCCTGCGGCGCGCAGTATTGCGTATGCCATTGAGAAGTGAAATAAAAAGTTGGGCCAGGCATAAAGCTGAAAGTACTTCTCAGGCTCCAGAGTATGGTTGGTAAATCCCGCCACAAAAGTAATACTTGTGGGCATCTCATCCAATGAGACGTCTTGTAATTGCGTTAGATAGTCCAGAGTGTCGTCGATTTCTTCTTGTAAATCTGCGACGCTCACAACGGGTCGCTTGAAGTTCGCGACTTCTCTATTAAATAAAGGACAGCAGCATCGTAACGAGAGTGCGGCGGCGGTTGAAACTTGCTGGTGAAATGGAAACATGTCAGGGCTTAGACGACGCATTAGTAGCTCATCTTTAATGTCGTCGCGTGCCAGTATTGCTTGCAATTGATTCAGATAATGTACGAATGGCTCAATAATATCGGTCATGTTTCCCTCGTTTAGACAAGTCAAATAAGCGAAAAACTATGTGCGCGACAAGCTGGTAAGCAGCACTTTGTTTTGTTAACAAATCTAAGCGCCTAAAAATACGCTTAATTATTACTTTCAAATACCTACAACAAATGTAGTAGATAAAATCAGAGACAGTTTTAGTTTAACGGAACGTTTAAAAAACGTGACTTTAAATGTTTTTTTGTGTACCTTCTTGAGTTCGCTGGCGGATAGCTTATGTGCTTAATTTTAGACACAAGCTTCTCAAGCTGCCAGCGCGTTGTCCTGAGGGCAGGCATGTCTTGTGTGCCTGTCGCTGTAGGAGTGAACGAGCTCCAGAATTACAAGAATAAAGACAATCCATAAGGAAATTTTAATGCTTAAAATGTCAAAACTGGCGAAGGCTTATTACACGGATACGGTAAAAACTCAAGCGCTGCAACCATTTGACCTAGAAGTTCAGCAGGGCGAGTTTGTTGCTGTTATTGGTCCTTCAGGGTCAGGTAAAACAACCTTCCTGAACATTGCTGGATTGCTGGAAGAATATTGCGAAGGGCAGTATTTGCTCGATGGTAACGATGTCACAGGTCTGTCCGATAAGCAAAAGTCGCGCTTACGAAATGAGAAAATCGGTTTTATCTTTCAGGGATTTAATCTGATCCCTGAACTGAATTTATTCGACAATGTTGAAATGCCACTGCGCTATCGCAGCTTTAGCGCCAGTGAGCGCAAGCAACGTGTTATGGATGCCTTGCAGCAGGTCGGTCTGGCAAGTCGAAAAGATCATTACCCACAACAACTCTCTGGTGGCCAACAGCAGCGTGTTGCAATCGCACGTGCGTTGGCGGGCAGCCCGGCATTTTTGCTGGCAGATGAACCCACTGGTAACCTGGATTCAAAAATGGCTGATGGCATCATGTCTCTGCTTAAGGATATCAACGCCAAAGGCACGAGTATTTTGATGGTGACACACGACACGGAGCAGGCCAGTCAGGCACAGAGGATCATAGAGATTAAAGACGGTGTACTGAGTGAGCGTCTTGCCCCAGAGCAGGCGATTGCTTAGGAACACATATGTTAAGTTATTATTTTAAGCTGGCATGGCTCAGCTTACGCAAAACGCCATTGCTGAGTGTGCTTATGGTGAGCACTATTGCTTTGGGTATTGCTGCAGCTATGGTGACATATACTGTGAGTTATATGATGACCAAAGATCCGCTGCCAGAGAAAAGTGATAGGGTGTTTACCGTGCAGTTAAGCTCCTGGGGTCCTGATCAGCCATATTTGATGGTCGATGGCCAAGAAGAGATACCCGCAATGGTTTCTTACCGGGATGCCCAGAGTCTCAAAGCAGCCGCCAAGGCGAAACAGGAAACAGCTATCGGATTGTTTAAAATAATGAGCCGGGCTGAGGAGCAAAACCGCCGGGATGCGCAGATGCGCATGATACGTACCACTCACAACGATTTCTTTTCAATGTTTCAGGTGCCATTTTTATACGGTAATGCCTGGTCTGAACAGGATGACAGCTCGGGTAATCCGGTGGTTGTGATCACCAAAGCTCTGAACGATGAGTTGTTTGGAGGAGCCAATTCGGTGGGCCGCCATATTGTGATGGGCGAGTCGCTGATGCAAATTGTGGGCGTTATGGACGACTGGTTTCCCATCCCGAGGTTCTATTATTTATCTTCACAGGCATATCAGGACCCAGAGGCGCTGTTTGTGCCGCTTGAATACCAGATTAATCAACAGATTTTTTCTCATAACGACGTAACCTGGTCCTGTTGGCAGGACGTTGAAGATGTCGATTTTAGTGTCTTTATTGCGTCTGATTGTATTTGGCTGTTTTATTGGGCTGAGCTGGAGTCTGCCGAAGACAGAGCTGATTACATGGATTTTATCAATGCTTATGTTGATGAGCAGAAATCGACAGGTCGTTTTGCCAGGGAGAATCTTAGCCGGTTATTCACCATTGATGACTATCTGCGCTGGGCTGAGGTCCTCAGTAACGAAAACGACATGGCAGTGTGGCTGGCGTTTGCCTTTTTATTGGCCTGTTTGCTCAACTGTATGAGCCTGATGATGACAAAGTTTTACGGTAAGGGCAGTGAAATCGGACTGCGACGAGCAGTAGGAGCCAGTCGTAACGACATCTGTTGGCAATTTCTCTGTGAGGCATTTCTGATTGGTATCTTAGGAGGGGTATTGGGGTTGATATTTGCGCAGCTTGGATTGCAGCTAATCCAGCAAATATTCACTTATCTCAATGTCACCGTTATGCAAATGGACCTGAATATCATGCTGATGACTTTGATTCTGTCTGTCGTGACCAGCGTGTTATTTGGCTTGTGGCCAATTTATCGTGCAGCGCAGATCCAGCCATCCAGTCAGCTTAAGAGTTTGTAGGAGGAAGTCATGAAGGATTTTACCGTCATTCTTAAATCTCTTTGGCACAGTAAAACGTCTCCTTTGCTGTTGGTGTTACAGATAGCCGTGACATTTACCATTTTTGTCAATGCCGTTTATATGGTGATGCAAAAGCACGAAAAAGTGACAGCACCCAGTGGTGTCAATGAACAGCAGGTGTTTTCCTTATTTATTAACTTACAGGAAACCGGTGAGGCTCGTGTTGCTGAGTTTGAGCAAGTAGTACGCGATATTAAGAGCCTGGACAGTGTTGATAATGCTATCCCTGTGACCTCTGTGCCCCTGAGTGGGTTTGGTCGTTCCGTCGATATTGGCTATGGCCCGGCTGATGAAGATAAGCTCACCTCAAGCGGATATTACGGCAGTAACTATGACAGCCTCGATACCCTGGGTTTGCAACTAGTTGCAGGTCAATGGTTTGAAAGAAGTGACGTCTCGCACTCTTTTTTTGGTGCACGATCAGGCGGAAAGGTTCTAATCTCCAAAGCACTCGCACAAACATTACACCCGGATAACTGGCGCGAAGTGCTGGGCAAGACGCTGTATGTGCACAATGAACCACAGCAGGTGATCGGTGTTGTGGACGACCTCAAGGCGGTCTGGAGCTTTTGGCGACTCTTTGATCATGCTGTACTGTCCCCCACATTTGAAGTTCGGGACAAAGTGGGCATTATGGTAAAAGCACAGGCGGACACGCTTGATCAGGCAATACTGGATGTTAAAGATCTGCTGCTCATGACGCCTGGCAGGCAAATTGATAAGCTGAAGCCGTTCACTCAGACCCGAGAGGAAAGCTACCGAACAGACGTTGCTGAATTGCAAACGTTGCAGCTTGTTCTGGTGGGGTTATTGATCCTGACTATGCTGGCCATTTTCGGTCAGGCCCGGTTTGCCATTCTGAAGCGCCGTAAACAAATTGGCACCCGTCGCGCGCTGGGGGCGAATCAGTTTCAGGTGTTGCGTTACTATATGTTAGAGAATTTTATAGTGACTTTGATTGGTGTGGTCCTTGGTATGATCTGTGCTGTGTTGGTCAATACGCAGCTGGTGAGCTATTTCGGTCTCATGCCGGTACCAGCTGATTATTTGACGGCGGGCGCAGTGATAATTCTGCTTGCTGGTCAATGTGCTGTGTTTCAGCCTGCATGGCAGGCTGCGCGTGTTTCGCCAGCGCTGGCGACACGCAGTGTTTAAAGTTCAGGTCACATGATGTGACCTGAATTGAAAGGAAATACAATTAAAATAATAAAGGAATAAGTATGCTGCCCAATTCAACTCGGTCAAACTTGTTTGTACCTATTTCAACCACTTTTCAATCTGTCCCTTGGGGGTGGGTATGTTAATCGGTTACTACTTTAAACTTGCCTGGCTTAGTCTCAAAAAGACGCCTTTGTTAAGCATTCTGATGATTGGCACGATAGCGATGGGGATTGCAGCCACCATGATCACCTCGACCGTCAGCATCATGATGGCACAAGATCCCTTACCCGAAAAAAGTGATCGGGTTTTCTCCGTACGCCTTAGTAGCTGGAGCCCGGATAAAGCGTATCAATTGGCAAAAGGAGAGGAAGTGATCCCACCTATGCTGACCTATATGGATACCATGAATTTGTTAGGGGACAGCAAAGGCCTGCGACAAAGTGCGGCGGTGATGTACAAAAGTATGGTGCGCAGCGAAAGTCAGACTGACAAAGAGGCCAAAATGTTGCGCTTCAACTCCGTCAACAATGACTTTTTTGCCATGTTTAACGTGCCGTTTTTATATGGTGCCCCCTGGTCAGATCAGGAAGACCGAGATGGGGCTGCATTGGTGATCCTGGACAAGCAAACAAACGACCGGTTGTTCTCAGGTGCTAATTCAGTCGGGCAGCACCTGTATATCGGAAATCATCTGGCAAGAATAGTTGGAGTCATTGACAGCTGGTCTCCGCTTCCGCAGGTATTTCATGGGCCACATCATGCGCATAATTTGCCTTTCCCTTTGTTCACCCCCTTTCAGTTTCAGATCAACAATAACCTGTTGTCGAAAGGTGAAATGGGCTGGCAATGCTGGGCGCCATTGGGTGATGGCACACTGGAAACTTTCCTGGCATCTGAGTGCGTATGGATCCGCTACTGGGTTGAACTGGAAGCGGCTACGCAACGCGGCGACTACATGGATTATATTAATGCCTATGTGGAAGAGCAAAAAAGTGGTGGGCGATTTGCGCGGGAGAATCTGAGTAAGATTTTCAATATTACTGAGTCGCTGATTGAAGATCAGGTGGTGGAAGACGACGACTTTATTGCTGTCTGGCTAGCCGCTGCATTTCTTGTGGCTTGTCTGCTTAATTGTATGGGCCTGATGTTGATAAAGTTTTACGGCAAAGGCGCAGAGGTGGGTTTACGCAGAGCTGTGGGGGCCAGTAAGCAACACATCGCACTGCAGTTCGGTTGTGAAACTGTGTTGATTGGCATTTTAGGGGGATTCCTGGGGCTGGCCTTGGCACAACTGGGTCTGCGCATAACTGCAGATATATTTGCACATTTGCCCGCGGGTCTAATGCAGATGAGTTTGCCACTGGTGGTGATGACCGTTGTTCTGGCGGTGCTGAGTAGCACTTTGTTTGGCTTGTGGCCAATCTATCGGGCGGCGCAAACGCAGCCTTCAGCTCAGTTAAAGAGTTTATAGGAGCCAGACAATGAATGACTTAAAACCGATACTGACCACATTGTGGCGTGCTAAATCCGCGCCGCTCTTATTGATATTGCAAATTGCCGTAACTTTTACGATTTTGGTGAATGCGGTATATCTGATCATCCAAAAGGAAGCACTGCTGATTGAGCCAAGTGGACTGGATGAAGATGTGATTTTCACATTCCAGACCAACGTACAAAGCAGTGAACCGGAAGAAATGATCGCGCTGGTTAAACAGGATTTACGGGATATTCGTAGCTTATCCAGTGTTGAAAATGTGACTGTCATGAATGCATTTCCTTTGAGCGACTGGGGTAGCTATGCACTGACCGGGTTAGGTCCAACTGATGAAGACATGAATATCTACACGGGTTACTACACCGGAGATGAGCATGCCATCGACACGATGGGGCTGGAGTTAATTGCAGGTGAGGCACCGACAGAAGGTGAGGTACAAGACTCGATAGATTTTAGTGCAAATGTCACACAAGCGATTGTTTCTAAAGGGTTTGCTGAGCGCTTTTACCCGGATGGCTGGCGTGCGATATTGGGCACTACTGTGTATTTGAATTATGAGCCTTATATTGTGAAGGGCGTGGTCAAAGAGTTGAAATCTGTCTGGCCTGGCTGGTACTCTCATGCCAATACGGTATTGGTTCCGTTACGACACATCAGCAACAATTATAAGGTCCTGGTGCGCGCCCGGGCAGGGGATCTTGAGCAGGCAAAACTACAAGTCGTAGAGCAGCTAATGAAGACACCGGGTCGCCATTTGGATAAACTGATGGACTATCAGCAGATGCGTGAAGATAAGTTCAAATCCGAGACTGCGGCAATCAAGACTCTGTACTGGGTCATTGTGGGGCTGGTGCTTCTGACATTGCTGGGCATTTTTGGTCAGGCGCGTTTTACCATTGTAAAGCGTCGCAAACAAATAGGTACGCGTAGGGCACTGGGCGCCAGTCGGGGAGACATTTTACGTTACTGTATGGCAGAGAATGCGATTGTGACCTTTATCGGCATTGTGCTAGGTGTGATCTGCGCGCTGCTTGCGAATGTTCAGCTGGTTAATCACTTTGATATGGCGCCAGTACCCGTTATTTATTTACTTCAAGTCGCAGGGGTTATTCTGATTGTTGGTCAACTGGCAGTGTGTCAGCCTGCCTGGATGGCGGCCAGAGTGTCTCCGGCGCTGGCAACTCGCAGTGTCTAACAGACTCAGGCAACACACTTAATGTAGTAGCCTCACAGCCAGGTTAAACTTTCCCCAAAAGGGGGCTTATGCACTCTTTTGGGGTTTTATTAATGTCATTTTATAGTCATTTTGTAATTTTGTTCTAACATTATATGAAACTAATGTTATCAGGAACGGGATTATGCATCAGCCAGACTTACTTCCAGTCGCAGATATCTTCTCTGAATCAATAAATAACAGTGGCTGTTACGGTGTTGTTAAGTACATAAAGGGAAGTCAAAGTGTTTATGTTAAACAGGTGTTTATTAATCGGCTTGGTAGCGGGGTAAAACCGGAGCTCAGCGCCGACGACATCGAATTCTTCCGCTATCTGGATTCCATTTTGCGTTATTGCTACGTACTGGTGTACGTTAAAAACGCCACAACGGGTGATTATGACAGTGCCATCTTCCTTGATGATTATGAAGCCATCCAGGGAATAAGCAAAGAAGAAGCACAACAACGCCTGGTTGATTTACACACTGTGGTGGGCTATCTAAAAACCGCAATGCAATAATGTGGTACCTATCTTAGGGATGTATGACGATGTTTTGTTGGTCACAGTGCTCAGCAAAGCAAGCCGTGATCACCACATTGCCCTGATAATCAGACAAAGGCAGCGTGGTTGAGGCATGTGGTTCATGATTGATATACCAGCGAACTGCATTATTTTGCGGATCACCTCCCCCCGATACCGTTAACTCTATTTTTGATACTTGCTGACGATAATAATGCTGACCAGTGCGTGGCTGGACGATACGTATCTGGTCGTTGCCAGCCTGTTGAGTGGGGGTATTATTCCGTGCTAGCCAGCTGGCAAGGTCGTCAGGCCAGCCTGGTTCTGTAACAAAATGTCCCTGGCTGTGCATTGTGGGTGGTGTCATGCCATTGAGGGTGTAGGCTGATAATTGTGTATGGCAAGCCTTGTCAGGGGTATTTTGATGTGCCAGACCACCCGGCCAGCAGATCTGTACTGGCTTGACCTGATCAGGTAAAGCCAGGCGATGTACATCTGCTGGAAGTAAGTCGAATACGTCAAACATCAAAGGCGCAGCGCGTGTTGCTCCCAAATATCCGACTATCGGGCTGGCATCAGGGCGACCGACCCAGACTGCCACCGTGTAGTCTGCGCTGACACCAACTGCCCAGAAATCCCGGTAACCATAGCTGGTGCCGGTTTTCCAGGCGATTTTGCGACGATTGCTGGGGACGACCCGATCCGGTGCCGACAACTGACTAAGCATCTCAAATGTGATCCAGCTGGCAGCAGGGGAAAGCAAAGCATATCCCGAACGCGGATAACGGGGGTTGTGTGCGATAAGAGATAAGTCCCTGACTTTGCCTTGACTTGCCAGAGCGCGATACAAGCGCGCCAGTTCGATTAATTCAATCCCGGTGCCACCCAGTCCGACCGCGAGGTTAGCATGCTGATGATGCAGCTTAACCTGGGCATTGGTCAGCTGCTGTTCAAAGCGCTCGGCACCGATCCTATGAAGCAACTGAATAGCCGGTACATTGAGAGAGTGCTGCAAAGCTTTGCTGGCGCTCACTGGCCCACTAAATTGTCCGGTGAGGTTTTGTGGCTTATAGCCGTCAAAATTGCTGGGGATATCGCTCATCAGGCTTTGACTGTGGATCAGGCCCAGATCCAATCCCAGCCCATAAATAAACGGTTTTAATGTTGAACCCGGGGAACGCACCGCGCGGATCATGTCGACATGAGCGAACCGACTGTCATCGTGAAAATCAACAGAACCTTGGTATGCCAATACTTCAGCACGCTGATTATGCACTATCAGAACGGCTGCTGAACTTTTGCCGGTTAACCTGTGCTTTGTATTCGCCAGTAACTTGCGGAGGCGCTGCTGTAGCGTATGATCCAAGGTGGTACGGATCACATGTTGCCGTGGGTATTGACGTTTTAGCTGACGGCTTAACAACGGGGCCAGAGGTGGTTGAGCGTCATAGGATAAGCTTACTGGCTCCCGGCTCAATAGCGCTAGCTGTTCGGTATCTACCAGTTGGCTGTCGACTAGTCGTCGGAGTACTTTATTACGCATTGCTCTTGCGCGTTCGGGGTAACGATCCGGGCGGTTGTAGGACGGTTTTTGAGGTAATACGACTAATAAGGCAGATTGGTTAATCGATAGGTGCCTGGCGGGTTTGTTAAAGTAACGTCGCGATGCAGCTTCTACGCCCTCGATATTTCCACCAAATGGCGCCAGGTTGAGATATAAAGTCAGGATCTCAGTTTTGCTATAGTGCCATTCCAGTTGTAAGGCTCTGGCAATTTGCTTTAGTTTGCCCGGGATCGAACGTTCATGTGGGTCAAGCAGCCGGGCTACTTGCATGGTCAGGGTTGAACCGCCAGAAATAATCCGGCCATTGGCCAGCCATTGCCACAGTGCTCTGCACAGTGCCAGTGGGTTGACGCCGGGGTGATAGTAAAACCAGCGATCTTCGTAATCCAGCAGGGCAGTCACATAAAATGGATCAACCTGCTCCAGGGTGATTCGATAGCGATGCACGCCCCGGTTGTCGCTGAAGGCGCGTAATTGTTGCCCATCACGTGCCGTCACCACAGTAGCCGGACCATCCGGATAGGGCCGGGGTAATGGGTATCGCCAGTCCAGCCAACTTAGTAGCAGCAGACCCAGCCCCCCAATCGCCAGAATAATTCGAGCGGGGTGGCCAGGAGGTCGTATTGGCCTAGCAGATATCACGTTGGTGCCTCTGTGACATATCAGCGCTCAACCTTTAATTGATACGGATACTGCCAATAAATGACATGTTTATGAGGTCGATACATAGATTCCAGGTAACTTGGCGGTACCTGGTAAATACCGGGCACCTCTGCTCGCAGTACATAAGCAAACTGGTATTTTTGGGTCGTGAGCTTGAGTGCCGCAACATATCGATCATTACGGTACTCAGTGTGCTCTGTGGAGGTCAATGTGACGTGCTCAGGCAGTAATTGTGAGACCGGAAACCCTTGCATGAGTGCCGGGTTCTCAAGTACAAATCCAGCGGGGATGCGCTCAATTAAGAGTGCATCCGGCACCGGCTCTTTGAGCTGTACATCAAGCACCACGACCACACGCTCGCCGACTTGGAAACGGGCCTTATCCAAAGGTTGCCCATTCAAATCAAACAGGCGTCTGACCATACGCTTGGTTTCCAGGGTGTTAAACGGACTAATCTCATTAGCGATACTGGGATCCAGTTTGAGGCGGCCTTTAGCCATCAATTGGACATAAACTGGCTCGTCATGTGGGTTGCGTAGTGTCATCGTTTGCGTAAGTGTATGACTGATCACCGCAGGGTGCTGTAATTGCAGGTCATTTATTTCCAGTCGCACCGGGTGGTCTGGGTCGGCCTTATTGACGTGTACGGCAGTACGCAGCAAAGCGGCACGCTCTTGCGTGCTGAGCCAGGTTTTCAGGGCTTGATCTGGCAGTCGTTCCAGCAAGCTTGTCTGAAGCGCACGTGACTGAGTGCGCAATGCGGTATGCTTTGCCAGTCTCGTTAGTATCAGGGCAGACTGGGCGTCGTCACGCAGCTCCGAGCCGTAATCGGCAATATAGGTGTCAGTACGATTAAGTGTGCTGGCTTGTCTGAGCAGTAACGCTGCCTGTTGGGTAGCACCGACATTGGCCAGTGCCGACGCCATATGCAGTATGCTTAACCTGGACGGATAGTCGGTGATCCGCAAAGACTCTAAGTCGCTGTAGCTCACCTGACCGCGCTGACTGGCAAGATAAGCTGCGAAGCTTTTTGCCGCGGTTGCTTCATACGCATCCTGGCTGAGGTCATCGACCAGGTTATCCCGGGTATATCTGAGCATGCGGTAGTGTGCTCGGTTGAGCATACTTTGCGGGACTGTGCCCGGAAAACGGCTTTGCGCCTGGGTTAAAAACTCTGTGACATAAGCGCTTAACCAGGGATGCTCTGCGCCCTGGCTATCCCACAGAGCAAAACCACCACTGGGCTTTTGCATGGTTTTGAGCCGTTGTACAGCCTGACTGACCAGTGTGCGGGGGTCGTTTAGTTGTTCTGCCTCGGCCTGTTTGCTCTGCAGCGCTTGCTGTAAAGCACCATCAAGTTGCGGGTGCCTGAGCAGAAACGGCCAGGCTTTGCTGGTGGTCTGCTCTGCGCAGCCATAAGGGTAGGCACGCAAAGCGGTGGCATATTCCCGAATAGGTAATCTGGGCGTATGACTAGCGTGAAGGGTACCTGCATCCGCCTTGTCGACGTGCAACCCCTGCCAAAGTGCTGGACTGATTTGATGGCTCTGTCCGGGAGAGAGCATCAGGCTGGTGGCTTGTATTATCTCAGGCTCAATGGCTTTGATGGGCACAGACCAGCTGCGTGTTTGTGTGATGTCTGTACTCTGCAACTCAATTTGTACGGTTGCGGTGCGTGACAAGGGAGCGTTGGCAACCACCAGACGCAGGGTCTTGCTCCAATGTGCTTGGTCGTCCAGTGTCATTGTAAAAGTGGTGTCTTCGGTAAACTGAACAGGGCCAGAAGGCTGGAGGCTGACGGACAAGGTCTGCTTTCGGCCACTGACGTTATGCAAGTCCAGTGTGACGGAAGTTTCATCGCCCGGGACTAAAAAGCGCGGAACGCTGAGCTCTGAAATAACAGGGGCGCTGACCGGTCGGGAGTCGACGTAGTGACCTACCTGAGATTGATTGAAAGCGGTCGCGACGATTTGAACTTCGCCGTTGTAGTCTGGCATATCGAGCGTGATGCTCGCTTTGCCGTCAATCAGTTGCACCGGTTGAGTCATCAGGATCACGGTTTTGCTTTCGACCAGGTTATCATTTCGGTTATCACTGCGTTCATTGCTGTCACTGCCAAAGCGGGACTGTGCAAACGGGTCGGGGCGGTTATCATAGCGTCGAGAGTACAAATCAACCACATCACCTCCGTAACGACGTTGATTAAACAGGTAATGATGCGGGTCTACCGGGTAATAGCGGCTCAGGTTCAGGATCCCTTTATCAACGATGGACAAAGTTACCCAGCTATTGCTGGCCTCAGTTTCCGCCATATTGCTAGCCTGGATCTCGACTGTGAGCGGTTTGAGAGGCTCTATCTTGTCTGGTAAAGTCAGGCCAAGTACCAGCTCGCGATCTTTGCGCGCTAGCTTAACAGGGACAATCCCAAAATGACGCTGCAGCGCGCTGGATTGGCCACTGAGCAAGGTCGCACTGAGGTACAGGTCGTGACGAGCCAACGTTTGATCTAAAGGCACGCGCAGCGTCGTCTTTCCTTTGCGTACGGTGTGACTTTGTGACCACAGCACTTTATCGGTCTCCAGCGTCAATTGCAGTTGCCCATCAGCCGGGGCCTCCAATTCGACCGTTACGACTTCGCCGGCCTGATAATGGGTTTTATCCAGTTGCACAGTGAGATGTTGTGGTTTGGCCTTAAGTTGCTGATAACCCCGATACCAGCCAGCGTAAAAGTCATAAACGGTTTTAATCTGACTGTTTACGTCAGTGACGGTTAGCCTATAGTTGCCCCAGTTGACAGGGAAGCGCACTGTGTGAGTGTTCTGGTTTAGCTTGACGGTTTGTCTGGCTTCACTGCGCCACTGTGGCTGAGACTGACGACGCCAGCCTATGCCTTCCTCATAAAACCAGAAGTAACGACCCTGGTCGTAACTGAGTTCGACTTCCAGCTGACCACTTGTTAGCTGCTGACCATCTGGACTCAACAGCGCGAGTTCAAACTCTGCGTCCGTGGCGTATTTAAACTCCGCCTGTGCGGGTTTCACCGCTGGTAGCGGGTGGGATTTCCAGCTGGTGTAACTTAGCTGGCGTTGCACCGCTGCACCGCCGGACTCTAGCAGGCTTAAATTGACTTGGGTTTTTACTGGACTTTTGAGCGCCCCGGCAGGCACTGTGGGGAGGGTCAGTGCCAGTGTTCCCTGCTCGGATAAGTGCTGATCAGGCAGGGTCTGAAACCGATTGCTCAGGTAAAAATCTTCGCCCACAAAAAAATCGGCATAGGGACCCGTATAATGACGCACGGCACGATGAACCAAACTGGCTTTTAAGGTGTTGCCTGCGGCTGGGCTGCCAAACAAGTAACGCCCATGTACTGAGACCGCCATAGAGGAGCCTGCATTGACAAATGGCTGTTGTCCGCTGAAGGTTAAATCCATGCGCTCAGGCACAAACTCTTCCAATTGAAACTCAAAATGACCGATTGCGGACTGAGCAGTGGGGTCGAGCATTACCGACACTTTATAGCGTCCGGTAGGCCAGCTTTTTCCTGTATGCAGGCGCTTACTAAAGAAGCCGCCCTGTTGAGGGCTCAGTTGCTCGCGAAGCATTTCCTCTTGTAAGGGGTTGGTTACGCTTAGCGTAACGGGTTGATCGACAATTGCGACGCCATCGGCATCTCGCAAAAGAATGTTCACGGGTAAAGTCTCACCCGGTTTAACTAAATCTCGGTTGCTGTATATGTAGGCTTCCTGCTCCTGATAGGGTCGACCACCAATCTGGTATTCGGATAAATCCAGCGGGACTTCCTTGATGGGCAACAGTGCCAGATCAGGTTTGTCCTGCTCACCGTACTCAGCAACGATGATGTCATCACGGTTTAGTGTGATGTCAAAATGTACGGCGCCCTGGGTATCGGTTTTGGCCTCGCGCAGTAGTTCATGCTTGCGATAGGCTTTAACCCTGGCGCCTGCGACTGGCAGCCCATTGGATAGCCGATTGACCTGAAAGCTGGCATGGCGTTTAAACACTTTGGCCTGTATACCCAAATCAGTCAGTAACAGGTGCTTTGCCTGTAAATCATTAAACATGCCAGGGGCTTTTAATACGATGATATACCAGCCGCTGGGCAGGGATTTGGGAATGGGTAATCGGGCTGACTGAGTACCTTTTTTGGTACTGGTGGGCAATGTAAATCGGTCAGCAAAGACACTGTCGTAGGCGTATTGCAGTCTATCCAGAGAGCTGGGATAGAGCTTGTCTGTCAGGTAGTAACGGCTAAGAAAGTCGTGCGCACTGTTGAGCCGCAGCAATTCTACATCCACAGCATCGATGTGTTGATAGGTGATGGGAATAGACTGGTTGGATCCTTTGGCGACCACAGGTCCCGAACCAACAATGGCCAGTTTAGGTTGCTGCATGACTTTGGCGTGAGCTTGAATGCCCGCTTGTAATAAGAAGACAAAAAAGAAAACAAACACAGCGATGGAATGAAAGGGGGTCTTACCCGACATGTTAAAGCTCCTTGGGCCTGCACAGGGTGCAGCTGGGTTTTGGATAGTTCCTTGGTTGCCAGTAACGGCGTCGTAAGATCATATCATACATCGGATTATCAATCTGGGGGTCAGTAACGCGATAACAGAGTGTAGTACATCAGCGTGAACCGTGAGTGAAGCACGAAGCATTGCCCCGGCAGATACACTGAGAGTAAAATGGTGAATTGGTACAGTTGAACAGTGATATGTGTAGTATGTCTGGGGGAGTAAATATGATATTACCGGTTATTTTGTGTGGCGGCTCCGGAACCCGGCTATGGCCCATGTCGCGCGAACGCTACCCCAAACAGTTTTTACAGCTGGGTTCTGAGCATACGCTTTTACAGGACACCTTGCTGAGGCTTGAACCAGGCAGCGATCAGCCAGCATTGGTGATTTGCAATGAAGTACACCGGTTTATTTGTGCTGAGCAAATGCGCGCCATAGGCTATCAGGCTGGTGGGATTATACTAGAACCAGAAGGGCGCAACACGGCACCGGCCATTGCACTGGCAGCGCTCAAAGCCTGCAAAAATGGTGACGATCCAATATTGCTTGTACTGGCGTCAGATCATTACATTGGTGATGTTTCGGCATTCCGCCAGAGTATTGAACGGGGTTTGGCTTTGGTGCAGGGAGGCAAATTGGTGACCTTTGGTATTGCGCCCGACAGCCCGCATACAGGGTACGGATACATTAAATGTGGCTCGCCCCTTACTCATGATGCCGGCGATGATATAGGCGCTGAGGTAGCTGCGTTTATCGAAAAGCCTGACGAGCAAACAGCACAGGGTTATCTTGAGCAAGGCGGTTATCTCTGGAACAGTGGCTTATTTTTATTTCGAGCAAGTGATTACTTAAAAGAGTTGGCGCAGTACAGACCTGATATTTTGCAGGCTTGTGAGCAGGCGATGGCAGAGCCGCAAGTTGATCTGGATTTTACCCGAGTCAATCGTGAGGCGTTTTTAGCCGCTCCTTCTGAATCAATAGACTATGCCGTAATGGAGCATACCGAGCATGCTGCAGTCGTTCCCCTAAATGCGCAGTGGAACGACATCGGGAGCTTCGAAGCGCTTTGGCAAACTCTGAGCAAAGACTCCCAGAACAATGCCCATATCGGGAATGTCATGGCGCTGAATACGCGGGATAACCTCGTCCTCGCACAGGATCGCTTGGTGGCGACAGTAGGAGTGCAGGATCTGGTGGTCGTTGATACCAAAGATGCGTTGTTGGTGGCCCACCGCAATCAGAGTCAGACGATTAAGTCATTGGTGGATGAGCTGAAAGATCGTGAATTAGCGCAAGTAACAGACCACAGAGAAGTTTACCGACCCTGGGGCAAGTATGACATTGTTGATCAGGATCAGCGCTTTTTGGTCAAGCGGATCACGGTCAGGCCCGGACACAGCTTGTCGCGACAATTGCACTATCACCGGGCGGAACATTGGGTGGTTGTGTCAGGCACTGCTGAAGTGGAGATCGGTGAAGAGCGTCGCTTATTATGCGAGGATCAGTCGGTGTTTATTCCTGCAACTGTGGTACATCGGCTCAGCAATCCCGGTAAAGTTGATTTACAACTGATAGAGGTGCAATCGGGCAGTTATTTGGAGGAAGATGACATTATCCGGTTTGAGGATGATTATACCAGAGGGCCGCATGACAACAGCTAATTGCACAGAGATCATTGCGCAAAGTGGTATTCAGTTTGGTACCAGTGGTGCCAGAGGGCTTAATGACGGGTTTACGGCTCAGGTGTGTCAGGCTTTTATGGTTGCTATGATTGCACAACTAAAACCACGTTATGGCTTTAGTGGTGTTGTGGTGGGGATGGATAACCGTCCTTCCAGCCCGAAGATAGCGCAATATTGTGTCAGTGCGTTACATGCTTTAGGGGTGACAGTGCAGTTTGCCGGGGTGTTGCCAACGCCTGCATTGGCCTTGTGTGCACAACGAAGTAAGAGGGCTGCGGTCATGGTGACTGGCAGTCATATCCCCTTTGATCGCAATGGACTTAAGTTTTATCACCCCTATGGTGAAATAGACAAAGCCGATGAAGCGGCTATTGTGGCTTGTCAGGCTGTCCCAAGCCCAATAAACATACAACCTCTGCCAGACCCTGATCATAAGATAAGTGCGCCGTATTTATCTCGTATGCTGGATGTTTTTCCGGCTGACTTATGCGTCGGAAAGACCATTGGTGTGTATCAGCACACCAGTGCCGGACGTGATTTATACGTTGCTGTGCTAGAGGCACTGGGCGCGAAGGTAATTTGCCTGGGGCGCAGTAGTGAGTTTGTCCCGATTGATACTGAAGCTGTCAGCGAGCAGGATAAATCCCTTGCCCTGCAATGGACCAGGGAGCATCATTTAGATTTGTTATTCAGTACGGATGGCGACGGTGACAGACCTATGATAGCCGACCATTCAGGGCATTGGCTCAGAGGCGATATACTGGGCCTGTTGTGTGCTAAAGCACTGGATATTGAGGCGCTGAGTGTGCCGCTGAACTGTAACACCTCACTGGAGCTGTGTGGAGAGTTTAAGCAGGTTAGGCGCACACGAATAGGCTCTCCATATGTGATTGAGCAACTGATTCATTTAGCTGACATATACCCCACAGTTGCCGGGTTTGAAGCCAATGGAGGGTTTTTGCTGGGCACAGATATTATGATTAACGGTAAAGTCATTGAACGTTTGCCGACCCGGGATGCATTACTCCCGCTACTGGCCATCTTGTATCTGGTCAAGCAACGAGGCACTACCTTGGCACAGCTAACGCGTCAATATGCGATGCGTTATACTGCCAGCGATCGTTTGCAAGGGGTTACACGGGCCAGCTCAGACTCGTTGTTAGCCACATTGCAGACACAACCGCAGAGGCTTGCCGATGTGCTTAAGTGTGATTGTGTGCCCTCCGTTGCGAGCACTCTGGATGGTGTACGTTTTTTGCTCGATGATGACTGTGTTGTACACCTGAGGCAATCGGGCAATGCGCCTGAGCTGCGCTGTTATACCGAAGCATCATCGCAGCAGCAGGCAGGTGAATTGGTCAGGACACTGTTGGGGGCGTTGGCGCAGCAGTTGTCTACGCCTGCACCAGGCAGTTGATCCGGGTTAGCAAGTCCTGCGGTGCAGTATCACGAGTATCATTCAGGTACTCCTCAAATGGAGGGTAATCAACCAGCTCCAGCCCACTTTGCGGTAGCCATTGGCCAAACAGCCAGTTGTAGGGTTGCTCCAGCTCACTGTAATCCCCTTTAAAAATCAGTGAGACCAAATTACCCGCAGGAATGGTGACGGCCTCAAAGGTGTCTTGATCGAACTCAGTGCCTGGGGGCAAAGTGATACAGGCCATGGCCCGGAGATTGTCCTGCACTACTGTTTGTGGATCGTCATAGTAAATGCCAAAGTAACGGGTCTGCTCATTAATTAGGCCTTTACTGCCTGCCATCATCCCGAGTTTTTCGAAGGTTTTTCCTATTTGCATATAGTCTCCCTGATGAGCGAGGCCAATAAGGGTTAATGCGTTTTGTTGCGTTTTTTCTACCTGGTACATGGTGTTGTACTCCTGTGGTTGAGCTGGATAAAACGCAGCGCTTTGCAGAGTATCGCTTAGCTGTTGCTGGCGAAATTGATTGGGGGTCATACCATAATGACGGCTGAATGCGCGGTTAAAGGCTTCAACGCTGCCATAGTTTACCCGTTTTGCTATCTGCTGCTGAGTGAGTGTGCTGCGAACTAAGTAGGATGCCGCTTTCAACATGCGCATACGTCTTACTGTGGCGTTCACCGGTTCACCCATAAACTCGCGAAATATGCGATGGAAGTGGTAACACGACATACAGGCTACGTCAGCCAGTGTGTTTACGTCCAAATCCTGATCAACATGATCATACATATAATCAATCACCCGCAGCAGACGCTGTTGATAGTGGTTGAGTGTGGCGATACGTGTTGTCATGATGCTTTCTCGCTTCGGTTATAGGCTAGTCAGTTTAGCACTTCAAGATGCACACCAGGGTTGTTGGCGACGAAACTCAGCGTATATCAGACAGGATTGATAATGTTTGCGCACTTGTCGAAATTCGCAAATTGAGGCTACAGGTCAATTGCTTTACACTGTTCTGGCTTATTAAATGGAAAACACATTGGGAGACATCATGAAGTGCACTAGTTGTGGCGAAGGCCAGCTGCGCCCAGGGTTCATTGAAGGCTTATTTCGGGCGCATAGCTGCGACCACTGTCAGGGGGATTGGATCCTGATAGAAGATTATGTTGCCTGGAAAGAGCGCAATCCTAACTATCAATTTGCGGAACATATTGAGTTTGGCGATGAGGCAGAAGATAGCAAACGCGCGCTGATTTGCCCTGTGTCCGGTACTTTGATGCGTAAATTCAGAATTAGTGCAAATAGCGCACATCGGGTTGATTACAGCGTAGCCACTGGCGGCATCTGGCTAGATAAAGGAGAATGGGACTTGCTGAAAGCTGAGGGGCTGGCTGGCGCACTAAATCAACTGGTTACTCAGCAGTGGCAACAGCAAATCCGCGAAGACACCAGCCAGCAGAACTTCGCCGATATCTATCAGGATAAGTTTGGTGACGAAACCTACCAGCGATTGCGCGAGACCCGTACGTGGTTGAATAATCATCCTCAGAAAGCCGACCTGAGAGCTTATCTGATGGCAGAAGATCCCTATTCTGCCGAGCGTTAGGCACATTGTGTTAATTAAGGTGGCTACAGTGAAGCTTGGTTAGCCACTTGTTCAGGCTGAACACTGCTTTTGGTGCGCTGTGTTAGCCAGCGTGCCATGGGCTTTTCAATCCCATAATGGAGTAATCCTGCCAGTACTATCATGCCAAGTGTGGTGAACACAACCAGACTGGCAATGTTGTGTTCGTTGCCAAAGCGGTTAAACAGCATGTAACCCAGATGCTGATGGAGTAGGTACAAAGGATAGGTGAGTATACCCAGGTAATACCAGCGACGAAATCTGAACGGGTGACGTTTTGCCAGGGCGGTCAGGCACAGCAGCGCAAAGAATATCCCATTGATGAAGGCGATAGTGGGTCCGTTAAAGGGAATATTAAACCAGCTTTGCATCAGCGCACCAAACAACACCGACTGTGTCAGCATAAATGCCAGCGAGAGTACCAGCAGACCTGCACCTTGCCAGTTCAATCCATCACGGCGTACAAGATAAAACACGCAACCACAGGCAAAGTAGCCACTCCAGTGCGGAAACATCGCCACAAACATATTGATGTTACTACTCCAGGGCAAAAACAGCGCAAGCAAACTGACGCTCAGGATCAGGGCCAGTATGGCTTTTAGATAGGGCATAAGCCCGCATGCGACAAGCAAGACCATACACAGATAAAACTTGAGCTCGATGTACAGTGTCCAGTAAGCGCTATCCAGCGATGCAACGGAAAATAGTTCCTGTGCCATGGTCAGGTTGGTCAGGTACTGCCCAAGCGAGATGTTAAACACATCTTTGCCCCAGAGCAAAGTGGCCAGCGCAGTGATGGTCAATGCTGCCCAGTAGGCAGGGTAAAGCCTGATAAAACGCGCGGTTAAGAACTCCCTGAGTGTGCGCCCTTGCAGGCTCATCAAGATCACAAATCCGCTGATGACAAAGAAAAAGTTAATACCCATATTGGTATAGCGAGTGACTTCACGGACTGCCTCAAAGTCGGCGATTGGGGCAAACCCTTCCATATGCCCGGTATAGGTGTAGTGAAAGATCACCACACCCAGCGCACAAATAAAACGCAGCAGGTCCAGTTCATAGACGCGTTGTGTCATAACAGCTTTCCTTATTGTTTTTATAGTGGCAGTTATGATGAGAGAGAGGATGGTTGTTTGTCTATAAATTAGCCACAAATGCGCGTGAAACATTTTCATGCTCGTCGCAGGCTAGGGGATTAATGCTGAGTGTGGTCAGTCATTGCTGTAAAGGGGGCGATATCTGTGATGCAAATACGCTCAAGTTATCGTCACTGTTTTTGTTAAAAGGTGAAACCCTCGCCAATTGTCTAAGCACGACGCAGAATATATAAGTGCCAGTGACGAGGGTCTCAGGTTGGTTTTAGCGGTTCACTTGCGCCATTAGTGATTGCCACCAGGTTTGGTTTAAATAGGCCTGATTAATGGTGATGATTTCTCCGGGCGTCGGTGTGTTGAGCACAACACCTTGCTGCTGCGCTGCGCTATGTACACGCTCCAGAGGGTCATACCAGCTATGAAAGGCCAGGTCAAAGGTTCCGTTGTGGATAGGGATCATAATTTTGCCGCGTAGATCCAGATGCGCTTGTACGCTTTGCTCCGGAGTCATATGAATATCGGCCCAGTCGGCATCATAGGCTCCCGTTTCTATCAGTGTGTAATCAAAGGGACCATAGCGCTCGCCAATATCTTTGAAACCGGGGAAGTAGCCAGAGTCGCCGCTAAAATAAAGACGTTCATGGTCGGTTTTTATGACCCAGGAGCCCCACAATGTGCGGTTTGCATCACTCAGGCCACGCCCGGAAAAGTGTTGGGTAGGGGTAAATGCCACCATCACGTCCTGATCATGCAGCTCTTGCCACCAGTCAAATGAATGAATTTTTTCAGCCTCGATACCCCAGCGGATCAAATCCCCTTCAACGCCAAGTGGCACTAAAAACTGAGTCGTTTTTGCATTGAGTTGTTTGACCGCCTGTTTATCCAGGTGATCATAATGATTGTGAGAGATCAGCACTTTATCAATGGGAGGCAATTCATCAAGCGAGATAGGTGGTTGATGAA
Organism: Pseudoalteromonas sp. PPB1; assembly: GCF_015356275.1. NCBI lineage: Bacteria > Pseudomonadati > Pseudomonadota > Gammaproteobacteria > Alteromonadales > Pseudoalteromonadaceae > Pseudoalteromonas > Pseudoalteromonas sp. PPB1. Next base: position 11,432 of record NZ_JACEQV010000013.1, on the reverse strand, counting down.
AGCGGCTTGGCCCTATGAATGAAAAGGGAGAAGCACGTTCGGAGAAAACCGGGTCCAACAGCCAGTAAGCCCCATTCACTTTCAGTAGTACCGAAGAATGTCCGAGTTTAATGATATGCACGCCAACATCTGGTAAAGCGTTTAACTCCGCGCGGGTTAACTTTGAGACAGGCAATCTTTGCTCAGGCTCAGCGGCAACTTTGGCCTCGGTAAAAAACCGCCAGGTGATAGCCAACGTTTTGCTCAGGCTGGCAGGCATAGTCGGGTGTAGGTTTTTAAACCGGCCTTGTTGAAAATGCTCAGACTGGTAACCCTGAGATGGCACTTGTGCATTAAGATTAGAGATCATAGAACAGCCCCCTGTAATAGCGCCAAACATGATGGCAAAAATAACCAACCACTTTTTCATTGTGTGATCCAAAAGTAAACTACACTGTGCAGTTTACTTTTTTGGGTGGAAAAGTAAACTATTAAGTGTCTTTTTTTGGATGAACTATGTGGGCTGGCTGCTGTTGCCTACTCAAAATGCCGTGGTGAAGACAACAGTTGATTTAGCCTCTCTTTGAATCCGTTCGCTTTTTTAAGTTTGCAGAGCAATATCCGACACTCATGGAAATTGATAGATAGCAGCGTATCTTGTGGTGCACTACCGACAATACCATAACGGATCCGTTCATGAGGTTGCACATCCGTGTAGGTGCCAAACAGTTTGTCCCAGATGATCAACACGCCTGCAAAGTTTTTGTCGAGATAGCAGGCGTTGCTGGCGTGATGAATACGGTGATGTGTGGGGGTATTAAATACTCGCTCCAGCCAGCCCAGTTGACCAACCAGCTGAGTATGAACAAAAAACTGAAAAGCGAGGTTAATGGCCACGACGGCAAGAACCAGCTCAGGCACAAAGCCGAGTATGATCATCGGGGTCCAGAATAGCCACATGCCAACAAAGGGATAGAGTAAACTTTGGCGAAAGGCCGTTGAAAAGTTCATGTGTTCAGAGCTATGGTGGACCACATGTGCTAACCACAGCCAGTGTACTTTGTGTGAGGCACGATGAAACCAGTAGTATAGAAAATCTTGCAGTAAGAAAGCGCCAGCTACAGTCAGAACTGTGAGGGGAACTTCAAATAGCGCGAATTGATGCAACCAATAGAACAGCGGCATCAGCACACTCAATGCCAACAGATCAGCGCCCTGATGGAGTAAGGCGAGTATCACGTTGTGCAGACTGTCTTTGAGGCGATAGTGTCCGGGAGCGATGCGATATTCCAGCACTATGGCAATCACAAAGACTGGACTGAGTAGTAGCAAGATCCACTCAACGGACAGCATAACTGGCCTCCAGCCGCGTCAGTGCGAGGTTGATGTCACGGGTGATCAGGTGGCGAATAATAAAGCCTGGCAGGTACCAGGGTGGAGCAAAGCGCACATGGTAATCAATCCGGGTTGAGGTGTTATTGTCGATTTGACGCAGCCGGATCTCACCCTGGTGTTTTTTCACTGGGAAATCACCGACGATTTGATAGCGAATTGAACCTGGGTCGGCATGCTGGATCTGTTCATAGAATCTGAGCCCCAGCATACGTACTTCGCGAATACAGCCACTGCCACCCCGAATGGCTGGATGTACAGCACTGTGCACGACTTTGAACTGGGCATTAAAAAAGCGATCTAACCTTGGGTGATCAAGCAGAGTTTCCATTACCTCATGCGGCGTGGCGGCGATGTCTCTGTGGCAGCGAACATTGACCATGGCTTTTCCTTATTCACAGTTTTGTCTAGTGTAAGTGAGGTTTATCTGGCAATCTTGCGAATAGGCGACGTAATTTTGTCCAAATGCGACATGGAAAACACTTTAGATAAAAACTATTTCACCAGTGTGCAGCTCTATCTGGAGCAATTAGGCTGGCTGTACGAAAACAGCAATCAGTACGCAAGTAACACGGAGGCTGAACTGGGGGCGAGGATCCCTTTGGCTGAATATGAGCAGATATTGCAAGTAGGGGTTGAGCTGACTAAAGATCCTTTGTTTGGTTTTCACCTGGGCCAGCAGATCCAGTCTGCAGATTATGGCGTGTTGGGCTACCTGGTTGAAAGCTGCGAAAACTTGCATCAGGCGCTGATGGCGCTACTCAGATATGACCAGCTTGTGGCCAGCATCGGAAAAGCACAATTTCATCAACAGCATGATTGGGCCGTACTTGACTGGGTACCAAATTCACGGACCTCTCGTCATGTGATCTTGCGCAATATGACCGCCTGGGTTGCCTTAGTGCGTGCCTTGTTAACCCAAAAGGTCGCGCCTGAGCGCGTTTACTTAACCTGCTCTTTGAACAACACAGAGTGTTCAGAGCTGGCGCTGTGGTTCGGTTGCCCTGTGATTGGTAGTCAGCATTGCAATCAGATTGTATTTCAGCGCGCTTATCTGTCCTTGCCCTTCAGACGGGCGAATTGCGTTATGCATGAGGCGTTACAGCGTCTGTCAGACAAAGCACTGGCACAACTTCAGCAGCATCATACCGTGGCAACACAGCTTCGTATTATGCTGGTTGCCCGTCGCGATCTCAGTGATTGTCAGCTGGACAGGCTGGCTGGTGAATTAAATAAATCGGTGCGTCAGGTACAAAGGCAGCTTAAGCAATGTAATACCAGTTACTCACAGTTACTGACCGAAGAGCGGCTCAGGCGGACTCGAGACTTACTGGGCACCATGCCACTGGCCGAGCTGGCAAGAGAGTTAGGGTTTAACGAACAGGCGGCTTTTAACAAGGCGTTTAAGCGCTGGTTTGGATGTTCTCCGGGAAAGTTCAGCAAACAAAAGCAGAACACTGAGGATTCCTGAGTAGGATTGGATACGGAGTATGACATAAAGCGGGACGTTTACAGTCCCGTTATCTTGCCTGTTTTACCAAGTGATACAGACAGAGCCACCACCTTCTATTTGTTTGTCCATATGACAGGCTGCACCGCCTGAACATGCACCCTGACCACCGCCGATACGTGGCGTCATTTTGTTGTTGATTGATTGTGGTTGCTGAGACAAGTTCTTATAGTTCTTTTTGTTTAGGTTAAGCTTCATGATTAGTCCTTTTATAATTGAGTTAATGAACGACAGCTGCTGCGACTAAGGCAAAATTGCAGTTGCTGTACAAAATCCATACTGAACTATAAAGAGATATTTGTATATATTTTTTGTTAATGGCTGTAAGGGAGATGAGTTTGATCTGCCAACAATGCGTATGGCAGATCTGAGAGGGGATAAATTACAATGACTCGCTGTATTGAGTCATGATTTGTTCAATCCATGCCGCAATACGTTCATCGCTTTTTTCGTACTGGCTATCTTCATCCAGTGCCAGGCCCACAAACTGGCTTTTGTCTTCAGTCAGTGCTTTGGACGCTTCAAACTCATAGTCGCTGCTATTGGGCCAGTACCCAAGAAAATTGACACCCTGTGGCGCAATTTTATCGTGTAGCATCCCCAGAGCGTCCTGGAACCATTGCCCATAGCCCTGTTGATCACCCATACCAAATAATGCGATGGTTTTCCCGGCGAGGTTGACCTGGTCGATGTCGTCCCAGTGAGACTCCCAGTCTTCTTGTAACTCGCCAAAGTCCCACGTTGAGATACCGAAGATCACAAAGTCGAACTGCTCTGCATTTTTCAGAGGCTCGTCTTTGATATTGTGGAGCGACAGGATGTCTTTACCCATGATCTCTTGCATCTTTTCTGCTGCCATTTCTGTGTAGCAGGTAGTTGAACCATAAAATAACCCGATCTGCATAGTAGTCTTCGCTCAATTGGCTGTTATTATATGGCGCGAAGTCTACCTTATGGTGTAACTAATTGATACAGGCGGCCCGTGACCGATATAGAATTATCTGACTCAGCCATGCACAGTAACAGTGAGCTGATTGAATCTTTCCTGGATGCGCTTTTTCTTGAGCAGGGACTCAGTGACAACACCCTGGCTGCCTATCGGGCTGACCTGGATAAGTTTGTCCGTTATGTTGTGGCGCATCTCGATGATAAACCATTGTTGGCCATCAATAACGCAGATGTGGAGGCCTATCTGGCCTATCGGGTCGACCAGGGGTTGAAACCGCGCAGTACCGCGCGGGCAATGAGTGCCCTCAAGCGCTTTTATGCCTATTGGGTGAGCAAACAGGTGCTTCCTGCCAGCCCTTTGACACATATCGCGCAGCCCAAGTTGTCGCAATCGTTGCCTAAAACCCTCAGTGAGCAGGAAGTTGAAGCTCTGCTCAGTGCACCTGATGTGGAAGATCCTATGGGCCTTAGAGACAAAGCGATGCTGGAATTGTTGTATGCGACGGGATTAAGGGTCACAGAACTGGTGGGGCTGCGGATGGAGCAAATTAATCTGCGTCAGGCTGTTTTGCTGGTTCGTGGTAAAGGTGGCAAAGAAAGACTGGTTCCGATGGGTGAGGAAGCGTTGCACTGGGTCGAACAATTTCTAAAGGTTGGACGAGCTCAAATGGTGAAACATGCGAATGACTTTGTCTTCGTCTCTAAGCGTGGTATCGGCATGACCCGGCAAACTTTTTGGCATCGCATCAAACACTATGCTATGTTGGCAGACGTTAAGTCACCGTTATCGCCACACACGTTGCGTCATGCGTTTGCAACACATTTGCTCAATCATGGGGCGGATCTCCGCGTTGTACAAATGATGTTAGGCCATAGCGATTTGTCGACAACCCAGATTTATACGCATGTTGCCAGTGAGCGACTGAAATCGCTTCATCAGCAACATCATCCTAGGTCGTGATGGAATTTATTTGCAGTAATCCGGTCCTAGTGATTAACAAGAGCAATTTTACGAGAAAAACATGAAAAAGTTACTTTTAGCAGCATCGCTCGCTTTTAGTGTCGGTACCTTTGCCGAGACAATCAAAGAAGTTTCACCAATGGCGGTTAGCCCCATCGCATCTCAATTTGCGGATCTGGGCTTAACAGTCAAGAGTGTATCAGACAGCCCTATTTCGGGCCTTAAGACTGTGATCACAGATAAAGGGGTATTCTATGCAAGCCCTAATGGTCAGTATCTGGTTCAGGGGACCATGATTGATGTGACAAACCGTCGTAATATCACTGAGGATGCACTCAGTGGTGTACGTAAAAGTGGTGTCGCTGAGTACCAGGATTCGATGATTGTGTACAAGGCGGAAAATGAGAAACACCAAATCACGGTCTTTACTGACATTACCTGTGGCTATTGCCGTAAACTTCACCGTGAGCTGGATGATTATCTGGCGGCGGGCATCACCGTTAAGTATCTTGCGTTCCCCCGTGGCGGCCTGAGTGGTAACGGTTACAAGAGCCTGATGAACGTTTGGTGTGCTGACGATGCTGCATCTGCCATGACTGAAGCGAAAGCAGGTAACACCATTGCGGATGCAAAGAATTGTCAGGCACCGGTTGCTGAGCATTATCAGCTAGGTCAGAGTTTTGGTATTTCCGGTACTCCGGCTATTGTGCTTGAAGACGGCAGTATGATCCCGGGTTATCAACCGGCAGACGCGTTGGCAAAAATGTTAGACCAAGCGAGCAAAAAATCTTAAATCTGAGGTATACTCTCAGCGTTTCTAAAAAGGCCTGCGGGCCTTTTTTGCTTTGTGGAGGTTTATTCCAATTTCACTTAATTAAGCAAATTGGTATTACTTCACGTCATCAGGTAGTTCAGAGAGTGTTATGCAAACAGAGATCCGACCCAGATTACGTGTCGATGACAGTCATTTACCCACCCATCTTCACCCTGTAATTAAACAAATTTATGCCGCCAGGGGTGTAAAAGAGGCCCAAGAGCTTGATAACAGTGCCGCCACTTTGCTGGATTTTCGTTTGTTCCGGGACATGGATAAAGCCTGTGCCTTACTAGAAACAGCATTACAGCAACAGCAAAGTATACTCATTGTGGGCGACTTTGATGCCGATGGCGCAACTAGCACAGCTGTGCTGATGGAGGGGCTGCGCCTGTTTGGTCTGCAACAAGTCGACTACCTGGTTCCTGACCGTTTTAGTCTGGGTTATGGCCTAAGTCCGGCACTAGCGGAGCAAATAGTTCAACTTGCTCCACAACTGGTGATCACCGTTGATAATGGTATCTCTTGCCTGGCAGGCATAGACATCGTAAAACAGGCTGGCATTGCTGTTCTGGTCACCGATCATCATTTGCAGGGTGAGCAACTGCCCAATGCCGACGCCATCGTTAATCCTAATCGGCACGACTGCCAATTTCCCTCGAAATCGATTGCGGGTGTTGGTGTGGCGTTTTACTTGCTGGTGGCATTTCGTCATCATTTGCGCTCTTCGGGCTATTTTGAGCGTCAGGGCCTGACTCAGCCTAACCTGGCATCCTTGCTGGACATAGTTGCTTTGGGGACGGTCGCGGATGTCGTTGCCCTGGATGCCAACAACCGTACTTTAGTACATCAGGGACTGGCGCGTATTCGCAAAGGGCAAACCCGGCCTGGGATCCGTGCTCTGATTGAAGTGGCAAATCGCACCGCAGCCCGGCTTAACGCCAGTGATTTTGGTTTTGCACTGGCACCGAGATTGAATGCTGCAGGGCGACTGGACGATATGAGTCTGGGTATCGCTTGCTTACTGTCTAAAGAAGAGCATCAGGCACGGCGCATTGCCGCACAATTGGATAGCCTAAACCAGGAGCGACGAGAGATAGAGCAGGGCATGCAGCAAGAAGCGCAGGCGGTGCTTGAGCGTTTGGTTGCTGCGCAGCAGAGTATTCCGGATGCGGTATGTTTATATCAGGATGACTGGCATCAGGGGGTGATTGGGATCCTGGCGGGCAGACTCAAAGAAAAATACCATCGCCCGGCGATTATTTTTGCTCAGGGCGACAATGACGAAATTAAAGGGTCGTGCCGCTCAATTGAAGGCTTGCATATGCGTGATTTGCTGGAGCAGATAAATACACGCCATCCGGACTTAATCGTGAAATTCGGTGGCCATGCGATGGCGGCCGGCTTGACCATCAGAGAAGCCGACTTTAGCGACTTTAAACGCACCTTTGAGGCCCTGGTCAGCGAAACCCTCAGCGAAGAGCATAAGCAGTCGGTATTACTGACAGATGGTGAGTTACCAGCTGAGTGTTTTAATATGGACTTTGCCATGTTACTGCAACAGGCAGGGCCCTGGGGTCAGCATTTCCCTGAGCCGGTATTCAGCGGCGTGTTCGAGTTAGTGCAGCAGCGCATTGTCGGAGAGAAACATCTCAAGCTGGTGCTTAAACACCCCAGCGGTAAATTGGTTGATGCGATTGCGTTTAACATAGATGTGCGGGCCTGGCCAAACACCGCGGCACAGATGGCGGAGTTAGCTTATCAACTGGATATCAATGAGTTTAGAGGCAAGTTTACCTTGCAGTTGATAGTTCGGGAGATCCGTGCCTGCTAACATTTGCGAGAAAGGTATAAAATGTTCTCTTTAAGGGCTGATATCTGAGCCCATTATTTGTTAGTATTGGCCGTTTAGACCGCTTACATAATGTGTTGATACACAGTGGTCGCAAAATTTTCAGTCCGGTGGTCACTTTAGGTGGGCCATTGGCTGCGTCACCATCACGTAAATTGGAGTAATGTGAATGTTTGAAGTGAATCCTGTGATTAATCAAATCAAGGAAATTCGCGAGCGTACTGAACTTCTTCGGGGGTATCTTTGACTATGCTCTGAAACAAGAGCGGTTGGAAGAAGTTAATGCGGAACTGGAAGATCCAGCAGTCTGGAATGAGCCTGAGAAGGCACAGGCATTGGGTCGCGAAAAATCCAGTCTGGAAACCATCGTTGAAACCATAGACAACCTGGTGAGCGGTGCAGATGATGCAGAAGGCCTGGTTGAGCTGGCTGTAGAAGCCGAAGACGAAGAGACTTTTGCTGAAGCTGAGCAAGAAGTGCAAGGCCTGAATGCCCAGCTCGAAAAGCTGGAGTTCCGCCGTATGTTCTCTGGCGCACAAGACAGCAATGATGCCTATCTCGATCTGCAAGCCGGTTCCGGTGGTACAGAAGCCCAGGACTGGTGCAACATGTTGTTGCGTATGTATCTGCGCTGGGCAGAAGCCAAAGGGTTCAAAACTGAGATTGTCGAAGCAACAGATGGTGACGTGGCAGGTATCAAAGGCGCAACACTGCGTGTCAGCGGCGAGTATGCTTATGGCTGGCTGCGCACAGAAACCGGTGTACACCGCCTGGTCCGCAAGAGCCCGTTCGACTCAGGCGGTCGTCGTCACACCTCGTTCGCCTCTGCATTCGTATACCCGGAAATTGATGACAACATTGAGATTGACATCAACCCGGCAGATTTGCGTATCGACGTATATCGTGCCTCGGGCGCGGGTGGTCAGCACGTTAACCGGACAGAGTCTGCGGTGCGTATTACGCACTTGCCAACGAACACTGTGGTGCAGTGCCAGAACGACCGTTCACAGCACAAAAACAAAGATCAGGCAATGAAACAGTTAAAAGCAAAACTGTTTGAACTTGAGCTGCAAAAGCAAAATGCGGAAAAGCAGGCTCAGGAAGATGCCAAATCTGACATCGGTTGGGGCAGCCAGATCCGTTCTTACGTACTGGACGACTCGCGTATTAAAGACCTGCGCACCGGTGTTGAGAACCGTAATACCCAGGCGGTATTGGACGGTGATCTAGACAAATTTATCGAAGCCAGCCTGAAATCAGGCCTATAATCAACAAGCTAAACTAAGAGCTAAAAAATGACAGAGCAAATCCAAGACGAGAATAAACTCATTGCTGAGCGTCGTGCTAAATTGGATGCAATTCGTGATAATTGCAGTGCCAATGGCCATCCGAACACCTTCCGCCGTGAAGACTATACGGCTGATCTACAGGCTAAGTTTGGTGATAAGTCTAAAGAAGAGCTGGTTGAGTTAGATCATCAGGTCTCTGTGGCTGGCCGTATCCTTGCTAAACGTGGGCCATTTTTGGTTCTGCAAGACATGAAAGGCCGTATCCAGGCTTACGCCTCTAAAGATGTACAAAAAGAGCTGAAAGCCAAATATGGTCAGCTCGACATTGGTGACATCATTGGTGTGTCTGGTCCGTTGCACAAATCAGGTAAAGGCGACTTGTATGTTGATATGGTTCAGTATGAACTACTGACTAAATCGCTGCGTCCGCTACCAGAGAAATTCCATGGTTTAACGGATCAGGAAGCCAAGTATCGTCAACGTTACGTTGATCTGATCACTAACATGGAAACGCGTGAGACCTTCCGTATTCGCTCTAAAGTGATTGAAGGCATTCGTCGTTTCCTGGCTGAACGTGACTTTATGGAAGTTGAAACGCCAATGCTACAAGTGATCCCTGGCGGTGCGACTGCACGTCCGTTTGTGACACACCACAATGCGCTGGACATCGACATGTATCTGCGTATCGCACCTGAGCTTTACCTGAAGCGCCTGGTGGTTGGTGGCTTTGACCGCGTCTTCGAGATCAACCGTAACTTCCGTAACGAAGGTCTGTCGACTCGTCACAACCCGGAATTCACTATGATTGAATTCTATCAGGCATACGCAGATTACAAAGATCTGATGAACCTGACAGAAGACATGCTGCGTACCGTTGCACAGGATGTACTGGGCACGACCATTGTGACTAATACAGTCAAGAACGCAGAAGGCGAAGTCCTTGAGACCATCGAGTACGACTTTGGTAAAGCGTTTGAGCGCCTGTCTATGGCTGATGCGATCATCAAATATGGTCCTGACGCTGAAGCCTCTGCGCACATCTTTAAAGATCCAGAAAACCACTTTGACGAGTTGGTGGCATACGCGAAGAAAGTACACGTGAAGATCCCTGAAAAATGTGTATGGGGTGCCGGTAAGTTCTTATGTGAAATCTTTGAAGAAACCGCTGAGCATAAACTGATCCAGCCAACTTTCATCACGGAATACCCGTGGGAAGTATCACCGTTGGCACGTCGTAATGATGAAAACCCATTTATCACTGATCGCTTTGAATTCTTCGTAGGTGGACGTGAACTGGCAAATGGCTTCTCGGAGCTCAATGATGCAGAAGATCAGGCTGCGCGTTTTGCGCGTCAGGTTGAAGAGAAAGACGCCGGTGACGACGAAGCAATGCACTTTGATGATGACTACATCCGCGCGCTGGAGTATGGCTTGCCGCCAACGGCTGGTGAGGGGATTGGTATCGACCGCTTGGTGATGCTATTTACCGACTCTCCGACTATCAAAGACGTTATCCTGTTCCCGCACATGCGACCTCAGGCTGACTAGTCCGGTTACATTGAATGTACAATTGAGAAAAGCGCCTTAGGCGCTTTTCTTTTATCTATGTAAGACATCTCTGCTAAACGCCAGTTGAACTCTCAATATATTTATAAAACTTTTGTAAGATCAGAGGTTAGATACATAGAAAGTGTGCAGGAGTACAATCGGCGAATGGTTGCTAGTTGGGTACGACTGGCATATCAGACTTTTTAGCCTATACTGCTTTGGTTATGAAAGGATGCAAATGAACTCAGACCATGTCGCAACAAAAATCAAAATCACAGCACGAACAAGCCAGGATGAATTATTGTCGTAGCTGTATCAGCGAATTTCAGCGTTTAGGCTATGTAGATGCCTTTATTGCTGAAGAAAGCACGCGTAAGCAAACTCTTTTGGACCACTATAATATACAGTCAGGCCCTAAAAGTGACTAATTTATGACAAAATAATCGACAAAGTGCCTTAAAACAGACCAAGCTGAACAATCTATCACCATACAGTGCTTTTTTACAAGAAAAGTATTTGACATATTTTCACGGTTCTATATTATACGCCCCACAAAGACGGAGAGGTGGCCGAGTGGCTGAAGGCGCTCCCCTGCTAAGGGAGTATAGGGTTTGTAGCCCTATCGAGGGTTCGAATCCCTCCTTCTCCGCCATTTATTAAAATGGTGTCTTTGTAGTAAAACGGACGCGTAGCTCAGCTGGATAGAGTACCTGGCTACGAACCAGGCGGTCGGAGGTTCGAATCCTCCCGCGTCCGCCACTTCTCTTAAGTGGTTAAATAAAAAGACTACACTAATTCAGGTAGTAAAATTGAATTGAACAACGGACGCGTAGCTCAGCTGGATAGAGTACCTGGCTACGAACCAGGCGGTCGGAGGTTCGAATCCTCCCGCGTCCGCCACTTCTACTTTGAGAAGTGAGCAATCAACCGACGAAAGTCGGTTTTTTTGTTTCTGAAATTAGGTGTGAGTTATTTCAGCTGGATAGAGTACCTGACTACGAACCAGGCGGTCGGAGGGTCACTCTCCACAAAAGACGTCCCGAGCTCGCCACTTCTTATTCAGGAAGTGAGCAATCAACCGACGAAAGTCGGTTTTTTTGTGTCTGTATTTTGGGATAAAGGTTTCAGCAGGGTAGAGT